>JBJOKY010000454.1:0-3583 GCA_046045865.1 Pseudomonadota bacterium | reverse complement strand
CTCGGCCGACCAGCGCGTGCCGCCCAGCCTGACGCTGCATGGCTACGGCGTGGCGCCGGGCACACCCATCGTCACGGCCGCGCCGCCGGCCGTGGTCACGGTCGATTCCTCGGCCGGCGGCCGCGCCAGCGCCCAGGTGCGCGTGCTCACCGCGGCCGCGCCGGGTGCGCCGTCGGGCCTTGCCGCCACCGCCAACTCGCCCACCCAGGTCAGCCTGGCCTGGGTGGACAACGCCAGCACCGAGACCGGCTTCCAGGTCGAGCGCGGCGGCGTCGTCATCGCCAGCCTGCCGGCCAACGCCGTGAGCTTCGTCGACACCGGCGTGGCCCAGGACACGGCCTACACCTATCAGGTCTACGCCCTCAACTCGGGCGGTCGTGTGGGCTCCACCAGCACCAGCGTGGTCACGCCGCCGCAGCTCAACGCACCGGGCGGTCTGGCCGCCAGCGCGGTGAGTGCGTCCAGCGTCACCCTGCGCTGGGTGGACAACGCCAATAACGAGACCGGCTACCAGGTGCTGCGCAACGCCACGGCCATCGCCAGCCTGGGCGCCAACGTGGTGAGCTACACCGACAGCACGGTGGCTGGCTCGACCACCTACAGCTACCAGGTCGTGGCCCTGCATCCGCGCGCCAGCGCTGCGTCCGCCCCCCTGAGCGTGACCACCCCGGTGGCGCTGCCGGCCGCGCCGACCGGCCTGCGCACCACGGCCGTGGCGAGCAACAGCGTCGCCCTGGCCTGGACCGATGCCTCGGCCAACGAGACCGGCTTCCAGGTGCTGCGCAACGGCGCGGTCATCGCCACCCTGGCGGCCAACAGCACGGCCTACACCGACACCACCGTGGCCGCGGCCACGAGCTACAGCTACACGGTGGCGGCGCTGAGCGGCGCGGGTGCATCGGCCTCGGCGCCGCTGGCGGTCACCACGCCGGCCGCCGTCGCGCTGGCCGCACCCACGGCCCTGACGGCCGCGGCCGGCACCACCGCCAACAGCGCCGTGCTGCGCTGGACCGACGCCTCCACCGGCGAGACTGCCTACCGCGTGCAGCGCGCCACCATCACCATCGCTGCCAACGGCACGGCCACCACCGGCGCCTTCGCGGTGCCGACCGCGCCCACCGGCAACCTGGCGGCCAACGCCGTCACCTACACCAACACCGGCCTCACGGCGGCCACGCTGTACGCCTACCAGGTCAACGCGGTGAACGGTGCCACCCAGGGCCCTGCCAGCCAGGTGAACCACTACAACGGCACCTTGCCGGCGGTGGCGGGGCTGCGCTCCAACGTCAGCGCCGGCCTGCTCGGCATCGGCGCCACGCCGGCCGGCCAGGTGCCGCTGGCCTGGACCGCCAGCACCGTGGCCGCGGTGGCGGGTTACGACATCCAGCGCTGCGTCGGCGCCACCACGGTGTGCACGGCCACCAGCACCAACTGGGTGAACGTCACCACGGTGGCCGGGCGCGCCACGGCGGCCTACACCGTCACCGGCCTGCCCTCGGGCCAGCTCAACCAGTTCCGCATCCGCAGCAGCACCGGCGCAGCGATCGGCCTGGTGGGCGCCTGGTCGGCTGCGGTGGCCGGCACGCCGCGCTGATCCCCGGCAGCCAGCCGGCCGGCGGCCGACGCGCTGCGGCGGCTGCCCGGTCGATGGCCCGCGCGCGTCGGCACTCCGGCCGACGTCTGCCCCAGGCCCCTCATCCCTGTCCGGGGCTTGCCGGCCTGGTCTCATGTGCGGCCGGCCCGCCGAGAATGCCGCCATGAACCTGCTCGAAGCCATGCGCTACCTCACGGCGCTGGAACATCACCGCCACTTCGGCCGCGCCGCCCAGGCCTGCCACATCACCCAGCCGGCGCTGTCGAACGCCCTGCGTGCGCTGGAGGCCGAGCTTGGCGTGGCGCTGGTGCGCCGTTCGCGCCAGTACGAGGGCCTGACCGCCGAGGGCGAGGTCGCCCTGGCCCATGCCCACCGCCTGCTGCACGGCGCCGAGGCGCTGCGCCAGGAGCTGGCCAGCCTGGCCGGCGCGCCGCGCGGCGTGCTGCGCATCGGCGCCGTGCCCACCGCCGTGCCGGTGGCGGCGCGCTTCGCGGCGCGGCTGCGGGCGCGCCACCCGGGCATCCAGCCCATCGTGCAGGGCCTGAGTTCGCAGGCGCTGGAAAACGGCCTGGACAGCCTGGCGCTGGACATGGCCCTGGGTTATGCCGAACGCCTGGATCCACCGGCCCGGCGCCTGTGCGTGCTGCCACAGTACCGCGAGCACTACTTTCTGGTGCGACGGCAGGCCGGCGCCGAGGTGGCGCTCACCGACCCGGCCCGCGCCAGGCCGGGCCTGCAGTTCGGCACACCCTGGCCCTGGGCCGACGCCGCGCGGCTGCCGCTGGTGATGCTCACGCCCGAGATGCACAACCGCGTGATCGTCGAAGGGGCGCTGCGCAGCGCCGGCCTGCGCACCGTGCCGGCGCTGGAAACCGATTCGGTGCTGGCGCTCATCCAGGCAATGCAGGATGAAGGTGCCGGCGACCTGGCCGCCGTGCTGCCGGGCGCGCTGGTGAGCGCGACGCGCCTGCAGCCGGGCCTGGTGGCGCACGCGCTGGTCGACCCGGTGGTGGAGACGCCGATCGGCTGGATGACCTCGCCCGCCAGCCCGCCCACCCGCGTGCTCGAAGCGGCCCTGCAGATGGCCGCCCAGCCGGACTGGCTGGCCCATGTGCGCCTGCACACGGGCAGCATGGCGCCGGGCTGAGGGTTCACCGCCCGTCGTTCATACGCTGGCTGAATCGGGTCGTTTCCCGATTCGATTGGACAGTGCCGCGCGACGCGCCAGATACTGGCCGGATCGTCTCCGTGGAGCCTGTCCCGTGAACCATCCGGTCATCCCGATCGCCGTCGCCGGCGCCAGCCGTGAACGCAAGCGCCAGGCGCCCAAGGGCCGCAGCGTGCAGCCCCAGGCGCTGGACGATGTGCAAGCGCTCATCGGCGCAGGGCCGTACCGGCGTGATCTGCTCATCCAGTACCTCCACGCCATCCAGGACGCACACGGCCAGCTGGGTGCCCAACACCTGGCCGCACTGGCCCGCCTGCTCGGCCTGGCGCAGACCGAGGTCTACGAGGTCGCGAGCTTCTATCACCACTTCGACGTGGTGAAGGAAGGCTCCGACGGCAGCATCGCCGCGCCGGCCGCGCTCACCGTGCGCGTGTGCGACGGCCTGAGCTGCGAGATGGCCGGTGCGCAGGATCTGCTGGCCAGGCTGCCCGACATGCTGGGCCGCGAGGTGCGCGTCATCGCCGCGCCCTGTGTCGGCCGGTGTGAACAGGCCCCCGTGGCCGTGGTGCATCAAAGGCCGGTGCTCCAGGCCGACGCCGGCAGCGTCGCCGCCGCCGTGTCGGCCGGCCAGACCCGCCACGAACCCGAGCCCTACACCGGCCTGGCGGCCTACAGCGCCGCCGGTGGTTATGCCCTGCTGCGCGACTGCCTGGAAGGCCGGCTCGAGGTCGAGGCTGTCATCAAGACCCTGGAAGACTCGGGCCTGCGCGGCCTGGGCGGCGCGGGTTTCCCGGCCGGGCGCAAGTGGCGCATCGTGCGCG
>JBJOKY010000111.1:0-11761 GCA_046045865.1 Pseudomonadota bacterium | reverse complement strand
CCCCTGGCGCGCCAGGGGCTGCAGCTCATGGCCGGCCTGTACTGGGATCTGGGCGAGCCGGCGGGCGCCGCCGGCGCCGCGCCCTGGCCTGCGCCGGGCCGGCGGCGGTCGCCCGCCGGGGCTGCGGCCGGGGCCTGAACAACCGCGCCACCGCAGGCACGAGCGTCCGCACCAGCGCCCTGACACCCCCGCCCGCATGCCGGCCGGCTGCGCCAGCCCGGGGGATGGCACATATTCCGCGCCCGCGACGAGGTGGCGCGGGCACCCGTGCGGGGTAGCGTGCACCGTTTGGCTTACCCTGGGCGCCACCATGCCCTACAGCCTCACCTGGGAAGCACGCGGGGTCTATCGCCGCTATCACGGCGACGTGACCATCGCCGAGCGCCGCTTGTCCTTCGACGACATCTGCGGCGACCCGCGCTTCGACCGACTGCGCTACGCCATCACCGACTACCGTGAGGCCGAGCGCTACGAGCTGAGCGACGAGGCGACCCGCGAGATCGCCGCGCTGCACGTGGCCCCGGCCATCACCAACCCGCAGATGCGCATCGCGGCCGTGGCGCTGCGGCCCGATATCGTGGCCGCCATCCACCAGTTCATCGCCCTGGGATTCACGCCCCAGCCCTACCGCGTCTTCGCCACGCTGGAAGAGGCGCGCTGCTGGGTCGACATGCCATGGACATCGTCGGGCGCGGGCGCCATGCACCGCATCAGGCGCTGAGCGCGGGCCGCACCTGCCGTCGGCCAGGGGCGTTGTTCATGCAGCCGCTGGTCGCAGCCAGGCGTCCAGCGCGGCGCCGGCCAGGCTCCAGGCGCGGCCCAGGCCCGCGACCAGGCGGGCACTGGCCGGGCGCAGCACGACGATGACGAAATCCGCCAGCTCGAAGGTGATGGCAGCGTCGGGGAAGCGCGCCAGGTAGGCCGCACGCGCCTGGGCATGGCGCGGGTCGTCGCGCGCCAGCGGCTCGGCCACACAGGCCAGGCTGACACGGGCGCGGGCCTGGGCCATCACGTCGGCGCGGGCCTCGTCCATCACCAGCAGGCTGGCACGCGCATGGGCGCGCAGGTCGGCCGTGTGCGTGGCCAGCGCGCTGACATGGATGAGCAGCTCGGCCGTGCCCGGCACGAGCACGAAGGGCACCATGGACACCGCCGGCTCGCCGCGGTGCAGCGTGGCCAGGGCGGCCACCGGCTGACGGTCGAGCAGCTGGCGCAGGGTGGCGGCGGTGTCGGTGTCCATGGGGCGGTGCGGCGGCAGGGGTGCCCGGGCTCAGCGCAGGGTGCGCGCGAACAGGCTGAACAGCCGTTCCCAGTGGCGCTCGGCGGCCGGGCGGTTGTAGATGGCGCCGCGCTGCGGGAAGACGAAGCCGTGTTCCACGCCCGGGTACCACTCGATGCGGTGGGGTGTGCCGGCCGCCACCAGGCCGGACTGCAGGGCCTGGATGTCGGCCGGCGGCGCCCAGCGGTCGATCTCGGCGCAGGCGAAATAGCTCTCGCAGCGGATGCGCGGGGCCATGCGATGCGGCGAATCGGGCTGGTCGGTCGCCATGTTGGCGCCGTGGATGGAGGCGATGCAGCCCAGCCGCGCGGGGAAATCGGCCGCCGCCCACATCACGAAAGGGCCGCTCATGCAGTAGCCCACCGCGCCGATGCGTCGGGCGTCGGCCTGTGGCAGGGCGTCGACGTACGCGAGCAGGGCCTGGGTGTCGACGCGGGTGGTGCGCGCGTCGAGCGTGGCCATGTGCTCGAACATGACGGCCATGGCCTCGGGCGTGCGTTCCTTGAGCTGGAAGTCGCGCGAGCGGCGGTAGTACAGATTGGGCAGCACGACCACGTAGCCCACGGCGGCGATGCGCCGCGCCATGTCGTGCAGCTCCTCGCGCTTGCCGGGCGCGTCCATGTAGAACAGCACGACCGGGTGTGGTCCGCCTTCGTCGGGGTGCACGACGAAGGTGTTCATCACGCCGTCGGCGCTGCGCAGGTCGAGGTGGTGTTCGATCATGGCCGGCCCTCAGCCAGGCGCGCGGGCGGCCGCGGCAGCGTCCAGCGCGCCCTCGCCACGCGCGATGGCGGCGTCGAACATGGCGGCCACGCCGGGCATCACGTTCAGGGCGACGCCGCCGGCGCCGGCCTGCTCGATCATCAGGCGCACGTCCTTGCGCGCCATGGCGACCTCGAACGAGGGCTGGTCGTACGCGCCACCCGAGATGCGCGCGGCGCGCGCCGGCAGGCTCGCACCCGGGTTGAAGTGCTGGAAGAGCGAGAACGCGTCGCTGGTCGAGATGCCGACCGAGTGGGCCAGGCGCGCCACGTCGCCCAGCACGCCCATGATGCCCAGCAGCGTGAGGTTGCCGAACAGCTTGAAGGCGGTGGCGCGTTCGGGCGCCTCGCCCAGGTGCACGACCTTGCCGGTCATGCCCTGCAGCGCGGGCAGCAATGCGTCGTGCTGCGCCGGCGGGCCCGACAGCAGCATCAGCCCGGTGCCCTCGGCCGCGTTGGACGGGCCCATGAAGACCGGCGCGTGCACATAGGTGACGCCGCGCGCGGCCCAGCGCGCGATGCGCTCGACCGTGGGTGTGACGGCGGTGGTGGTGTGGTCGACGATCCAGACCTCGGCTGCGACCAGCCCTGCAAGCGGTTCGAGCACCGCGTCGACCGAGGCGTCGTCGGCCAGCGACAGGTGGATGCGCACAGCGCCCTGCAGCGCGGCGGCGGCGGCGGCGCAGGCGGTCGCGCCGCAGTCCTGCAGCGCCAGCGCCTTGGCCGGGCTGCGGTTCCAGGCGTTGACCGCGTGGCCGTTGGCGCGCAGGCGGCGCACGAAGCCCGAGCCCATGAGGCCGGTGCCGAGGAAGGCGATCTTGCCGGGAGTGGTCGTCATGGTGCGGCAGCGGGTGGTCAGGACAGGCGTGCACGATAACGTGAAGCCGGGCGGCGCGCTGCCCGGGTGCGCAGCGCGATTCAGGTGCGCTGTTCCTCGGGCAGGAAGGACACGATGGCGGCCGTCAGCAGCGGCAGCGCCGCCAGCCCCAGCAGCAGGTTGGCGAAGCCCGCGGCCTTGACCACCGGGCCGAGTGCCCACACGGCCAGCGAGCTGATGCCGACCGACACCGTCAGGCGCATGCCGGCCACGCGCGAACGCATGCGGTCGTCGACGTAACGCACGATCACCGCGTCGGTAAAGGGGATGGCGCCGAACACCATCACCATGGTGCCCGCCAGGCAGGCAAAGAGCCACCAGCCCTGCACCTGCGAGGCCAGCAGCAGCAGCGGCACCTGCATCAGCAGGATGCTCATCTGCAGCCGGCGCAGCGGCACGCGGTCGATCAGTCGGCCCACCACCACCTGCGCCACCGAGGCCACGGCGTACAGCAGCGCCAGCAGCAGGCCCAGGCGCGCCGGGTTGTCCACCACGCCGCGCATGCGCTCGGCCAGCAACTGGCCGTTGCCGTTGGTCGTCATGTTGAACACCATGCCGCCGGTGGCCGAGGCCACCGTCATGACCACGAACACGCGCGCCAGCTGCGCCGGCGTGAGCGTGCTGGCCTGGCGGTGGCTGCGCCGCGACGGTGGCTCCAGTTCGTGCGGCGTGACGCGTGCGAACAGCAGGCCCAGCAGCAGACAGGCCAGGCCGGGCACGAAGAAGGCCGCGCGCCAGCCATGGGCCTGCACCAGCAGGCCCGTGACGAGTGCGGCGGCGGCGATGCCCAGGTTGCCTGACAGGCCGTTCACGCCGATCACCGCGCCCGGGCGTGCCGAGCCCTGCACCAGCATGGGGATGCCCACCGGGTGGTAGATGGCCGAGAAGCTGCCCAGCACGGTGAGCGCGGCAGCCAGCTCCCAGGCCGTGCGCGTGAATGACACCAGGATGGCCGACAGCCCCATGCCGGCGAAGAACACCAGCATCATCTGGCGCCGGCCCCACAGGTCGCCCAGCCGGCCGGCGGGCAGCGAGCCCAGGCCGAACATCACGAAGGCGCCGGCACCGTAGGGCATCAGGTCTTCCCAGCGCGCAAAGCCGAAGTCGCGCGCGATGGCGGCCACCGCGGTGGCGAAGATCAGCAGGAAGAGGTGGTCCAGCAGGTGGGCCATGTTGAGCATGAACGAGGCGGTGCGCGGCAGGCTGTGCATGGCGCCAGGGTAAACGATGGGCTGGCGGGCTGGGCGCAGCCCGGCCCTGGGGATGCTCAGAACAGACCTGACCGCCTCACGTAGCTGCCGCGGTTCTGCGCGGCCAGCGCTTCCATGAACTCCTTGTCCTGATCGTCACCCAGACCGACGGCGTAGATCTTCACGCCTTTGCGCGCATTCGCGGCCTGCACGGATTTCAGGATGAGGTCCGACTTGGCATCGGTCGGCCTGCCGTCCGAGATGAAGACCATCTGGTCGACGCCGGGGATGCGCATGGCGTGTTCCAGTGCCGCCTTGGCGCTGGTGCCGCCATTGGTGGCGAGCCCGTCCAGGAAACGGATGGCAGCCGCCTTGTTCTCCGCGGTGGCCTTGACGGGCTCACGCTGCCAGTCCTTGACTGCATTGCTGAAGAGCACGATCTGGAAGTGGCGGCTGTTGTCGAGCAGATTGATGCCGTCGGCCAGTGCCCGGCGCGCCGCCGCGAGCTTGGTCGTGCGCTTGTCGATTTCGGCGCCGACCATGCCGCGCACATAGTCCGGCAGCTTGGCCGTCACCGCGTCCCTGGCCCGGCTGTAGACCACGCCCGAGGGTGACACCTCATCCTTGTATTCCATGCTCCCCGACACATCGAGCACGAAGACGATGCGTTTGCCCGTCAGGTCGATGCCGAAGGCCTGGCTGGGGGCGGTTTCTGTGCCGGACGACGTGGGCGCCGTGCTGCAGGCTGCCACTGCTGCCAGTAACAGCAAGCCACCGAGCAGTCGGGCGGCCAGCGTCCGTGGCGGATGGATCGACATGTCGAGACTCCCTTGGTCTGTGGAAGTGGTGCAGTGCGGGTGACCCCAGCTAGCCCGCAACCAGCACTCGCCGTGATCATCCGGTCCGCAGGATTGCGTGTTTTACGCGTTCGGGCGAATGGTAACTACTCGATGGATGCCCGCACGCCCAGTCGAGGTGCTCGGCGAGCCTGCCTGGTGGGTCCGGATCATTCGTGAATCCGGCTCAGGTCGACCGTGGCGGACCAGATCGGACTGGTCGGGTTGAGTACCGTGATCAGACCAGCTGCGCCGTCCACCTCGAGGAACTGGACGGAAGAGGCCGGGCCGTCGGTCCGGACCTCCACGCGTGCGGCTTCTGGCCGATTGGCGGTGCTAGGCCGACTGCCGGATCTGCCGCATCCCTGACGCGCCTGTTCAGCGCATCAGCGACACGCCCTTGATCTGCGCGAAGAGCTGATCGCCCGGACGCAGGTGCAGGTGGTCGAGCGAGCGCAGCGTGATGCGCGCCAGCAGGCGCGGCGTGTGCGGTGTGTACGGCTTGAGCAGCTCGGCCGGGTCGATATGGCCCAGGGCCAGGCCGAGCAGGGCGGTGGAGCCGCTGGCCTGCACCTCCACCACGGTGACGCCTGGCACGTTGACGATGCTGCTGTCCTGCGGGGCCGTGCGCACCACGCTCACGTCGCGTGCGGCCACACGCAGGCGCACCGCGCTGCCCGGGGGCTGGGCCACGGCGCCGACCCACAGCTCGGCGCCGGGCAGGGTGAGGCGGGTCAGGGCGTAGGCGCTGTCGTGTCCGGCCACCGTGGCCAGCAGCACCACACCGGCGTCGTCGGCCGCGGCCAGGGGCAGGTCGCTGCGCGCCATCAGCTCGGTCACCGGGCCGGCGGCCAGCACGTGGCCGGCCTGCATCAGCACCAGGTGGTCGGCCAGGCGTGCCACCTCGTCGATGGCGTGCGACACGTAGACGATGGGCATGGCCAGCTCGGCGTGCAGGCGCTCCAGGAAGGGCAGGATCTCGGCCTTGCGCGCGGCGTCCAGCGCGGCCAGGGGTTCATCCATCAGCAGCAGGCGCGGGCTGGTGAGCAGGGCGCGCGCGATGGCCACGCGCTGGCGCTCGCCGCCCGACAGGTGCTCGGGCAGCCGCGCCATCAGGTGGCCGATGCCCAGCAGCTCGACCGCCTGCTCGACCGGGATGACGCGCTGACCGGCCGGCACCCGCTTCATGCCGTAGGCCAGGTTGCGCTGCACGTCCAGGTGCGGAAAGAGGGCAGCCTCCTGGATCACATAGCCCAGCGGGCGCTGGTGGGTGGGCACGAAGACGCCGCGCGCGTCGTCCTGCCAGACCTCGTCGCCCACGCTGATGCGGCCGCGCGCACGCTCCAGCCCGGCCAGGGCGCGCAGCACTGTCGTCTTGCCGCAGCCCGAGGGGCCGAACAGGGCGCTGATGCCGCGGCCGGGCAGCTGCAGGTCGACGTCGAGTGCAAAGCCGGCGCGGGCCAGGCTGAGCCGGGCCGTGATGTGGGCGGGGTAGGGGGCGGCGATGTGCGCCGTGGAGGCAGAGGCGCTCGTCATGCCGTCGGCCCCTCGCCGTGCCCGGCGGCCTGTGGCTGGCGCGGGCGATTCACCAGGTAGAGCGTGCTCAGCACCACCAGGGCGAAGACCACCATGGTGGCGGCCAGGCGGTGCGCGTCGGCGTATTCGCCGGCCTCGACATGATCGTAGATGGCCACGCTCAGCACCCGGGTCTTGCCGGGGATGTTGCCGCCCATCATCAGCACCACGCCGAACTCGCCCACGGTGTGGGCAAAACCCAGCACGGTGGCGGTCACCAGGCCGGGCCGGGCGAGGGGCAGGGCGATGGTGAAGAAACGGTCCAGCGCGCCGGCGCGCAGGGTGGCGGCGGCTTCGAGCGTGCGGGCCGGGATGGCCTCGAAGGCCTGCTGGATGGGCTGCACGACAAAGGGCAGCGAGTACAGCACCGAGGCCACCACCAGCCCGCCGAAGGTGAAGGGCAGGCGCGCCAGCCCCAGCGCCTGCATGGCCTGGCCGACAGGGCCCTGTGGCCCGAGCGTGACGAGCAGGTAGAAGCCCAGCACCGTGGGCGGCAGCACCAGGGGCAGGGCGACGATGGCCAGCCACACGGGCTTCAGGCGCGAGCGCGTGTGCGCCAGCCACCAGGCCAGCGGCGTGCCCACGAGCAGCAGCAGCAGGGTGGACAGCCCGGCCAGCTCGGCGCTCAGGCGGATGGCCTGCCAGTCCGCAGCGGTGTACATCGGCCGGCGCTCCGGGCTCGTCAGTGGCCGTAGCCGTAGGCGGCGATCACGGCCTGGGCCGGGGCGCTCCTGAGGTAGTCCAGCAAGGCGCTGGCGGCGGGGTTCTTCTCGCCCGCCTTGAGCAGCACGGTGTCCTGGCGGATCTCGCCGTACAGGTTGCCCGGCACCAGCCAGTACGAGCCCGTCACCGGCTTGCCCGGCACGGCCACCTGCGACAGCGCCACGAAGCCCAGCTCGGCGTTGCCGGTGGCGATGAACTGGTGGGCCTGGGCGATGCTTTCGGCCGTCACCAGCCTGGGGCTGATGGCCGTGGTCAGGCCGCGCGCCTTGAGTACCTCCAGCGCTGCCGCACCGTAGGGCGCGACCTTGGGGCTGGCGATGGCCAGGTGCTCGAAGGCCCTGGCCTGGGCCAGCACCTGGCCATCGGCATCGACGAAGCCGGGCCTCGCGCTCCACAGCACCAGCTTGCCGATGGCATAGGTGAAGCTGCTGCCTTTGACGGCCAGGCCTTCGGTGATGAGCTTCTTCGGCGTTTCGTCGTCGGCCGCGACCAGCACCTCGAAGGGCGCGCCGGACCGGATCTGCGTGTAGAACTTGCCCGTGGCGCCGGCCGAGACCTTGAGCGTGTGGCCGCTGGCGGCGCTGAAGCCTTCTGCGATCTTCGCCAGCGGCCCGGCGAAGTTGGCGGCCACGGCCACCTGCACCTCGCCGGCGCGGGCGGCAAGGACCGGTGACAGTGCAACCGTCAGCACGGCGACGATGCGAAGGGCTGCGCCCAGGCAGTCAGGCCAGCGCGACCGGGCCTGCGCGGCTGCTCCGGGTGACTGCTTCAGGCGGTGCTGGATGGACGTGATCGACTGGGCCTTGCGGGTCATGTCGGTATTCTCGACCGAGACACGCCTATCGCGTCCTCAGGCCGCCACCGCGTCCTCGGGCCCGAAGCAGCGCGCGTAGTCGCTGCACCCGCTGCAGCTGGGTGCGCGGCAGGCCTTGATCTCGGCGTGGTCGCAGAGCTGCTTGTAGAGGAGCTTCTTCCACTTCATGTCGCGGTCGTTGCGCGCCGCCAGGGCCGGGAACCAGCTGCTCATGAGGACGCTCACCTCGCGCCGCGAGGGCAGGTGCAGGTCCTGCCACAGGTGGTTGTCCCCCAGGCTGGCCTGACCCAGGGCGTGAGCCAGCCAGCGGCACGCCTGATGGCCGTGGGTCGGGCGGTTGCCGACGATGCCGGGTGTTGTGCCCCCGCCGATGCCCGCCAGGCCGGGCGGCACGACGGCTGCCGTGTCGGTCAGCAGGTCGACCAGGTCCTCGATCTCGTCCTGGCGCGCCTCGCGGCGTGGCGCACGCGCCAGGGCCAGCCAGTCCAGATCCAGCGCCAGCGCCAGCTCGGCGCCCGGAAACCAGCGCGCCAGCAGGCGACGGTGCTCGCTGCCGCTCAGCCCGGCCAGCACCGACCAGATCTCCAGGCGCTCGCCCTCGGGCAGGGCGCCGTGCAGGCGTGCGGGCAGACCTTGAAGCAGCGGCCGCGGCCGATGTACCTGGCCTCGTGGATGGACTGCTCGAAGGTGGGTGACCAGCGCTGGCCGCTGGGCAACGTGACTGAGTAGGTGCTGGTGCCGCTCACGGCGCGCTCCCGCTGCTGGCTGCAGCCAGTTGTGCCTTGGCCGCCATCAGCGCCACAAGGGCCTGGTGGGCGGCCTGGGCCACATCGAGGATGCGCTCCCAGTTCGTCGGCAGCTCCTCCGACAGGTCGTGCAGGTCCATCTTGGCCTGGGGGGTGCGGGCATTGAGCTTCTTCAGTTCGGCCTTCATGGTGTCGACGTCAGCCAAAGGTGGCCACCTCCTTGTAGGTCTCGACCATGCGCACGACTTCGGCCACCAGCTTGTTGCCGGCCTCGGCTAGCTTGGCCAGGCTGGCGTAGCCGAAGCGGTGCACGTCGCGCAGATGGCGGTTGACGACGATGAGGCGCCCGGCGGTCAGCACGGCGCGACCAAAGCCCTCGTGGCTCATATCCATCATGGGGCTGACCATGCAGCCGGTGACGCGCTCGATCGACAGGCCGATGGCGTTGTGGAACAGCTCCAGCCGCCAAAGCGTCTCGGGGTCGGGGTCGCCCATCATGGGCAAGGCGCGGCGCTGCTCGGCGGTGAGGATGTAGGGCTCCAGCAGCCTGGCGTCGCTCTTGCCTTCCCAGCTGCCGTGGGTGTCCTGGGCACGGATCTGCTTGACCAGTTCGCGGATGAAGGCGTCCTGCAGCAGCGCAGCGTCATCGGCCGTGGTGCCCACGGGTGCGTCGACCGGTGCGTTGGCGACCGCACTGCCGGCGGTGGTGCTGGTGATGGCGGCGCTCATGACTGCACCTGCGACGTCGGCGCTGCACCGGCCGGGGCGTCGTCCTCGTCGTCGAAGCGCGAGGTCACCGCCTGATCCTTCATCACCGCCTTGCGCAGCCAGGGTGGCGGTGTGCCCTTGAGCACGCCCTGCAGCTTGTCCAGGATGGGCTCGGGCTGTGTCACCTTGACCGGGTGGATCCTGCTGGCCACCACACGCGCCGCGGCCTAGCCGCCGATGGCGGCGACATACACGATGGCGCAGCCGTGGAGGGCGGCCAGCTTGTCCTCGTTGCCGTCCTCGGCCAGGTCCTCGCCGAAGCCGTGGTCCTGCACGAAGCGGTAGTCGCCGGCGTCGATCTCGTAGACCGCATGGTGCTTGGCCCAGCCGAAGTGCGCGTCGACGCGCAGATCCTGGGTGGCGAAGGCGATTTTCATCGGGGGCTCCTGGTCGGGATGAAGACGAAGGTGGATCGGTGGGCGCCGCTCAGGCGTAGGCCGTGCGCTGGATGCGCGGGATCTCGACGCTCACATGCGCCACGGCCGGGTCTGGCAGGGTGCTGAACACCGCGGGCGTCGGCACGGGCTCACCGTGAGCCGCGGCCAGCGCTGCTTCGCCGAGCGGCCAGTCGCCCGGGTGGTAGTGGGTGATCTGGTCCATGAAGACATTGCCGACCTCATAGACGAACTGGCGGGTGCCCCGGTAGCCGACGTAGCACTTGTGTGCATTGCCGATGCGGTCGAAGGTGGGTATGCCCAGGCAGCCGTGTGAATGCGTCATGAGCAGGTCGCAGCCGGCGGCCTTGGCGGCGATCTCGCAGTCCGCCAGATCGCCGATCGCCACCTCGGTGCAGGGCAAACGCGCCAGCAGCGGCGAGGCCGTGGTGGTGGCACACACCGCCAGCTCGGCGCCCATCTCCGCCAGCATGCTGCCGGCGGCCCAGAGCAGGTCGGGCTCGGCCGCCAGGGCGATGCGCCGATTGCCGAAGTGGAAGTGGCCGTCCAGCAAGGCGTCGACCAGCTGGCTGCGCTGGCGGCGCACACGCGCCAGCGCGGCGCGGCCTGACAGGCGCATGAGCGTGTGCACGAGTGCATCGGTGGCCGTGAGGCCTGTGAGGCGGTCGAACAGCGTGTAGGGCACGCCGCAGCGTGCCTGCAGGGCCTCGGCCGCCGGGCGCATCTGCTCGCCGATGGCCAGGGTGTGTCCGGCCGCGCCCAGCTCGGCCAGGGTGGCGGAAGCGGTGAGATTCGAACTCACGGACGGTTGCCCGTCGCCGGTTTTCAAGACCGGTGCAATCGACCACTCTGCCACGCTTCCTGTTGCACCGCGGGTGGTTCGGCGGGCCGCATTGTAGGCGGGCGCCAGGGCCTTGCCGCCGCCTGCGGCGAGGCCGGGGCTCAGCCCGGCACCTGGGCCTGTGTGCAGGCGACGGTGAGGATCTCGCGGCGCCCGCCGTCGATGCGTGCGGCGGTCAGGGTGCCGCCCCAGACGCAGCCGCCGTCCAGCGCGAGCAGGTCGGGGCGGTTGATCAGGCCCAGCGTGGACCAGTGGCCGAAGGCGATGGGCTGGCCCAGGCTGTGCCGACCGGGCGCGTCGAACCAGGCGTACAGGCCCGCCGGGGCCTGGCTGGCGCCTTCCTTGACGCTGAAGTCCATCGCGCCGGCCGCATCCACCAGGCGCAGCCGGGTGAGGGCGTTGACGATGACGCGCAGGCGCTCCGTGCCCTGCAGGTCGTCGCGCCAGGCCGTCGGCCGGTTGCCGTACATCTGGTGCAGGAAGTCGGCCAGGTCGGGGCCGCGCAGCAGGGCGTGAACCTCTTCGGCCAGGGCGAGGGTGCGCGCGGTATCCCAGGCAGGCAGCACGCCGGCATGCACCATCAGCCAGCCGTGGGCATGCAGTGCCAGGTGCTGCTGGCGCAGCCAGTCGAGGTGGGCGTCGCGGCGGGGCGAGCCGAGGATCTCCCCCAGCGTGTCTCCCTTGCCAGGCGGGCGCACACCGTGGGCTGCGGCCAGCAGGTGCAGGTCGTGGTTGCCGAGCAGGCAACGGGCCGAGTCGCCCAGGCCCTGCAGCCGCTCCAGCGTGGCCAGCGAAGCCGGGCCGCGGTTGACGAGGTCGCCCAGCAGGTAGATCTGGTCGCGCGAGGGCGAGTAGCCGATGTGGTCGAGCAGCCGGTCGAAGGCATCACAGCAGCCCTGCAGGTCACCGATGAGGTAGATCATGGAATGATTCTGCTACGCTGGCGGGCCCTCAAC
>JBJOKY010000453.1:0-3589 GCA_046045865.1 Pseudomonadota bacterium | reverse complement strand
GCCCGTGAGCAGGAGCGAGACGCCCAGGTGCGTCGACGCCGCGAGCAGCGCCCAGCCGTACTGGGCGCGCTGGATCAGGGTCACCACCTCGACCGAGAAAGTGGAAAACGTCGTCAGCCCGCCCATCACGCCGGTGATGGCGAACAGCCGCCACTCGACCGCGAGATGGTTGAAATGGCCGAGCACGGCCACCAGCACGCCCACCAGCAGACCGCCCAGGGCGTTGGCGGCCAGGGTGCCCAGCGGCAGCGTCGGAAAGACCGGGTTGAGCCACAGCGACAGCCCCCAGCGCAGCACCGCGCCCAGGCCGGCACCGACGAAGACCGCGAGCAGGCCGCTCCAGCTCATGCCGGAAGCTCAGCCCGCCAGGTTGCCGGAGCGGATGCCCCAGCGTTGCAGCGCCTGGTCGTCGCTCACCCGGGCGTCGACCCAGGCGGCGCCGGCCGGGGTGGTCTCCTTCTTCCAGAATGGCGCCTCGGTCTTGAGGTAGTCCATCAGGAACTCGCAGGCCTGGAAGGCCTGGCCGCGGTGCGCCGAGGTGACCAGCACCAGCACGATCTGGTCGAGCGGCGCCAGCGGGCCGACACGGTGGATGACCCGCGCGGCGCGGATGTCGAAACGCGCCAGTGCGGCGTCGATCATGGCCTCGATGCTGGCCTCGGTCATGCCGGGGTAGTGCTCCAGCTCCAGCGCCTGGATGTCGCCCTGGCGCGTGGCCTCGCCGTAGCCGGGGTTGCGGTCGCGCACCGTGCCGACGAAGCTCACCACGGCGCCCACGGCCGGGTCACCGGCGCGCAGGGCGGCGACTTCGGCGCCCAGGTCGAAATCGGCGGTCTGGATGGTGACTCGGGCCATGGGGGAAGTTCCTCGTCAGCCGCCCGTCACCGGCGGAAAGAAGGCCAGCTCGGCGCCATCGCTCAGCACCAAGCTGTCGGCGCACATCTGCTGGTTGACGGCGGCGCGCAGCGCCCGGCCGCGGCGCAGCGCGCTGGCATGGGGTTCGCCGCGGGCGATGAGCGCGTCGCGCAAGGCGCCGACAGTCGTGCCTTCGGCCACCTCGGCGATCTCTGTCGAGCCCAGGGCCTCGCGCAGCGAAGCGAAATAGCGCAATGTCACCTTCATCGTCATGACTGCAGTTCGCCCAGCGGCAGGTAACGCACCAGCGCGCCGGCCTGGAAGGTGGTGCCGGCCGGCACATCGACCAGGCCGTCGCCCCACACGGCCGAGGTCAGCACGCCCGAACTCTGGTTGCGGAACACATCCAGCCCGCCGGCCGGGTTCACCCGCACACGAATGAATTCGCGCCGCGCGTCGGCCTTGGGCCAGTCGAAATCGGCGCGCAGGGTGTAGCTGCGCGGCGCCACGTCCGTCACGCCCTGCAGGCGCAGCAGCACCGGGCGCACCAGCAGCAAAAAGGTGACGAAGCTCGACACCGGGTTGCCCGGCAGGCCCATGAACCAGGCCGAGCGCTGCGGATCGTCCTCGCTGCCGTCGACGGCGGACTCGCCCACGGCCAGCGGCCGGTGCACCGAGCCGAAGGCCAGCGGCTTGCCCGGCTTCATGGCGATGGACCACAGGTCGAGCCGGCCCTCGGCCAGCACGGCCGGGCGCAGATGGTCTTCCTCGCCCACCGACACCCCGCCGCTGGTGAGGATGAGGTCGTGGTCGGCGGCGGCCTCGCGCAGCGTGGCGCGGGTGGCGTCCAGCCGGTCGGGCACGATGCCGAAGTCGGTCACCTCGCAGCCCAGGCCCTGCAGCAGGGCGCGCAGGGTGTAGCGGTTGGAGTTGTAGATGGCGCCGGGACGCATGGCCTCGGGCGCCACCTCGCCCGGCATGACGAGTTCGTCGCCGGTGGAAAACAGCGCCACGCGCGGTCGGCGCGCCACTTCGAGATGCGCTGCGCCCACCGACGCGGCCAGGCCCAGGGCCGCAGCGGTCAGGCGTGTGCCGGCGCGCAGCACGACGCTGTGGCGCGCCACGTCCTCGCCGCGCCGGCGTATCCACTGGCCGGTGGCCGGCACGGTGTTGACGCGCACCTGGCTCGTGCCGTCGGCGGCGGTGACGGCCTCGCACTGCTCCTGCATCACCACGGCGGTGGCGCCGGGCGGGATCTGCGCGCCGGTGAAGATGCGCGCCGCCGTACCCGGCAGCAGCGGCTGGCCGACCACGCCGGCCGGGATGCGCTGGCTCACCGGCAGCAGCGTGCCGGCCTCGACCACGTCGGCGGCACGCAGGGCGTAGCCGTCCATCGAGGTGTTGTCGGCCGGCGGCACGTCCAGCAGCGAGACCACGTCGGCCGCCAGCACACGACCCAGGGCGTCGAAGGTCGACACCGTGTCATGCGCACCGCCGCGCGGCGAGAGCGGCAACACGGCGGCGAGCAGGCGGGCCAGGGCCTCGTCCAGCGCCAGCAGGGGCGCGCGGCCGCCTGGCTTGCCGACAGCATTGGCCGCCGGCTTGGCGGTGGAAGGGTCAGAAGTCTGGAGCGCAGTAGTCATATCGGGCGGCATCTTGCCTCAGGAAAGCGAGCACCTGGTCCGGCTGGTTCAGATCCAGCACCGGCAGCCCGGTCGGGCGCGGCAGGCTGGTGGCGTCGTCGGTCGCCACGGCCACCACCAGCGGATCGTGCGGATAGAGCGGCTCCATGGGTTTCGCGGCGCGCCAGACCTCCAGCTTGGGCAGGTCGGCATGCTTGAATCCTTCCACCAGCACCCAGTGTTCACGGCCGAACTCGCTCAGGTCGATCAGCTCGGCCAGCAGCTGGTGCACGGTGGGTTCGGCCTGTGCCGTGTATTCACGCACCTTGGCCAGGCGGTGGCTGTTGGCCACCACCACCTCGAAAGCACCGGCCTGGCGGTGGCGGTGGCTGTCCTTGCCGGGGATGTCGATGTCGAAGCGCTTGTGGGCGTGTTTCACCACCGACACCGCAGCACCCGCGGCCCTGAAGCCGGCGATGAGCGCCTCGGCCAGCTGGGTCTTGCCCGAGCCCGAGGCGCCGCACAGGCCCACGACCTTCATGCGGCGACCTTCGGCAGCGGCCACGCCAGCCGCGCAGCGCCCACCTCAAGCACCCGAGGCCTCGGGCACATGCTTCATCACGTAGGCCTTGATGACATCCACGTCGGCCGGCACATCCACATTGCGGCGCGGACGGCCGAGCAGGTCGCCCAGGGCGGCCGGCACCGGCGGGGCAAAGCCCACGGCTTCCTCGATGGTGGCGGCAAACTTGGCCGGCAGCGCGGTCTCCAGCACGATCATGGGCACACCCGGGCTCACGTGTTCATGGGCCACCTTCACGCCGTCGGCGGTGTGGGTGTCGATCAGCTCGCCGCTACCCTGCCAGGTGGCACGGATGGTGGCCAGGCGGTCGGCATGGGTGGAGCGGCCGGACTGGAAGCCGTAGCCGGCGATGCGTGCGGTCTCCTCGGCGTTCAAGGCAAACAGGCCGTCACGCGCGATCGCCGTGCCGAACAGGGCCTGGGTGCGGGCGCCGTCGCGGCCCAGCAGGTCGAACACGAAGCGCTCGAAATTGCTGGCCTTGCTGATGTCCATCGACGGGCTGGACGTCTCATACGTCTCGGCGCTGCCG
>JBJOKY010000452.1:0-3597 GCA_046045865.1 Pseudomonadota bacterium | reverse complement strand
CGAACTCCTCGAAGATCAGCGCCTGCATGGTGAACGACTCGGCGCCGAACAGCGGGCTGGGCTTGCCGCCGGTCGGGATCTTGTTGCCGGTCTGGGCCGACGGCGGGATCGCCGTGTCGGCGCGCGTGTCATTGAAGGTGCCTGTTGCACCACCCTCGAAAGCACCGTGGTTGACGTGCGGTTCCAGCAGCAGCGCGTCATTGGCGGCCTGGGTGGCGTTGGGCAGCACCAGATGCGACACGTCGGTCGGCGCCGGATCCTGGAAGGTATCGCCGGTCACGATGGCCGTGGCCGTGGCTGAAATGCCAGCCACGCTCAGGGCCGCAGCGATGTAGATGCTGCTCCTGACCATGCGGCGTGAGATTTTCCGCGCCTTGCGGGTGGTTGTGTGGGTGGTATCGAAATCTGCGCCTGGGCTGGCGTCGATTTCGGCAGGACGCGGTTGCAGCGTCTGATCCGTAGTTCTCGACATATTCATCCTCTCGTTTGCATCGCCTTTTTTGCCTGTATCGCTTGCGCGTACCAAGCCTTTGCGTCCAGAGCACCTTGCCGACCTCGACCCAGCGTTCCCTGGGCGACATCTCTGTCACCACGCTTATGTGTTCGGATGGCGAAGTAATCTGACTTAACGCAAAGATACGTGAAGTGACCCTGGCCTCACAACCCCCGCTGAATGGGTGGGCGATTTGCATATCGACGAAAAGTCAACGAATCTTTAGCCCCGCGATTGCGGGGGGAAATCGCACGGTCGATTCTTTCTTAGCTGCACGCAAGCATTTGCCGGGTAATGCGTGAACCTCGTCGCGGTTTTGTGCGAATAAATGGGAACATGTCCCGCTCAACTTGCGGATATCCGCCGGGATCCGCACATCGACCGGCCGTGAAATGGCTGCGTGAATAGTTCACGACTCTGCTGAAACCGGTCGAACAGTTGCAGGAAGGCGACGGTCTGGACGCTTGTGCTGGGGATATCCAGTTTGTCCAGGACAAACGCGCGACCAGTGTGGTCTGGCCGCGCGTGCGGATCGATTTGTCCAGGGTACGGCGGTGAGCCGCCGCAGGTGGGCTGCTACCTGGCCGCGAGGCGCTTGGCCCCGGCAGGCAGGCTGCTTTCCTCGGCGATGAACTCGAGCAGTGCGTTGACCTCCAGCCTGTTGAGCCGCATGTTGGGCATCAGCACCTGGTTGTACTGGGCGTACAGGGCCAGCGCCTGCGGATCCTTCTCGGCCAGCATCCTGTCCGGCTCCTGGATCCAGCGCCCGACCCACGCCACCGCGCGCCGCTGCAGCACACCCTGCAGATCCGGCCCGAGCAGTCGCGTGTCGCCGGTGCGTCCACCCCCGATCGTGTGGCAGGTGGCGCAACGGCTGCGGAACAGGCCCTCGCCGCTCGACATGGTGCGCAGCCGTGTCGGTGCACTGGCGTAGTCGGTCTCGGCGCGGGTGTCCTGCTGCTTGTAGTTGTGCAGCCAGCTGCCGAGCTGGGCGGCGGTGACCTGCGGGCTCTCGAACGGCGAACTCTTCATCCAGCGGCCGGTGCCCTGGTTGCCGATCATGCTGTCCAGGCTGTGCTGGTTCAGGCTCTTGCCGACGTCCATGTCGTCGAACAGGCCCAGCTTGCGCTGGATGAGCTCGATGTCGGCGGGCTTGCCGGTCAGGAATTTCCAGCCCGGGCCGGCACCGAACTTCGCCGCATAGGCCTTGAGCTCCCTGGGCGTGTCGTTGAGCGGGTCGATGCTGATGGAATAGAAGAACACGTCCTTGCCGACACGCTCGCCCAGCAGCTGCTGCACTTCCTTCAGGCGCGCGGTCTCCAGGCCGCAGCTGGCTGCGCAGCTGGTGAAGATGAAATTGACCGAGACAACCTTGTCCTTGATGAGATCGTCGAAGAACCTGTACTGCCTGCCGTCCTGGTCGGTCAGCACCGCGTTGGGAAAGTAGCCGGCGCCCCAGATGTCGTTGCCCCGGTCGGAGGCTGCGGTGCCGGTGCGGGCCCACAGGCCCAGGGCCAGCGCCACCAGCAGGGCGGCCAGGCCGCCGATGACGGGCAGGCGGTGGAGTCGGGCAAGGTGATGCATGGGCTGGCCTGTCGAGCGCGTGAGCGCGTATGTCCGCAAGTGCAAGGGTGGATGCGTGGGTGCCACGGGTGCCCGCAGCGCGCCACGCGCAAGGGGCGACGCCTGCGCGCCGCCCCTGTTCAGTGGCGAGTCACCGGGCGGGTGTCGTTCAGAACTTGAACGACGGGCCGACCGCGTCGCCGCTGCGGAAGGTCGCCAGGGCGGCCGAGCCGGTGTACCTGACGCCGTCCCACGCCGGCAGCGGGGTAGGCATCACCACGAACTGGCCAGGGTGTTCGATGTCCCAGCGCAGCAGCATGGCGTTGTCCTCGTGCGTCGTGTTGTGGCAGTGCTCGACGAAGGTGCCGGCAAACTCGCGGAAGTGCAGGGCCACTTCGACGCTGTCCTGCGCGTCGCTGCCCGGGCCGATGCGGTAGACGTCCTTGCGAGCCCACTTTTCCCAGTCCGGCGGCAACTTGCCACCGCGGCGCAGGATCACACCCTCCTCGAAGTGGATGTGGATCGGGTGGCTCCAGCCGCCGCCGAGCACGATCTTCCACACCTCCAGCTCGCCCGAGGTACCGGTGGAGCCGGCCGCGTTCGGGTTGTTGACCGCGTTGACGATCACGTTGCCGCTGGCGTCCTTGTAGGTCGGGTCGTAGGCCAGCTTGGGCGCGGCGGAGATCCGGCGCATGTCGGCGTTGTAGCCGCGCCCGCCGTCGGTGTTGACGGTCCAGGGCTCGGCGTCCGTGCCGTTGGCATGGCCGAAGGTGAAGGTGCGGTGGCGCGCGGCCAGCAGCAGCTTCTGGTCGGCGACCTTGCTGCGGTCGATCACCAGCGGGATCATGGTCTTTCTGCCCGGCTCGTAGTCGACCGGGTTCATGCTGCGGTCGACCTGGCCGTCGGGCAGGGCACGCACGACGAGCTGCATGAACGGTCCCACCGCCGGGTCACCGCCGGAGTAGCCGGTCGGGCCCTCGACCGCCTTGTATCGCTCGGAGACGATGTCGCGCACCGCGATCTTCTTGCCCACCGCCACGCCGGTCGTGTGCTCCAGCGTGTTGATGAAGTAGAGCTTGTCGCCGGGCTTGATGCCGTTGGCGGCGAAGTCGACCACGATGTCGTAGCGCTCGGCGATGCCCTGCTCGGGCAGCGTGCCCTTGTGCTCGTCGGCGTTGCCGTTGGCGTCCAGGTCATGCTTGCCGTCGAAGGGCACGGCGTAGCCCATGATGTTGCCGTCGTTGGCGATCATGTGGAAGGGCACGCGCTCGTAGCTCACGCCGGGCTTGCTGGCCGGGCCGGGATACTCGCAGCTGACCGGCGCGACGCACTCGCGCACCAGGCCCAGGGCCAGGAAACGCGCCACGCCACCGTCCAGGATGCGGAAGCGGTAGCGGCGCGCGCGCACGTCGAGCTTGGGCTTCCAGGCCCAGTTCACCAGCAGACGGTCGCCGATGACGCCGGTCTTCTGGAAGGGGTTGAACCAGAGCTGGCCGGCCTTGTCCCAGGCCTTGTCGCCGATCACGAGGTTGACGTCGTAG
>JBJOKY010000451.1:0-3603 GCA_046045865.1 Pseudomonadota bacterium | reverse complement strand
GCAGCGCCGCTGCAACCACCGACAACATTGAACAGGAGCCCGTGGTGTCCACCACCTTTGCCCGTCTGATGCTCGAACACGCCGCCCAGCGCCCGCAGGCGCCGGCCCTGCGTGAAAAGGTCTATGGCATCTGGCAGACCACCACCTGGGCCGACCTGGCCGAGCTGGTGCGCCACCTCACCCACGGCCTGCACCAGGCCGGCGTGAAACGCGGCGACCACCTGGTCATCGTGGGCGACAACCGGCCGCGCCTGTACGCCATCATGCTGGCCACCCAGGTGCTGGGCGCCGTGCCCGTGCCGCTGTACCAGGACGCCGCGACCACCGAATTCGTCTTCCCGATCAACAACGCCGACGTGGCGTTCGCGGTCGTCGAGGATCAGGAGCAGGTCGACAAGCTGCTGGAGATCCGCGAGCAGTGCCCCCAGCTCGGCCGCATCTGGTACGACGATCCGCGCGGCCTGCGCAAGTACGACGAGCCCGGTCTGGGTTCGCTCGACGACCTGATCGCCGCCGGCAAGCTGCACCGCCAGGGCCACGCGGCCCTGTTCGACGCCGAGGTGGCCAAGGGCCAGGCCAGCGACGAGGCTGCCATGTTCTTCACCTCGGGCACCACCGGCAACCCCAAGGGCGTGGTGCACACGCACGGCTCGCTGATCGACCGCGCCCGTGCCGGTGCCAAGTTCGACCTCCTGACCAGCGCCGAGGAAGTGCTGGCCTATCTGCCACCGGCCTGGATCGGCCAGAACTGCTTCAGCTACGCCCAGTGGCTGGCCTGTGGCTACGTGGTGAACTGCCCCGAGTCGGGTGCGACGGTGACGATCGACCTCAAGGAGATCGGGCCGACCTACTACTTCGCGCCGCCGCGCATCTTCGAAGGCCTGCTCACCAGCGTCATGATCCGCATGGAAGATGCAGGCAGCGTGAAGAAGAAGCTCTTCCACCACTTCATGGCCCTGGCCAAGCGCATCGGCCCGGCACTGATGGACGGCAAGCCGGTCGGACTGCTGGACAAGCTGCACTACAGGCTCGGCGACCTGGCCATCTACGGCCCGCTGCGCAACACCCTGGGCTTTTCCCGCGTGCGCGTGGCCTACACGGCGGGCGAGGCCATCGGCCCCGACCTGTTCACCTTCTACCGCTCCATCGGCATCAACCTCAAGCAGCTCTACGGCTCGACCGAGACCGCCGTGTTCGTGTGCCTGCAGCCCGACCACGAGGCCAAGGCAGACACGGTGGGCGTGCCGATCGACGGCGTGCAGCTGCGCGTGGAGGCCAACGGCGAGGTGATGGTCAAGTCGCCCGGCCTGCTCAAGGAGTATTACAAGAACCCGGCCGCCACGGCCGAGGTGCTGACGGCCGACGGCTGGTACCACACGGGCGACGCCGGCTTCCTGGATGCCGGCGGGCACCTGAAGATCATCGACCGCGCCAAGGACGTCGGCCGCCTGGCCGGTGGCGCCAACGACGGCGCCATGTTCGCGCCCAAGTACGTCGAGAACAAGCTCAAGTTCTTCCCCTTCGTCAAGGAGGCGGTGGCCTTCGGCGACAAGCGCGAGAAGGCCTGCGCCTTCGTCAACATCGACATGGAAGCCGTGGGCAACTGGGCCGAGAAGCGCAACCTGCCCTACGCCGGCTACACCGACCTGGCCGGCAAGGCCGAGGTCATCGCCCTCATCGCAGACTGCGTGCGCCAGGTCAACGCCGACCTGGCGCAGGACGACAAGCTGGCCGGCAGCCAGATCCACCGCTTCCTGGTGCTGCACAAGGAACTCGACGCCGACGACGGCGAGATGACCCGCACCCGCAAGGTCAAGCGCGGCTACATCGCCGACAAGTACGCCGTGCTGGTCGAGGCCCTGTACGGCGGCAAGACCGAGCAGTTCATCGAGACGGCCGTGAAGTTCGAGGACGGCCGCAGCGGCAGCGTCTCGGCCACGCTCAAGATCGTCGACGTTCCCACCTACCCGGCCGTGCGCCGGGCTGCCTGAACTTCATCATGCTCATGACTGCACCGGCCGGCCAGGCCAGCCCCGACATCACCGGCGGCAAGAAGATCGGCGAGGTCATCCTCGACGTGAGCAACATCAGCCTGCGCTTCGGCGGCGTGAAGGCGCTCACCGACATCAGCTTCAACGTGCGCGAGCACGAGGTGCGCGCCATCATCGGCCCCAACGGCGCCGGCAAGAGCTCGATGCTCAACTGCATCAACGGCGTGTACACGCCGCAGGAGGGCTCGATCACCTTCCGCGGCAAGACCTTCGACCACATGAACTCGCGTCAGGTGGCCGAGATGGGCGTGGCGCGCACCTTCCAGAACCTGGCGCTGTTCAAGGGCATGAACGTGATCGACAACATCATGTCCGGGCGCAACCTGAAGATGAAGTGCAACCTCTTCCAGCAGGCCATCCGCTGGGGAGCCGCCGAGCGCGAGGAGGTGAAGCACCGCGAGTTCGTCGAGCACATCATCGACTTCCTCGAGATCCAGGCCTTCCGCAAGACCCCCGTCGGCCGCCTGCCCTACGGTCTGCAGAAGCGCGTCGACCTCGGCCGCG
Source organism: Pseudomonadota bacterium (assembly GCA_046045865.1). Taxonomy (GTDB): domain Bacteria; phylum Pseudomonadota; class Gammaproteobacteria; order Burkholderiales; family Burkholderiaceae_C; genus Sphaerotilus. The sequence continues at coordinate 1,048 of JBJOKY010000451.1, read as the reverse complement.
CCCTGGCCATGGAGCCGCAGGTGCTGCTGCTCGACGAGCCCATGGCCGGCATGAACGTCGAGGAGAAGCAGGACATGTGCCGCTTCATCCTGGACGTGAACGACGAGTTCGGCACCACCATCGTGCTGATCGAGCACGACATGGGCGTGGTGATGGACATCTCCGACCGCGTCGTCGTGCTCGACTACGGCAAGAAGATCGGCGACGGCACCCCGGACGAAGTCCGCAGCAACGAGGAGGTCATCAAGGCCTACCTCGGCACCAGCCACTGAGCGGGCGGAGACACAGACATCATGGGATTTTTCCTGGAAACCCTGTTCGGCGGCCTGATGACGGGCATGCTGTATTCGCTCATCGCCCTGGGCTTCGTGCTCATCTTCAAGGCCAGCGGCGTGTTCAACTTCGCGCAAGGCGCGATGGTGCTGTTTGCCGCCCTGGCGATGGCGCGTTTCTCCACCTGGATCCCGGCGCTGCTGCACATCGACAGCAAGCTGGTGGCCAACGTGCTGGCCATGCTGTGCGCGCTGGGCGTGATGATCATCGTGGCCTGGCTGATCGAGAAGCTGGTGCTGGGCAAGCTGGTCAACCAGGAGGGCATCACCCTGCTCATGGCCACGCTGGGCGTGACCTACTTCCTCGAAGGCCTGGGCCAGACCCTGTTCGGCTCGGACATCTACAAGATCGACGTGGGCCTGCCCAAGGATCCGATCTTCCTGTTCGAGCAGGTCTTCCAGGGCGGCATCCTGATCGGCAAGGAAGACCTGTACGCGGCGGTCATCGCCGCTGCCATGGTGGCGCTGCTGGCCGCCTTCTTCCAGTACACCGCCACCGGCCGGGCGCTGCGCGCCGTGGCCGACGACCACCAGGCCGCGCAGTCCATCGGCATCCCGCTCAACCGCATCTGGGTCATCGTGTGGAGCGTGGCCGGTTTCGTCGCCCTGGTGGCCGGCGTGATCTGGGGCAGCAAGCTGGGCGTGCAGTTCTCGCTGTCGCTGGTGGCGCTCAAGGCCCTGCCGGTGGTGATCCTGGGCGGCCTGACCTCGGTGCC
>JBJOKY010000110.1:0-11806 GCA_046045865.1 Pseudomonadota bacterium | reverse complement strand
CGGCGGAGGCACAGACTGAGGCTCATCCCCTCGACACCACTGCACGCAACTTCCGGAGCCACACCATGAGCAACCCTCTACTCCCCGCCACGCCGACCCAGTCCAACCACCCGCGCCGCGTGCTGGTGCTGGGCGCGCGCGGGCGTTTCGGCGCCGCGGCCGTGCAGGCCTTTGCCGCCGCCGGCTGGCAGGTGCTGGCGCAGATGCGGCGCACCGGTGCCGACCTGAGGCGCGGCGCCCAGGCCCTGACCGTGCCGCTGGCCGACACGGCCGGCCTCGCACATGCAGCGGCCGGCGCGCAGGTGGTGGTGCACGGCGTCAACCCGGTCTACACGCGCTGGCGCAGCGAACTGCTGCCGCTGGCCGCGCAGGGCATGGACGTCGCCGCCCGGCTGGGCGCCACCTTCATGCTGCCGGGCAATGTCTACAACCACGGCTCGACCATGCCGGCGCGGCTGGACGGCCACACGCCCGAACACGCCGACACCGTGAAGGGCCGGCTGCGCGTGGCGCTGGAGGCCGAGCTGGCGCGCCGCGCCACGGCCGAGGGCCTGGCGAGCGTCGTCATCCGCGCTGGAGATTTCTACGGCGCCGGGCGCGGCAGCTGGTTCGACCTGGTGATCACGAAGTCGCTCGACCAGGGCAAGCTGGTCTACCCCGGGCCGCTGGACGTGATGCACGCCTGGGCCTGGCTGCCCGACCTGGCGCGCGCCTTCGTCGCCGTGGCCGGGCAGGCGACGGCCCGACCGCACGACTGGCGCGGCCTGACCCGGCTGCAGTTCGCCGGCCAGGCGGTGACGGGTGCCGACTTCCTGGCCGCGCTGCAGCGCGCTGCCGCGGCGCTGGGCCGGGCGCCGGCAGGCGGCTGGCGCCACGGCACGCTGCCCTGGGGCCTGCTGCGCGCCGGCGGGCTGGTGGTGCCGATGTGGCGCGAGCTGGCCGAGATGGCCTACCTCTGGCGCGTGCCACATGCGCTGGACGGCACGGCGCTGGCAGAGCGCCTGGGCGCGGCGCTGCCGGCCGGCACGCCGCTGGACGAGGCGCTGCGCCTGTCGCTGATCGAGCTGGGCTGGTTGCCTCAGCGCGGCGGACTGACGCCGGCCTGATCCCTGCCGTCGGCGTGCAGAGTGGCAGGCGACAGCGTTATGCTGGGCTGCGTCGCCCTCAGCTCCCGTCCACCACCGGATCCACGCCCATGGCGCTCAACGTGCTCGGCCAGCCGCTGCAGGCCTGTTCCTTCGATCCCGTCACCGGCTTCCTGCGCGACGGCTGCTGCAACACGCAGGCCGACGACTTCGGCACCCACGTGGTGTGCGCGCGCATGACGGCGGAGTTCCTGGAGTTCTCGCGCGCCAGCGGCAACGACCTCAGCACGGCGCGGCCCGAGCACCGCTTCCGCGGCCTGCGCCCGGGCGACCGCTGGTGCCTGTGCGTGCTGCGCTGGGCCCAGGCCTGGGAGGCCGGCGTGGCCCCGCCGGTGGTGCTGGCCAGCACGCACGAACGTGCGCTGGACCACGTGACGCTGCAGGCCCTGCAGGCCTGCGCGCTCGACGCCAGCGCCTGACGGCCTGGCGACTAGAAGCCGTAGCCCAGGCTGAAGCTGAACTGCGGCACATAGCGGATCTTGCCCACGCCGTCGGACAGCTTGGCAACCTCGCGGTCGATGTCGGCCTGGGCCTGGGCGGTGGCGAGCTGGCCACGGCCGGTGGCCGTGAGCCTGGCCTTGCCGAACAACAGGCCCACGTCGCTGGCGAAGCGGAAGCCGGTGTCCGCCTGGTGGCCCCAGCCGAAGCCCAGGTAGGGCGTGCTGCCGGGGAACTTGATCTGCACGTTGTAGCCATCACCCGCGTTCAGCGTGTAGTTGCGTCCGCCCACGTTGATGGTGCGCCCGGCGCCGGCCGCGTCGAGTTCGAGCTTGTAGTTGTTCGACGTCAGCCCGGCGGTCAGGCGGAAGCGTCCCGCGAACGGATAGACGTCGCCCAGCAGCGCCAGCCGGCTGCTGTTGAGCTTGGCGCTGTAGTCGATGCCCTCCTCGTTCTGCGTCTTCCTGCGCGTACCCAGGGTGACCCAGTCGGCACGCAGGCCGAAGTTGCTGTTCAGCGGTTGGGCGTAGCCGATGCCGAAGCCGGGCAGGCCGCCCTGCAGATAGACTTCGCCGGCCTGGGCGGGCAGGGCGCCCAGCGCCAGCACGGCGGTGGCGGCAGCCAGGGTGGACAGGCGGGCGGTGCTCAGGGGCAGACGGATCATGGGAACTCTCCTGCAGGATGGTGGATGTTCAGGTCGGGGGCGTGGGCGAGTCGACGGCCATGCGTCGCACGGCAGATAGCCGGTGATTCTTGGCTGGCCGCACGGCGGTGATCCGGCGAGACGAGGGGGAAAGTGCGCGCATAAGGCCCGGAACTGGCAAAAATCTCCAAATCCAGCAAAAACGCCGACGACCCGGTATCACCACCGTGGGGCGCACGCACCGGCGGTGCTAAGTTCTGCGGCATGGCTCAATTTCCCCAGGGATACGGCAACATCGACGCCCGCTGCAGCGGCGGCGAACGCCGCGTGCTGCAGCAACTCCGGCGCTGCCTGGAAGACGACTACCTCGTCTGGCACGACGTGCCCGTCGGCCCGCGCGCGCGCCAGCCGGACTTCGTCATCCTCAGCCCGCGCTGGGGCGTGCTGCTGCTGGAGGTGAAGGACTGGAAACGCGCCACCCTGGCCGGTGCCACACCCGACCGCGTCGAGCTCGACACCGCGCGCGGCCGCGTGACCGAGGCCAACCCGTTGCGCCAGGCGCGCGACGTGACGCTGGAGCTGGTCGACCTGATGCAGCGCGACCCGGCGCTGGTGCGCGGCCCGGGCGCCTTCCACGGCAAGCTGCTGTTTCCCTATGGCTGGGGCGTGGTGTTCGCCGGGCTGGCACGCGCCGAACTGGCGGGCAGCGATTTCCACGAGGTCTTTGCCGAACACCGCGTGCTGCTGCGCGACGACCTGGACGGCGGGGTGGACGCCGCCGCCTTCCAGCAGCGCCTGTGGGGCATGTTCACGGTGCACTACCCGCACACGCTGACGCTGCCGCAGCGCGACCGGATACGCTGGCACCTGTTTCCCGAGATCCGCCTGGAGCCGCTGCAGGCCCGGCTCGACTTCGACGCCACGGCACACGACGGGCCGGCGCAGGCCACCGAACCACCGCCACCGCTGCAACTGCCCGACCTGCTGCAGGTGATGGACCTGCAGCAGGAGCAGGTCGCGCGCGGCCTGGGCGAGGGCCACCGCGTCATCCACGGTGCGGCCGGCTCGGGCAAGACCATGATCCTGATCTATCGCGCCCAGCAGCTGGCCGCGGCGGCGCGTGCGGACAAGCCCATCCTGGTGCTTTGCTACAACCGCGCGCTGGCCGACCGCATCGAGGCCCAGCTGCGCCAGCGCGGCGTGGACGAACGCGCCCAGGTGCGTACCTTCCACAGCTGGTGCCAGGACATGGTGCGCAGCTACCAGCTCGACGTGCCGGCCCACGCCAGCGGCGACGCCTACTACGAGGCCCTGGCACGCACGGTGGAGCGTGCGGTCGAGACCGGCCGGGTGCCCGGCGGGCAGTACACCGCGCTGCTGATCGACGAGGCGCACGACTTCGAGGACGCCTGGCTGCGCATGGCCGCACGCATGGTCGACCCGGCCACCAACAGCCTGCTGGTGCTCTACGACGACGCCCAGTCGATCTACCAGAAGAAGCGCCGCAAGTTCAACTTCGCCAGCGTGGGCATCGAGGCACGCGGGCGCACCAGCGTGCTCAGGCTCAACTACCGCAACACCGCCGAGGTGCTGGCCCTGGCCGTGCACTGCGCGCACAGCCTGCTGGACGGCAGCGCCCTGGCCGGCCGCAGCGGCAACACGGCCGCCACGCCGCTGGCGCCACCGGCGCCGCGCGCGCCGGCCCAGGGTGAGGGCGCGGCAGACGCCGTGGCGGACGACCAGATGCGTCTGGTCTGGCCGGCCAGCGCAGGGCGACGCGGGCCGCTGCCGGTGCTGGTGCAGGCGCGCCACGGTGCCGACGAGGCACGCCTGCTGGCCGAGCGCGTCGCGGCCGCCCTGGCGACCGGGGTGCCGGCCGGCGAGATCGGCGTGTTGTGCCGCGCCAAGTACCTGCTGCGCCCGCTGGAGCAGGCGCTGACGCGCCAGGGCGTGGCCTTCCAGTCGATGAACAGCGCGGGCTTCCGGCGCTTCGACTGGCGCGCCGACGCCGTGCGGCTGCTCACCCTGCACAGCGCCAAGGGGCTGGAGTTCTCGCTGTGCTGCGTGGCCGGCCTGCAGGCGCTGCCCATGGCGGACGAGAGCCTGGACGATGCGCTGCGCCTGGTCTACGTGGCCATGACCCGGGCACGCCACGAACTGGTGCTGTCGGCGCACGGTGATTCACCCATCGTGGCGCGGGTACGCCAGGCGCTGGGCGCGGTGCAGCAGCAGTTCGGCGCGCAGTCCGCCAATTCAGCCTGACCGGCCTGTTCGGCCCGACCGTTCTAGAGCTTCATCCCTAGAATTGCTGCACTGCACCAAAACCGCTTGCATTCAGGCGGTGCGTCCCTATACTTCAGCTCATGTTGCAGCGCAGCAAAAGTGCCGAGCAACACACCAGTTCCACAACCTGACGGACATCACCATGAGCTTCAATCCTGAGCAATTCGCCGCCGCCAACAAGGCCAACCTCGACGCCCTGGTCGCTCTGAGCCAGCAGGCTTTCAAGGGCATCGAGCAACTGGTCGAGCTGAACATGCAAGCCGCCCGCAGCTCGCTGGAAGACACCGCCGACAAGGCCCGTGCCGCCCTGGGCGCGACCGACCCGCAATCGCTGCTGGCCCTGCAGACCAGCCTGCTGCAACCGTCGTCGGACAAGGCCGTGGCCTACGGCAAGCAGGTCGCCGACATCGCCGCCGCCACGCAGGCCGAAGTCGCCAAGCTGGCCGAAGCGCAAGTCGCCCAGGCCCAGGCCCAGCTGAGCGCCCTGGTCGAAGCCGCCGCCAAGAACGCCCCGGCCGGCAGCGAGAACGCCGTCGCCATCGTCAAGACCGCGATCGCCAACGCCACCAGCGCCTTCGACAGCGTGCAGAAGGCCGCCAAGCAGGCCGCCAGCGTCGCCGAAGCCAACCTCAAGACCCTGAGCGCCAGCGCCGAATCGACCGCCAAGGCCGCCGCCGAAGCCGTCAAGAAGTCGACCAAGCGCTGAGAGACCAAGAAAAACGGGCAGCCTGAGCTGCCCGTTCGACATCGCTGTCACCTTCAAGCCCGGCCTTGCGCCGGGCTTGTCGTTGGTGGGTACTGATGCCTCAGTCGTCGCGTGCCGGCCGCAGCGGCAGCACGGCAGCCTGGGCGGCACCCGAGCGGTTCTCCTGGTTCACCACCAGCACGCCCAGGGCCGGGGTGATGGCCTGCTCGGCTGCATCGATGTTCACCGGCACCGTGGCGCGTGCGCCCGGCGCGACCGTCACGAAATCGGCGTTGGACACTGCGGGCGCGTAGGCATTGAAATGACCCAGTCCGGGGATGGGCGCGAACACACCGTCCCAGTTCCAGGAATTGCCCCAGTAGCTGAAGCGCGGCTTGCTGGCAGACAGACCGAGGTCGCTGGCAAGCACCGGCAGCAGCAGGGTCGATCCGTCGGTGGGGGCCACGGCAAGGAAGCGGATCTTCTGCGTCCCGGCCGCGAAGTCGATCACGCCCACCGCCGTCTGCCCGTTGAAGGTGCCGGTCGTGAGCGCGCCGAGGTCGAAGCTGAAGACCCAGTAGTCGCTGAAGCCGTCGTTGTCGGTGTCGATGAACAGGTCGATCTCGGCCGCCGCAGCGGTGCTGAAACGGTCGAAGGTGCTGACCGCGAAGACCACCAGGTTGTTGGTCGCCGAGATCGGGAAGCTCTGCACGCCGACAGCCCGCACGTCGAACGGCGCCGCGCCCTGGCGCACGCCCAGCAGGCCCAGGGCATAGAAGTCGGCGTTGGCCGCCACCTTGCCCTCCCGGTTGGAGAGCTTCACGCTCAGCGCACCACGCTCGCGTTCGAGCTCGGCCGTCATGGCCGAACGTGCCCGCGGCACCAGGTAATAGGGCACGTTGAGCGCCACGCCGCCGTTCTGGGTCGACGTGGTCGGTGTCAGCGTGATCAGGCCGGCGACTTCCTGGAAGGCACTGCTGTCACCCGTGGTGGCCACCGGCACCGCCAGCTTCACCCCGATGTCAACCGACTGGCCAGGGTTGAGCGTGACCGTCGAGCGCCCGAGCGTCAGGCTGTGCGGCACACCACCGGTGGGCGCCGCCTTGACGCGGAAGCTCATGCGCTCGTTGCCCTTGTTCTCGACCGTGATGGTGCGCGAGGCCTGGAAGTCGCGCGTGTACTCGGCGAAGCCGAAGGACAGGGCGGTGGCGGTCGGGTCACCCCGCACCGACACGATGGCCTGCGTCTGGGCGGCGGCGGCCGGCTGCACCAGACCCGAGCCCTCGATGCGGGCGCTGTAGTCGGGCAGGCGCGACGGGTCGGCCGTCTGCACGATGGCCGCGGAGATCTCGGCCGGCGTCCAGCCCGGGTGGGCCTGCACGGTCAGGGCGGCCACACCGGCCACGTGCGGGGCTGCCATCGACGTGCCGCTGAGGGCCTCGGCCTCGCTGCCGCTGGCCACGAAGGTCGAGAACACCGACACGCCAGGCGCGGCCACGGCCGGCTTGAGCTTGCTGTCGCCTGTACGCGGGCCACCCGAGCTGAAGCTGGCGGCCGTGCCGGCGAAGGCGTTGTCCAGCGTGGTCGCCGCCAGGGCGCTGACTGCGGCGGCGCCGCTCAGCGCCGTGGCGTCGGCACCCGGCTGGATGCCCAGGAAGGCGATGGACACACCAGGAATGGGGCCTTCGAAGATGCCGTAACCCGGGCCGTTGTTGACCATGGCCACGGCCGCCGCACCGGCCTGCTGGCCGAATTTGGCGCGGTCGATGCGGGCGCACACGCCGCGCAGCGTCACGACCAGCTTGCCGCCATGGGGCGTGTACTCGGCCGGGTCGCAGCCCAGCGAGGGCGTGCCGTCCGCGTTGCGCAGCACGACGACCTCCAGCGGGCCCGCAGGCACAGCCGCACCGTTGGACACCTGGGCCGAGATGGAGGCGCCACCCGCCAGGGTGAGGCTGGCACCCGGGAAGTTGGGCCGGCCGTCGATGGCGGCCACGCTGATGACACCATCACCGCTGCCGGGCGAGCCGGTGATGTAGGGCGCCGGGCCGGAATTGCCGGCCGAGGCCACCACGACCACGCCCGCCTCGGTGGCCGCCCGGGCGGCCAGCGCGTCCGCCGTGTCGGCGGTGCCGAAGGACGAACCGAGCGACATGTTGATCACGTCCATGTCGTTGTCGACCGCCCATTCGATGGCGTCGACCACCACGTCCGTGGAACCTTCACAGCCGAACACGCGCACGGCGTACAGGTCGGCCTTGGGTGCCACGCCCGGGCCGATCCTGAACGAGGTGCTGGCATAGGCTGCGGCCGTGTACGGGCCGGTGTAGGTCGCACCCGCGGCCGTGACGCCCAGGCCGGCGACCGTGCCGGCCACGTGGCTGCCGTGACCGGCCACGGCGCAGTCCAGCGGGTTCGGATCGGGCACGGGCACCAGCGCGGGGCCTGATCCGCCAGCGTCATAGCCGTCACCGACCAGATCGATGCCGCCCTTGACCTTGGGTGCATCCGGGCCGAACAGCGCCGGGTCGGCCGCGACGGTGCCGCTGGCGGCAGCCGCCTGGTAGGCCGCCACCGTGCCGGGACCACCGAAGTTGGCGTGGGTGTAGTCGATGCCGGTGTCGATGACGGCGACCTTGACGCCCTCACCACGCACGTTGGGCAGATGCGGCAGGCCCTCCCACACGGCGGGTGCGCCGATGTAGGGCACGCCCGAGACGTTGTCACGCTTGTGGATGGCCACCGGCAACACGCTCACCACACCCGGCAGGGCGCGCAGCGCGCCGACCTGCGAGGGCCGCACGTCGACCTTCATGCCGTTGACCGCGCCGCTGAACTGCTTGAGCACGCGTGCGCCGTGGCCTTCGATCTGCGACTTCAGGGCGTCGTGCTGGGCACGCACGGCCTGCTTGACCGCCTCCTTCTCGGCCTTGGTGATGCGCCTGGTGGCCGAAGCCGCCCGTGCACCGGCCACCGAGGGCTCGGACATCACCACCACCATGCGCACGGGGCGGTCGAATCGCGCACTGAGCATGCGGACCGCCTCGGCGCTGAGCGGCGCGCCGTCGTAGGCCTTGAAGCGATCTGGAAGCGCCGGTGCCGCACTGGCGACCCCGAAAGCCGCCAGCGCCAGCGCGACAGCGACCGTGCGTGCCCACCACGGCGACAGCGCCGGGCGGCCAACGTTGATCTTCGAACCCCGACCTCTTTGCATGCTCGATCCTCCGAACTGATGAATTTCAACCAAGCCCCCATGTTCGCGGGGGAACAGAAGCGCGCCACGGGACTAACCCGAGCCCGTCCGCAGCACCCGACCAAGGTCACCCTGCACCAGCGAGGGGCTGGACAGGGGCGGCCGGTCGTGGTCCCGCGCAAGTTTCATGCGCGGTACAGGCGATGCCGGCATGGGGCCGCGGGCGATGGCCGGCGTGTAGGATCGCCCGCCCCCTCAGCCACGACCGAGACCAGCCCATGAACCCGCGCAAGATCCTCGTCGCCCAGGGCGGCGGCCCCACCGCCGTCATCAACCAGTCGCTCGTCGGCGTGGTGCTCGAAGCACGCCGCCACCGCGGCGTGGAGTTCGTCTACGGCGCGCGCCACGGCGTGCGCGGCATCGTCAATGAAGACCTGGTCGACCTGACGCAGGAGACCAGCCACAACCTCGAGATGGTGGCCGCCACACCGGCCTCGGCGCTGGGCTCGACGCGCGACAAGCCGGACGTCAAGTACTGCCAGGAGATCTTCCGCACCCTGCAGGCGCACGAGATCGGCCAGTTCTACTACATCGGCGGCAACGACTCGTCGGACACCGTGCGCATCGTCAGCGAGCAGGCCCAGGCGGCCAACTACGCGCTGCGCTGCATCCACATTCCAAAAACGATCGACAACGACCTGGTCGGCAACGACCACACGCCCGGCTTTCCGAGCGCCGCGCGTTTCGTCGCCCAGGCCTTTGCCGGCGCCAACCTCGACAACGCCGCCCTGCCGGGCGTCTACGTGGGCGTGGTGATGGGCCGCCACGCCGGCTTCCTGACCGCGGCCGCGGCCCTGGGCAAGAAGTTCGCCGACGACGGCCCGCACCTCATCTACCTGCCCGAGCGCGTCTTCGACGTCGAGCAGTTCCTGCACGACGTGAAGGCCACCCACGAGCGCTACGGCCGCTGCGTCATCGCGGTGAGCGAAGGCATCCACGACGCCAGCGGCCAGCCCATCATCACCACGCTGGCCAAGGAGCTGGAGCGCGACGCCCACGGCAACGTGCAGCTCAGCGGCACCGGCGCCCTGGCCGACCTGCTGTGCGAGGAGATCAAGGCCCGCCTGGGCATCAAGCGCGTGCGCGGCGACACCTTCGGCTACCTGCAGCGCAGCTTCATCGGTTGTGTGAGCGACGTCGACCAGCGCGAGGCCCGCGAGGTGGGCGAGAAGGCGGTGCAGTTCGCCATGTGGGGCGGCAAGGACGGCTCGGTGGCCATCAAGCGCACCGGCTATTACGCGGCCGACTACGAACTGCTGCCGCTGTCGGCCGTAGCCGGCAAGACCCGCACCATGGAAGACGAGTTCATCACCGCCAGCGGCACCGACGTGACGGATGCCTTCCGCCTCTACCTGCGCCCGCTGCTGGGCTCGGGCATGCCGGATGCGTTCAGGCTGCGGCCCAATCCGGTGGCGAAGGTGCTGAACAAGGGGTGAGGCTGCGGGCGGCCGCGGCTCGCAGGGTGCGACATGAAACCCTCACTTGTTGTCATGGGCGTCGCCGGTTGCGGCAAGTCCAGCCTGGGCCAGGCGGTGGCCGTCGCCCAGGGCCTGGCCATGATCGAAGGTGACACCCACCACAGCGCCGATAGCGTGGCCAAGATGCGCCAGGGCATCGCCCTGATCGACGCCGACCGCGCCGGCTGGCTGGACCGCCTGGCCGCACTGCTGCAACAGCATCCCGAGGGCGCGGTGCTGACCTGCTCGGCGCTGAAGCAGGCCTACCGCGAACGCCTGCGCGCTGCCGCGCCGGGCCTGCGTTTCGCCTGGCTGGACATCACGCGCGACGAGGCGCTGGCCCGTGTGGCCGGCCGCGGCACGGCGCATTTCTTCTCGGCCGGGCTGGTGGACAGCCAGTTCGCCGCCCTGCAGCCGCCCGTGGGCGAACCCGGCGTGCTGCGCCTGGACGCCACGCAGCCGCTCGCCCACCTGCAGGCCAAGGTCTCGGCCTGGCTCGCCCTTCCTCTGGAGACGAGGGCATGAACAGCGCGCCGGCCCCCGTGCCGGTGTTCAGGGGCCCTGCTGCAGATCCTCGAAGGAACTCAGCCGCCCGGCGATGGCACTCGCCGCGACCGTCGCCGGGCTGGCCAGCCAGACCTGGCCGGGCCCGGAGCGCCCCGGGAAGTTGCGGTTGACGGCGCTCACCGTCACCTGATCGGCCCGCACGGACGCGCCCGGCCCGCAGTTGGCGCAGGCGCCGCAGGCGGGTTGCAGGAGCTGGGCGCCAACGGCCTGGAAGGCGCCCAGGTAGCCGCGCTGCTCGCAGTAGTCGCGCACGGCCGCGGTGCCGAACTGCAGGTAGAGCTGCACGCCGGGCGCCACCTTCAGGCCGCGTTCGGCCGCCCAGGCGAGCACGGCGTGGTAGTGGTCGAAGTCCTCGCGTTTGCCCGCCGTGCAGCTGCCGCCGTAGGCGATGTCGATACACGGGCGTTCGGCCACCGGCAGCTCGTCCATGGACAGTCCTCGGCCCGGGTCGCCGGGGCGGGCAACCATGGGGCTCAAGGTGCTGGCGTCGATGTGGATGACGTCGGCATACGCGGCGCCCGGGTCGCTGCACATCCAGTCTTCGAGCGTGAACGCGACGCCGCGGCGCGCGCGGATGAAGCGCAGCGTCTCCTCGTCCGGCTCGACGATGCCGGTGTAGCCGCCCAGCTCGGCCACCATGTTGGTGAGCGTGGCGCGTTCGTCGGTCGACATCGCCCGCACGGCCGGGCCGCCGAACTCGAAGACCTTGCCCACGCCCGCGCCGGCGCGGATGGCCGGCTGGGCCAGCAGGTGCAGCAGCAGGTCCTTGGCTGCCACGCCGGGCGGCAGGCGGCCGGCCACCTCGATGCGCAGCGTGGCCGGCAGGGTGAGCCGCACCGCGCCGGTGACGAAGGCGTTGGCCATGTCGGTGCTGCCCACGCCGATGGCCACACAACCCAGCGCGCCGCTGTGCGGCGTGTGCGAGTCGGTGCCGACGATGAGCTGGCCGGGCAGGGCGTAGTGCTCCGCCACCACGGCGTGCGAAATCCCTTCCGAGCCGGTGTTGGCCGGGTCACCCGCCTCCAGCGCCTGCAGGTAGCCGTGGTCCTTCAGGCCGAAGCGCTGCACGAAGGCGCGGTGCGCGCGCGACAGGCCCAGCACCTCGCCCACCAGGCCCTGGCTCACGTGCACCGGGCTGGCATGCACGTACGACAGGTGATCCTCGAAGGTGACGATGCCGGCTGGCTCGTGCAGCGCCAGCGCGGGGCCGAAGCGTGCGTCCAGCATGTGGGCGACCATGCCGGTGTAGTACTCGTGGATGAAGCGCAGGTCGGCGCGCACGAAGCCGGCCTGGCCGGGCTGCAGCGGTGCGACCGGGGCCTCGGCGGGATAGGC
>JBJOKY010000450.1:0-4163 GCA_046045865.1 Pseudomonadota bacterium | reverse complement strand
CGACCTGCACCTGCGCCATGGCGAGGACGGCCTGCAGGCCATCGCTGCCGTGCGCGAGGCCTGCGGCCGCGCCGTGCCGGCCATGCTGGTGACGGGCGACACCTCGCCGGCCGAGATCCGCCGCGCCGCTGCGAGTGGCAACATGGTGCTGTTCAAGCCGTTGCAGCCCAGCAAGCTGTTCGGCGTGCTGCGCAGCCTGGTCGATTGACGCCAGGCCGCGACCGGCGGGTGGCTCAGCCTGGTCACTTCTGGTCACAATATGGCGGAGCCGGCCTGGGCCGGCGATGACTCCACCCATGCCCAACCTGTCCTTGTGCGCGACCCTGGCCCGCCTGTGCGGCACGCCGGCCAGCCGTCGAACCATGTTGCTGGCCCTGCTGCTCGTCGCAGGGGCCGGCGTCATGACCCAGGCGCCGGCGCGCGCGCAAGGCGCCGGCGCCGGTGCCGTGCAGGCACCAGCGCCGGCCGCCCCGCCGGTTGCCGACCCCGAGGCCGATGCCAGCGCGGCCCGCGCCCTGCAACGTCAGGCCGACGCCGAATCGCGCTCGTTGTACGAGCGCGACACCATCAAGCTCGACGGCTACGGCTACTGCGGCCAGTCCTTCGCGCTGGCCGAACGCGGCGAGCTGCGCCAGAGCATCCGCGCCGCCAGCAAGGCCCTGCACCTGGGGCAGGACCAGCTCGACGACGAACTGCAGGCCCTGGCGCAGCGCGACCTGGCGATCGCCTACAGCTACGCCGGCCTGCACGACGCGGCCGAGCGCTACGCCCGTGCCGCCCTGGCACTGACGGTGCGCGACCAGGCCCAGATCCATGCCCCGGCGTACAAGGTGCTGGGCGACGTGGCGCTGCGGCACGGCCAGGCCGACCAGGCGCTGGCGCAGTACCGGCGCGCGCTCGACCTGGCCACGCCGCGCTTTCGTGGCTTCGTCGCCATCTCCATGGCCAATGCCCTGGTCGCGGCCGGCCAGGCCGGTGCGGCCCTGGGCACGCTGGGCGAGGTCAGCGCCGCCACGCGGGCCCAGGCGGGCGCCTACTTCCTGCGCAGCCTGGGCAAGGCCCAGCTCGCCGCCGGGCAGGTGGACGCGGCCATCGCCAGCTTCCGCCGCGTGCTGGACAACCCCGCCCAGTCCGAGGCCGACTACCACGGCGTGTGGGCCCTGAACGGCCTGGCCAACGCCCAGCTGGCGCGCGGCGACCGCGCCGCCGCGCTGGCTGCGTGGCTGCAGGCGGTGCGCCAGGCCGACCAGCTGCGCGGGCGCTTCCGCAGCGAGGAGTTCAAGAGCGGCCTGTTCGGCGACCTGCAGACCATCTTCGACGCCGCCCTGGCGCTGAGCATCGAGCAGGGCGACTACGCCGCCGCCTGGCAGCTCTCGGAAGCCGCGCGGGCGCGCCAGCTGCTCGATACCGTGCGCCAGCGCGCCGCCGACGTGCTGCCGCGCAACACCACGCTGGCGGCGCTGCAGGCCGGGCTGGCGCCCGACGAGGCCGTGCTGCAGTACCACGTGCTCGACCAGCGCGTGCTGGCCTGGCTGATCCGGCCGGGCGGCTTCGAGGGCCGCGTGCTGGCCCTGCCGCGCGTCGAGCTGGAGGCCGCCGTCACCCAGCTGCGCGATGCCATCATCGGGCGGCGCGCCGCCACGCCGGGCCTGAGCCGCCAGCTGCACGCCCGGCTTGTCGCGCCCTTCGACCTGACCGGCGTGGCCCGTCTGGCGGTGGTGGCGCACGGCCCGCTGCACTACCTGCCCTTCCAGGCACTCAACGACGGCCAGGGCTGGCTGATCGAGCGCGTGGCCATCGCCAGCTGGCCGTCGGCCGCGCTGGGCGTGCATCTGGGCGGGCTTGCTGGCGGCCGGCCGGGTGGCCGGGCCGGCGGCGGCCAGGGCGAGCCGCGCGGCGCCGACCTGCTGGCCTTCGGCAACCCCGCCACCGAATCGCCCGTGCCCCCGCTGCCGGGCGCCGAGCTGGAGGTGCGCCAGATCAGCGACCTGTTCGGCCGCTCGCGCGTGTTGCTGCGCGGCGAGGCCACACGCGCCGCCTTCACGCGCAGCGCCCGGGCCGCCGGCGTGCTGCACGTGGCCGCACATGCCGAGGTGGACCGCATCGACGCGATGTCCTCGCGCATCCTGCTGGCGGTCAGCGAGACCGACCGCGGCCTGCTCGAGGCGCGCGACGTCTTCGCCCTGGACCTCGGCGGCGTGCGCCTGGTCACCCTCTCGGCCTGCGAGAGCGCGCTGGGCCAGGTGGCGCGCGGCGACGAGATCCTGGGTTTCACGCGCTCCTTCTTCGCGGCCGGCGTGCACACGCTGATCGCCTCGCTCTGGCCGGTGGCCGACCACGCCACCCAGCTGCTCATGGTGCGGCTGTACACCGAGCTCAGGGCCGGCGCCGACGCCACCAGCGCCATGCGCAGCGCCCAGCTGGCGGTGATGCGCACGCGCGGCTTGAGCCACCCCTTCTTCTGGGCGCCCTTCAACGTCATCGGCAACGGTGCGCTGCGCCTGGTGGTGTCATGAGGACAGTTCCTCGCCTGCGCCGGCTTGCGCGCGCCGCCCTGCTGGCCACGCTGCCGCTGGGTGGCGCAGCTGTCGCCCAGGCGCCTGCCGCGGCCGCCATGCCGGTGCCGCCGGCCGGCGCCACGTCGGTCGCCGCGTCGGCGCCTGCACCGGTTGTTGCACCCGCACCAGCACCTGCCGGTGCCGTGCTGGTCGAATGGCTGCTGCCCGAGCTGCGCAGCCTGGGCGCGGCCGAGCTGCAGGCCCTGCTGCAGCCCTGGGTCGGCCGCGCCATGACGGCGGCCGAGGTGCAGGCGGTGCGCAGCGCCGTGGCCGGCCGGCTCGAGGCGCGCGGCCTCGGCCTGGGCGGCGTGGCGGTGCGCCCGGTGGCCGGCCGGCCGGGCACGTGGCGGCTGCTGGTGGTCGAGCCGCGCCTGCGCCGCATCGACTTCGCCCCCGGCGCCGACGTGCCGCTCAGCGATGTGCACGTCGCCGCACTGCTGGAACGCCACGGCCTGCGTGCCGGCGAACTGCTCGACCTGCGTGCGCTCGACCAGGCGCTGTACCGCCTCAACGACCTGCCCGGCGTGGCCGCCAGCGCCACCCTGGCGCCCACCGGCGAGGAAGGCGTGTACGACCTGGTGCTCGAGCGCAGCCTGCGCAAGCGCCTGGAAGGCAGCGCCGAGTTCGACAACCACGGCAGCCTTTACAACGGCCGCTACCGCCTGGGCGCACTGCTGCGCGTGAACCAGCCGCTCGACATCGGCGACAACCTCGACGCGCGCCTGCTCGTGTCGCACAACAAGGGCCTGGTCACCGCCCGGCTGGGCTACGAGCTGCCGCTGGCGTGGTTCGGCGCCAGCGCCGCCACGGCGTGGGACAGCGGCTGGCGCGTCAGCCTCGGCCTGTCCAGCCTGAGCTACGAGCTGGGCGACAGCCTTGCCGGGCTGCAGGCCGGCGGGCGCGCCCGGGTGGTCGACGCGGCACTCGGCCGCACGCTGATGCGCAGCCGCCAGGCCAACCTGGTCGGGCGCATCGGCCTGAGCCACAAGGCGCTGCAGGACCGCTTCGATGCACTGGGCCAGGTGACCGACAAGAGCGCGTCCGACGTCAATGCGGCGCTGTCCTTCGAGGTGCGCGACGAGCTGGCGGGCGGTGGCTACAGCGGCGGCTCGCTCGGCCTGGTGGCAGGGCGCCTGGCCATCCGCAGCGCCGATGCGCGCCGCAGCGACCTGGCCCTGGGCGAACGCGCCACCTCCGGGCACTACCTCAAGCTCGGCGTGCAGGCCTCGCGCCTGCAGGCGCTGCCGGCGCTGGGGCCGGGCTGGTCGCTCTACGGCGGCCTGAGCGCCCAGTGGGCCGACCGCAACCTGGATGCGTCCGAGAAGTTCGCCCTCGGCGGCGCCCAGGCGGTGCGCGCCTATGCGCCCGGCGAAGCGGCGGCCGACGCCGGCCTGATCACCAGCCTCGAGCTGCGCCGGCCCGTCGGCGCGCGCTGGAGCGTGTACGGCCTGGTCGACGTCGGTCGTGCCCGGCTGCAGATGCGTCCGGCCGCCGACGTGGACAACCACCGCTCGATCAACGCGCGCGGCGTGGGCGCCTTCTTCAGCGACCCGGCGCTGTTCACCCTGCGCGCCGTGCTCGCCTGGCGCGGCGACAGCGCGCCCC
>JBJOKY010000109.1:0-11850 GCA_046045865.1 Pseudomonadota bacterium | reverse complement strand
GTTACGTGGGGCCCGACCACCAGCGCCGGCGCGAGGTGCTGCGCGAGACCATCGCCGCCTTCAGCCGCTGCGAGCCGCCGCAGCGCTACCACCAGCTGGCCGTGGCCAACCTGGCACGCTGGCGCCGCGAGGGCGAGCCGCCCTCGTTCGGCATGAAGGTGCACGTGGTGCCGGGCGACTGGGGTGACGTGACGCTGGGGCTGTCGAAGAACTACGGCGCGTGTTTCGCGGTGCTGAACATGGCCAACGCCCACTACCCCGGCGGGGCCTACCCCGAGGGCGCGGTGGCGCAGGAGGAGAACATGTTCCGCCGCACCGACTGCCACCTGCGCGTCACCGACGAGCAGCTGGCCGACGACGGACGCACCTACACACCGGCCATGAGCGATCTGCTCAACGGCGTGCACGGACGCGTGTACCTGGACACCCACCTGCCCTGCGTGTGCATCCGCGGCTCGGAGAACCGCAGCGCCGCCGACCTGGGCTACGGCTGGCTGGCAGACAAGGACGTCTTCGCCTTCTACGAGATGCGCGCCGCCGCCCAGGACCTGCGCGGCGGCGCGGCCTTCGACGCCGCGCAGATGCGCAGGCGCATCGTGGCGCAGCTCGAGACGCTGCAGGCCCACCGCGTGCGCCACGTGGTGCTGGGCGCGTTCGGCTGCGGTGCCTTCCGCAACCCGGCCCGGCCGGTGGCGCAGATCTACCGTGAAGAGCTGCTGCGGCGCAGCCAGGCGTTCTCGGTCGTGGCCTTCGCCATCTACGCCGCGGGTTACGGGCCGGACAACTACACGCCCTTCGCCCAGGTGCTGGCCGACCTGACGACGAGCTGATGGGTCCGACCGCCCCCCCGTTCGTGCTGCGCCGCGCGCAGGCCGTCGACGCCTTGCCGCTGGCGGTGCTGGCCACCCAGGTGTGGCTGCACACCTACGCGACCGAGGGCATCTCGGCCGAGCTGGCCGCCCATGTGCAGGCAGAACTGACGCCCGGGCGCTACCGGGCGCTGATCGACGATCCGCAGGTACGGGTCGAGCTGGCGGCCACGGCCGACGGCCATCCCGGCGCCGGCAACCTGCTGGGCCTGGCCGTGACGCAGCTGGACACACCCTGCCCCGACCGCCCTGCCCACCGCGCCGAGCTGCGCACGCTGTACGTGCAGGAGCACGCGTTGCGCCGCGGCATCGGCACCCGGCTGCTGCATGCCGCCTCAGCCTGGGCGCAACAGCACACCGGCGCGCCCCCCTGGCTGAGCGTGAATGCGCGCAACGCGCGGGCGCTTGCCTTCTACGCCCGCCACGGCCATGTGCGGGTCGGCACGCTGCATTTCGTGCTGGGCCAGGGCCGCCACGAGAACCACGTGCTGGTCGGCCCGCCACCCGGGCCCGGCTGACAGGGTCAGGCGGATGTCCGCGCCCGCTTCCTGCACCGGGACGCCCTGGCCCGGTTCAGGCCGCGCCGATGACGCTGGCGCCCATGCGCCGCCAGGTGCGCGACAGCAGCCAGTTCTCGCGCCAGGCGGCCAGTTCATCGGCGGGCATGGGCCGGGCGATGCCGTAGCCCTGGGCGTAGCGGCAGCCCAGGTCGCGCAGCATCTCGCCGTGGTCCAGGGTCTCGACACCCTCGGCGATGACGTGGCGGTGGAACACGCTGGCCAGCTCGATCACGCTGCGCACGATGCCCAGGTCCTCCGGGTCGGTGAGCATGTTGCGCACGAAGCTCTGGTCGATCTTGAGCGTGTGCACGGGCAGCTTGCGCAGGTAGCTGAGCGAGGAGTAGCCGGTGCCGAAGTCGTCCAGCGAGAACCGCACGCCCAGCGCCATGCAGCGCTGCAGGATGTCGACGGCCTGCTGCATGTCCTCGATGGCGGCGGTCTCCAGCACTTCCAGCTCCAGGTCGGCCGGCTGCACGGCCGGGTGGCGCGCCAGGGCCACGCCCAGGTGTTCGCAGAAACCGGTCTTGAGCAGGTGGTTGGCGCTGACGTTCACGCTCACCGGCATGGCCAGGCCGGCGCCGGCCCAGGCCTGGACCTGCTGCAGCGCGGTGTCTATCACCCACTCGCCCAGCGGGTGTTCGATGTCGCTGCCGCTGATCGCGGGCAGGAACTCGCCCGGTGCGAGCAGGCCACGCTCGGGGTGCTGCCAGCGCAGCAGCGCCTCCACGCCGATGACCGCGCCGTTGACCAGGTCGACCTTGGGCTGGAAATGCAGCACGAACTCGCCGCGCTGCAGCGCCAGGCGCAGCGCGGCGAGCTGGTCGCGGCTGGCCTGGGCACGCCGGTCGATCTCCAGGTCGAAGAGCTGGTAGCGGTTCTTGCCCGCCTGCTTGGCGAGATACATGGCCTGGTCGGCGTGACGCAGCAGGGTGTCGGGGTCGGCGTCGTCGGTCGGATACAGGCTCACGCCGATGCTGGCCGAGGTGCGCAGCAGCAGGCCGTCGACGTTGACCGGCTCGGCCAGCGCCTGCAGCACGCGGTCCAGGATCTGAGCGCAGTCCGCGGGCGCCTGCAGTTCGCACAGCAGCAGCACGAACTCGTCGCCGCCCATGCGCGCCAGGGTGTCGGGAGCGCGCAGCACGTGCTTTAGACGATCGGCGATACCCTTCAGCACGCGGTCGCCCACGGGGTGGCCGTGGCTGTCGTTGATGGCCTTGAATCCGTCCAGGTCGAGCAGGCACACGGCGGCATGACAACCGCTGCGGCGCGCGCGCAGCAGGGCCTGCTGCAGCCGGTCGGTCAGCAGCCGGCGGTTGGGCAGGCCGGTGAGTGGGTCGAAATTGGCCACCTGGTCGAGCTCGGCCTGATGCTGCTTGAGCGGCGTGATGTCGGCGAACACGCCGACGTAGTGCTCGACGCGGCCATGCTGGCCGCGCACGGCCGAGATGGACTGCAGCGTGGCGTACAGCTCGCCGTCCTTGCGCCGGTTCCAGATCTCGCCCTGCCAGACGTCGTGCTGCGTCAGTGCGGTCCACAGCTCGGTGTAGAACTGCCGGTCGTGCCGGCCCGAGGACAGCACCTGCGGCCGGCGACCGACCACCTCGGCCTCGGCGTAGCCGGTGATGCGCGTGAACGCCGGGTTGACCTTGGTGATCAGGCCGGCGGCGTCGGTCACCATGATGCCTTCGTAGCTGTTCTCGAACACCACGCCGGCCTCGCGCCGCGCCAGCTCGAACTGCTTGCGCTCGGTGATGTCGGTGTGCGTGCCCGACATGAGCAGCGGCGTGCCGTCGGCGGTGCGGCTGACGATGCGCCCGCGCGTGAGCACCCAGCGCCAGCCCCCGCCCTTGGTGCGGCAGCGGATCTCGGCCTCGTGCAGCGGCGCCTGGCCGGCGCGGTGGCGTTCGATCGAGTCCAGGGCCACGGCCAGGTCGTCCGGGTGCACGATGGCTGGCCAGTGCTCGGGGTCGACCTGCTGCAGTTCGTGCGGCGCGTAACCCAGCATGGACTTCCAGCGGTCGCTGACCTGGAAGCGGTTGGCGGCCATGTCCCATTCCCAGTAGCCCTGCTCGGCACCGTCGAGCACACGCGCCAGGCGCTGCTCGCTGCTGCGCAGGGCCTGCTCGGTGCGGCGGCGCCCGGTGATGTCGGTGCCGAGCACGAAGTAGCCGGTCACGCGTCCCTGGGCGTCGCGCCGCGGCAGGTAGCTGATGGCCTGCCACACGCCGGCAAAAGGCTCCCAGTCGTAGCTCTGCGGCTCGCCGCGCAAGGCCTGGGTGATCAGCGACGCGACCTTGGCGTAGCGCTCCTCGCCCAGCACCTCGCGCACCGTGCGCCCGGTGATGTCGGCCTGGTCGGGTGCGAACCTGGCCTGGTAGCCGGCGTTGACGTAGACATAACGCTGCTGCTCGTCGACGCAGGCGATGAGGGCCGGCACGCTGTCGATCACGCTGCGCAGATGGCTCTCGCTCTCGTGGAAGCGGCGCCTGACCACCACGGCGGTCGCGCCCAGCAGCACCAGCATGGCCAGCGAGACCCCGGCACCGGTGCTCACCATGCGCTGGCGCGCGTCCAGCTGCTGCGCGTGCAGGTCGGCCAGCTGGCGGATCTCCTCGGCCTCCATGTCGCGCAGGGCGGCGGCCACGCGCAGGCGCGTGGCCGGCAGCGTCGAGCCGGCGACGAAGGCGTCGGCCGCAGCCTGGCCGCGCGTGCGGCGCAGTTCCTCCACCTGGCGGCTGATGCGCAGGCGTTCGTCCAGCACCTGGCGCAGGCCCTGCCAGTGGCCGCGCTGCACCGGATCGCGGGCGGTCTGCAGCTGCAGCCGGCCCATCAGCCGCTCGCGCGCGGCGATGGCGGCGTCACGCTCGGCCAGGCGGGCGGCGTCGCCCGAGATGCGGAAGCTCTGGGTGGCCAGCTCGATCTCGACGGTGTGGGCGCGCGCGCGCAGCAGGTTGTCGAGCAGCTCGTGGGACTGCGACACGCGCTGCGCAGCAGCGGTGGCGTCGTCCGCCACCTTCCAGGTGATGGCGGTGAGGACGGCCACCACCCCGACGGACAGGATGAGGGCGGCCAGGACCCTGGCCTCGAAACCAAACTTCAGATGCACGATGGCGACATGAACCGAGGCTGAGACGGAACTGCTGGCACCCTGAACTGCTGGTCTGGGCTCCACCGTCCTGGCCCGTTCTGTCCCCATGGTAAGTGAGCCGCCCCGCCGGCTCGTGCGCCGGTTCTTGCGCCAGCTCACTCAGGTCGCGCGGCAGGCCTCGCGCTGCGGGCACAGGGCGGCGTCCTGCACCGATTCGACCTGCAGCGTGCTGTGGCTGATGCCCCAGCCCTCGTGCAGCGCACGGCGCGCCTGCGCCAGCAGGCCGGCTGCGGCTGCGCCCGGGTCAGTGCACACCAGGTGGGCGGTGAGCGCGTTCTCGGCGCTGGCCAGCGCCCAGACGTGCAGGTCGTGCACGCTGGCCACACCGGGCAGCGCCTCCAGGCTGCGGCGCACGGCCGCCAGGTCGATGCCGGCCGGCACGCCGTCCACCATCAGGTGCAGGCTGGCGCTCAGCAGCGACCAGGTCGCCACGACGATGACCAGGGTGACGAGCAGGCTGGTCGCGGCGTCCAGCCACCACCAGCCCAGCCACAGCGTGAGCGCACCCGACGCCACCACGCCCAGCGAGACCAGGGCGTCACCTGCCATGTGGAGGAAGGCACCGCGCAGGTTGAGATCGCCACCGTCGCGACTGAACAGCCAGGCGGTCAGGCCGTTCACCAGCACGCCGACGGCTGCCACGGCCATGACCACGTCCGGATGACCCGGTACCTGGGCCGGCGCACCCGCGGCCAGCCGGCTGGTGGCCTCCCAGGCCAGGCCGCCCATGGCCAGCAGGAGCAGCACGGCGTTGAGCAGGCTGGCCAGGATGGAGGCGCGACGCAACCCGTAGCTGCGCCGTGCAGTCGCCTGACGGCGCGCCAGCGCCATGCCGATCCAGGCCACCAGCAGCCCGGCCACGTCGCCCAGGTTGTGGCCGGCGTCGGCCAGCAGCGCCAGCGAACCGCCCCACCAGCCCGCCCCCGCCTCGACCAGCACGAAGCCCAGGTTCAGCGCGATCGCCCAGCCGAAGATGCGGCCCTGTGCGGCCGCGCCGGCCAGGGCATGTGCATGGCCATGGTGACCGTGGTGCCCCTGCCGGCTGCCGCAGGCATGGTGTTCACCCGGGTGACGCGCGTGATCACCAGGGCCGTGGTCATGGTCGTGGCGGTGCGGCTGGCTCATGGGGTCTGGATGGTGGGGCTCCGGTGGCGCCGGCAGGATTTCTCACCCCATGCTAGCCTCGCTGCGGCCGCCCAACCTCGCCCGACAGCAGGGTCATCCGGCGACCTCATCCACCAACAAGGAGCGAGACGATGATCACACCGACCACACGCACGACCACGATGATGTACACCCTGCGCCACGCCAGCCTGGTCGCCGGCCTGCTGCTGGCCAGCGGCCTGGCCGCCGCCCAGGTGCCGGTCTACGGCGCCAACGCCACGCTGGACCAGGCCAGGAAGGCCGTGGCCGCCGCCATGGCCGAGGCCGCCAAGATCAAGGTGCCCATGGCCGTGGCCGTGGTCGACACCGCCGGCCAGCTGGTCGCCTTCGAGCGCACCGACAACACCCAGACCGCCAGCATCGCCGTGGCGCAGGACAAGGCCGTGTCCTCGGCCATGTACCGCCGCCCGACCGAGGCCTTCCAGGACGCCCTGGCCGGTGGCGGCGCCGGCCTGCGCGTGCTGCACCTGCGCAACGGCAACGCGGTCAAGGGCGGCATCCCGCTCACCGTGGACGGCAAGATCATCGGCGCCATCGGCGTGTCGGGCGGCAACGTCGACCAGGATGCGCAATGCGCCAAGGCCGGCGTGGATGCCGTGGCGGCCAAGTAGGCCCACCACCGCGGACGCGCAGCGCGCGTCTCGTCCAGGCAAGAGGCCCGTCGCGACGGGCCTTTTTCATGGCGGTGTGCGATGCCGCGAGGCGCCACAACCCGCCGTCAGTTCAGCTCACTCGGCCGCGAGCACCTTGAAACCGTGGGTAGCGTCGCGCCCGAGCTGGGCGACCAGGCCGAACTCCCAGTCGAGATACGCCTGCATGGCCGAGCGCGGCGCGTCCGTGCCCTCGTACGGCCTGCGATAGCGGTCGATGCGCGGGCTGGCCAGGCGCTGCTCGCCGGCCTCGACCGGCCCGCCGGCCGCCGCCCAGGCCGCCGTGCCGCCGTCCAGCCAGCGCAGCGGCCGGCCGATGGCGGCGGCCAGCTCGGGCAGGGCCTGGCGCGAGGCCAGTCCGTCGACGCAGGTCAGCACGACGGTGCACGCCGCGGCGAGCTGCGGCTGCAGCTGTGCCAGCGCGGCGGCCAGCTGCGAGCGCAGCAGCCACCACGCGCCGGGGATGTGGCGTGCCACATGCTGGGCGCTGGTGCCCAGGTCGAGCAGCAGCACCTCGTCACGCGCCTGCGCAGCCGCCAGTTCGGCGGGGGTGATGGTGTCGACCTCGGGCGTGGCCAGGCGCGGCGGCCAGGGCGTGGTGTCGGTGTAGAACTCGGCCGGCACATCCGCGATCCAGGCCACGTCCCAGCCCATCTGGGCCAGCCAGTGCGCGGTCATGGGCGCGCGCACGCAGTCGCCCGGCTCGCCGTTCACGCCCGGGCCGTCGACCAGCACGATGCAGGCGCCGCGCACCGCGGCGTTGACGTCGGTCTCCTGCACCAGCTGGCCGCCCTGGGCGCTGCCGAAGCCGGGCAGGTGGCCGGCGGCGTATTCCTCGGGCGGGCGCACGTCGTAGCGGTAGACGGTGCGGCCGGGCAGGTCGAGCTGCTTCCAGGCGCTGGCCGGCAGGCGCTCGGCACCGGCGCGTTCGGCCAGACGCTGGGCCTTGGCGCGCGCCTCGGCCAGGGTGGCGGGCGACGGTCGGGCTGCGGTGGCCACATCGCTGAAGCGCTTCAGCTTGCCCTTGTCGAGCGCGTGGCCGGCCAGCGTCCAGCCTATGGTGCCGTTGCGCAGCGCGGCCACGGGGTTGGGAATGCCGAAGTTCACCAGCGACTGCGTGCCGATGATGGAGCGCGTGCGCCCGGCGCAGTTGACGATGACGCGCGTGGCCGGGTCCGGCGCCAGCTCGCGCACCCTGAGCGCCAGCTCGGCGCCCGCCACGCTCATGCCGGTGGGGATGCTCATGGTGCGGTACTCGTCGTAGCGGCGCGCGTCCAGCACCACCATGTCGGTGCCGGCCTCGATCAAGGCCTTGACCTCGTCGGCCGAGAGCGAAGGCGTGTGGCGCTCCTCCTCGACCAGTTCGCCGAAGGACTTGCTCGGCACGTTGACGTCGCGGAAGACCTCGCCGCCGCCGGCTTTCCAGCCGTCCAGGCCGCCGTCGAGCAGGCTGACGTTGCTGTAGCCCAGGGCGACGAGGCGGCGCGCCGCCGTCTCGGCCAGCGCCTGGCCGTCGCGCGCGGCGTCGTCCATCACGACGATGGGCACGTCCTTTCTGGGCAGGCGCCAGGGCGCGTCCAGCTCCAGGCGCGACAGCGCCAGCTGGGCGGCGAACAGCGGGTGTTCCTGCGCGTAGGGGTCTTCCTCGCGCACGTCGATCAGGGCGATTTCCTGCTTGGCGCGCAGCGCCGCGCGCACCGCCTCGCCGGGGGTGACGGGCAAGGCCTGATTCAGGTTCCGGCTCATGCGGCCGCTCCGTCCTTGGAGCGATCCCACAGATTGGGCACCCAGGTGTTGGTGTAGCCCGAGATGAACAGCTTGTGCCCGCCCTCGGGCGGATAGACCGAGCGCCGCACTGCGCCGATGTTGGCGCCGTAGACGTGGATGCTGATGGACGTGCGGTCGGCAAACGCGTTGCTGACCTTGTGCACGTCGCCGATGGTGGGCGACACGGCCTCGACCTGGCCGGGCAGCAGCCGGGTGGGCTCGCCCTCGGGGCGGGCAATGCCGTCGGCGCCCAGGGCATAGGGCTGGGCGATCTCCTCGCCGCGCAGCATGCCGATCAGGCCCCACACGGTGTGGTCATGCACCGGGGTCGCCTGGCCCGGGCCCCACACGAAGCTGACCACGCTGAAGCGCTCCAGCGCATCGGCGTGCAGCAGGTACTGGCGGTAGAACTGCGGGTGCGGCTCGCTCAGCTCGGGCGGGAGCCAGTCGTCGCGCGCCACCAGGGTGGCCAGCAGCGGCCGGGCTGCGGCCAGGGTGGCGACCTCGTCCAGGCCCTGCCCGACCAGGGTGGTCATGGCGGCGACGAAGTCGCGCAGGGGGTTGATCGAGGTCGGGGGCGGGGTCGAGGTCAGGTTCGCAGGGGTGACGGCAGCGGTCATGCACGGGTCTCCGGCAGGTCGGTCAGGGAGCCCGGCATTCTGCGGTGTTCAGTCGGCGTAGGTGCCCGCGGCGCGGATGAGCGCACCCCACTTGTCGATCTCGGGCTTGAGCCAGCTCTTCAGGCCTTCGGGCGTCTGCTTGGACTCGGGCACGATCTCGGCGCCCAGTTCGGCCATGCGCGCGACGATGGCCGGGTCCTTCAGCGCCGTGCGCAGTGCGGCGCCGAAGCGTTCGGTCAGCGCGGCCGGCGTGCCCTTGGGCGCATAGATGCCGTGCCAGACCTTGACCTCGAAGCCCTTGAGCCCGCCTTCGTCCAGCGTGGGCGTGTCGGGCAGCGACTTGATGCGTTCGCGCGTGGTCACGCCGTACAGCTTCACGCTGCCGGCCTTGATGTGCTGCAGCGTCTGCGTGGTCTGGTCGCACAGGATGTCGACCTGGCCACCCAGCAGCGCGTTGAGCGCCGGCGCCGTGCCCGAGTAGGGAATGGTGTTGAGCTCCACGCCCACCGTCTTCATGAACAGCATGCCGCACAGCTGCGACACCGCGCCCAGCCCGGCATGCGCCAGGGTGAGCTTGTTGCCGTTGGCCTTGACGTAGGCGACCAGCTCGGCCGTGTTGCCGGGCGGCAGGTCCTTGCGTGCCAGCAGCGTCATGGGCACGTCGATCACCTGGCTGACGTATTCGAAGTCGGTCAGCGGGTTGTAGGCCAGCTTGCGGTACAGACCCGGCGCGGTCGACATGCCGTTGTGGTGGATGAGGTAGGTGTAGCCGTCCGGCGCGGCCTTGGCCACGTAGCCGGCGGCCAGCGTGCCACCGGCGCCGAGCTTGTTTTCAACGACGACCGACTGGCCCAGGGTCTTGCCCATGGCGGCGGCCAGGGTGCGGGCGACCACGTCGGTCGGCCCGCCGGCGGCGAAGGGCACGACCAGGGTGATGGTGCGCGAAGGATAGGCCTGGGCCCAGGCAGCGCCCGGTGTGACCAGCAGGCCGGCCAGGCCCGTGGCGGCCAGGGCCAGCGTCGCCACCAGCGGGGCAGCCAGGGCGCGGCGGGCCCGGTTCACGGGAAGGGTGCGGCGGATCAGGTGCATTGGGGGGCTCCGGTGGTGGGCAGGGCCGGCCGGCCATCGGCCACCCCTCGTGAACCATTGTTGCCCCCGGCCCGCAGGGCGGCCGTCCCGGTTTTCACTAGCCGGATCGCTTCTACCGATCCACGTATACTCTCACATATACGCCTCTCCATCCCAGTACAGGAGCACCCGCCATGTCCCAGATCACGCTGTACCTGGACGATGCCACCCAGGCGCTGGTCGAGCAGGCGGCGGCGGCCAACGGCATGTCGAAAAGTCGCTGGGTGGCCGAGATCATCCGCAAGCACGCCGCCCACGAGTGGCCGCAGGACTGCCTGGCCCTGGCCGGGCAGTTCGCCGACTTTCCGATGCAGGAGGACGACGCGTCAGCGGCCGACCGGGGGCAGCCAGCCGATGTGCCGCGCCTGCGCTTTTGACGGTCAGCGGCCATGCTGATCCTCGACAGCAACACCATCAGCTACTACTTCCGCGGTGACCGGCAGGTGGTGCCGCGCCTGCAGGCCCTGCGCCCGGCCGACCTGGGGGTGCCGGCCATCGTCGAATACGAGCTGATCTACGGCCTGCAGCGCCTGGCGCGCGAGGTGGCCGAGCCGCGCCTGGCGGCCCTGGCCCAACTGCTGCGCCCCATGCGACGCCTGCCCTTCGATAGCGCCTGCGCCAGCCACGCCGCGCGCATCCGCGCCGGGCTGGAGGCCGCCGGCACGCCCATCGGCCCGCACGACACCTTGATCGCCGCCACGGCCTTGAGCCACCAGGCCACGCTGGTCACGCGCAATGTGCGCGAGTTCGCCCGTGTGCCCGGCCTGCAGCTCGTGACCTGGCACGCCGACGCGGCATGACGCGCACCACGCGCCCAAACGCGTGGTGGCTCAGCGCAGCGCCCAGCCTCCGCTGACCGGGAACACCTGCCCCACGAAACACGCCGCTGCGTCGCTGCACAGGTAGGCGGCGAAGAGCGCGTCCTCCTCGGCGCTGACCAGCCGGCCCAGCGGCACCTCGCGTTTCAGGCGTTCCTGGAAGCGCGGGTCGGCCTGCACCTCGGGGCCGTAGCAGGTCGGGTTGGCGACGAAGTTCTGCGCGATGGCGTTGAGCTGCACGCCCTGCGGCGCCAGTTCCAGCCCCACCGCCTGCACATAGGCCAGCTGCGCGCCGCGCGCGGCGCTGTAGCTGCCGGTGCGTTTCTGGCCACGCAGGCCCGCCGGGGTGGCGGGCGCCGGCAGCGCCAGGTGCAGCAGCAGCACGTCGACGCGGCCGGCCTGGGCCACGATGGCCGCCGGCAGCGCCGGGTCATCGGCCAGCGCGCGGGTGTCGGCGATCACTTCGGCGCCCTGGCGCCCGAACACCTCGACCAGGGCGGGGCCCATGAAGTCGTCCGCCTGGGTGAGCAGGACGCGTTGGCCGGCGAGCTGGGTGGAGATCATGGCGGGTGGTCAGGGTAGGTGCGGCCGCGTGGCGATGTGCGGGTGGACGCCCGTGCTGGCACGGCGCCGGCTCAGAGCCGGCTCAGCAGCTCGGCCTTCTTGGTGGCGAACTCGGCGTCGCTCAGGATGCCCTTGGCGCGCAGGTCGGCCAGACGCTCGATGGTGGCGAAGACATCCTGCCCGGTGCCGGTGCCGATGGCGGGGCCGGGTGCGACCAGGGGTTCGGGCTGGAAGGTGGGCGGATTCCAGGGCGCCGCTGCCGGCTGAGGCGCGGGCGGCGCCTGCGGCGGCACGCCGTTCGACGAGATGACCGGCAGGCTGGCCACGTCGATCAGGCCGTACTGGCTGGTGAAGCCCAGCGTGCCACCCCAGGACTGCTGCTGCGAGAAGCCACCGATGGCGTGGTCCAGCGTGTCGTAGACGGTCACGGTGCCGGCCACGTCGATCACCAGCCGGCGCGCCTGCGAGAAATAGGCGTAGCGCACGTTGTTCTGCGCGCCGGTGCTGTCGGGCCAGCGCAGGTCGGCCGGCCACCAGTCGCCCGAGCTGCCGGGCGGGGGCG
>JBJOKY010000449.1:0-3654 GCA_046045865.1 Pseudomonadota bacterium | reverse complement strand
GACATCACCTTCCTGGCCACCCGGCGTGGCGCGGACCGCTCAGGCCGGCGTCACGCCCCGGCCCGGCCTGCCACCCGGTGGTGCCGGCCGAAGAACTCCGCCACCGCCGCAATCAGCGCCTCGGGCTGATCCTTGTGCGGCGAGTGGCCGCAGGCCGGCAGCTCCAGCAGCTCGGTGTGCGGCACGCGCCGGCGGATGCCGCGGATCTGCTCCAGCGTGCCGTATTCGTCGTCGAGGCCTTGCACCGCCAGCAGCGGGCAGCTGATGGCGGGCAGCTCGGCCTCGATGGTCCAGCGCGGGAAGTCCGGATGCAGCCAGATGTCGTTCCAGCCGAAGAAGGCCGAGTCGACGTCGTCGTGGTAACGCGCCAGGCGGGCGCGCAGGTCGGTGGTCAGATAGGCCTGGCGCGCCTTGCGGATGCTCGCCAGGCCGAATTCCTCCACCATGATGTGCGGCGCCAGCACGATGGCGCCGGCCACCTGCGCACCGTGGTGGGCCGCATGTGCAGCGTGAATCAGGCTGATGGAGCCGCCGTCGCTGTGGCCGAACAGCCAGACCTTGCCCGTCACGCCCAGCGCGGCCAGCAGTGCCGGCAGCACCTCGTGGCTTTGCCGGTGCATGAAGTCCAGGCCCCAGTGTTCGCTGGCCGGGCGCGGCGTGGAGCTGCCGTAGCCCGGGCGGCTGTAGACCAGGCCGCGGCAGCCCAGGGCAGCGCACAGCTTGTTCGGAAAGTCGCGCCACATGCCGACCGAGCCCAGGCCCTCGTGCAGGAAGACCATCAGCGGCACGGATGGGTCGCCGCTCAACGCGCCGTCCTGTGCGCCGACCCAGCGGTGCTCGATGCGGGCCGGCCGGCCGTTCCAGTCCGGGATCTGGACGAAGTTGATGCTCATGCTTGTGTGGGGCCAGGAGATGCATTATTGTGCCTACAAGAAAGATAGAGCCACCGACGCACCATGTCAAGCAATATATTGCATGTCACCGACCCGCCTGCCGATGCCCCGATGGCTGTGATGGGTGAGGACAAGAACCCCTTCCTCGTCGCCCTGGGCGAGCGCGTGCGTGCGCTGCGGGCGCGCCGGGGCATGACGCGCAAGGCCACGGCGGTGGCCGCGGACGTGTCCGAACGCCACCTGGCCAATCTGGAATACGGCATCGGCAACGCATCCATCCTGGTGCTGCTGCAGGTGGCCGGTGCGCTGCAGTGTTCGCTGGCCGAGCTGATCGGCGACTTCACCACCAGCTCGCCCGACTGGCTGATGCTGCGCGAGCTGCTCGAGGGCCGCGACGAGGCCACCCTGCGCCGCGTGCGCGTGGCCATCGGCGAACTGCTGGGCATGGGCGGCGCGCACGGCCAGGGTGCGGCGGCGCGCAGCCAGCGCGTCGCCCTGGTGGGGCTGCGCGGTGCGGGCAAGTCCACCCTGGGGCAGATGCTGGCCGACGATCTGGGTTTCCCCTTCGTGGAACTTAGCCGCGAGATCGAGAAGTTCGCCGGCTGCAGCATCAGCGAGATCCAGGCCCTGTACGGCCAGAACGCCTACCGCCGCTACGAGCGCCGCGCGCTCGAGGAGGCCATCCAGATCTACCCCGAGGCGGTGATCGCCACCCCCGGCGGCCTGGTGTCGGACGCCGCCACCTTCAATCTGCTGCTGGCGCACTGCACCACCGTGTGGCTGCAGGCCGACCCCGAGGATCACATGAAGCGCGTGCGCGCCCAGGGCGACCTGCGCCCCATGGCGGCCAACCGCGAGGCCATGGATGACCTCAAGCGCATCCTGGCCGGACGCGCGGCGTTCTACTCCAGGGCCGAGTTCAAGCTCGATACCAGCGCCCAGCCGCTGGAGCCGAGTTTTGCGCTGCTGCGCGACCTGGTGCGCGAGGCGCTGCAGATGCCGTCGTGAGGCCGGCCACGGCGTCGGGTCAGCCAGCCGCGCTGATCAAACAGGCATAAAAATGCATGTTTTTGCTTGACACTAAAAATGCATGCACTATGATGCACGTACTGACCCACACCGCAGCAGTTCACCGCCCCAGCACCAGGAGATACATCGTGACCAGCACCCCCCCCAGCGCCGTCGACTACCAGACGAACCCGAGCCAGTACCGCCACTGGAAGCTCAGCTTCGAAGGTGCGGTCGCCACCCTGGCCGCCGACTTCGACGAGAACGCCGGCCTGCGCCCGGGCTACAAGTTGAAGCTCAACAGCTACGACCTGGGCGTGGACATCGAGCTGAACGACGCCATGCAGCGCATCCGCTTCGAGCACCCCGAGGTGCGCACCGTGGTGGTCACCAGCGCCAAGGACAAGGTGTTCTGCTCGGGCGCCAACATCTTCATGCTGGGTGTTTCCAGCCACGCCTGGAAGGTGAACTTCTGCAAGTTCACGAACGAGACGCGCAACGGCCTGGAAGACTCCAGCCAGTACTCGGGCCTCAAGTTCCTGGCCGCCGTGAACGGCGCCTGTGCCGGCGGCGGCTACGAGCTGGCCCTGGCCTGCGACGAGATCATCCTGGTGGACGACCGCTCCAGCGCCGTCAGCCTGCCTGAGGTGCCGCTGCTGGGCGTGCTGCCCGGCACCGGCGGCCTGACCCGGGTGACCGACAAGCGCAAGGTGCGCCACGACCTGGCCGACATCTTCTGCACCACCAACGAAGGTGTGCGCGGCAAGAAGGCCAAGGACTGGCGCCTGGTGGACGACATCGTCAAGCCCGCCCAGTTCGCCGCCAAGGTGCAGGAACGTGCGCTGGAACTGGCCGCGAAGAGCGACCGCCCCGCCAACGGCAAGGGCGTGGCGCTGACGCCGCTGAACCGCACGATCGAGGCCGACGCCCTGCGCTACGGCAATGTCACGGTCGAGATCGACCGCAGCAAGCGTGTCGCCACCCTGACCGTGAAGGCGCCTACCGGCACCCAGCCGACCGACGTGGCCGGCATCGAGGCCGCGGGCAGCGACTGGTACCCGCTGCAGCTGGCGCGCGAGCTGGAGGACGCCATCCTGCACATGCGCACCAACGAGCTGGAGATCGGCACCTGGCTGGTCAAGACGCAGGGTGACGCGGCCGGCGTGCTGGCCATGGACACCACGCTGCAGGCCAACAAGGACCACTGGCTGGTGCGCGAGACCATCGGCTACCTGCGTCGCACCTTCAGCCGCCTGGACGTGAGCTCGCGCAGCCTGTTCGCGCTGATCGAGCAAGGCTCGTGTTTTGCCGGCAGCTTCCTGGAGCTGGCCCTGGCCTGCGACCGCAGCTACATGCTGGCGCTGCCGGATGATGAAGCCGCCGCGCCCAAGATCACGGTGAACGAGACCAACTTCGGCCTCTTCCCCATGGCCACGAACGAGAGCCGCCTGGGCCGTCGCTTCTACAACGAAGCCCCCGCCATGGACGCCGTGCGCGCCGCCATCGGCCAGGCGCTCGATGCCGACGCCGCCTACGCCCTGGGCCTGGTCACCAGCAACCCGGACGACATCGACTGGGCCGACGAGACCCGCATCGCCATCGAGGAGCGCGTGGCCATGAGCCCCGACGCCCTGACCGGCATGGAGGCCAACCTGCGCTTCAACGGCGTCGAGACCATGGCCACCCGCGTCTTCGGCCGCCTGACGGCCTGGCAGAACTGGATCTTCCAGCGCCCCAACGCCGTGGGCGAGAA
>JBJOKY010000108.1:0-11887 GCA_046045865.1 Pseudomonadota bacterium | reverse complement strand
GACCATCATGACCGACCCGGCCACGGCCGACGTCACCTACATCGAGCCCATCACCTGGCAGGTGGTCGAGAAGATCATCGCCAAGGAGCGCCCGGACGCCGTGCTGCCCACCATGGGCGGCCAGACCGCGCTGAACTGCGCCCTCGATCTGCACAAGCACGGCGTGCTGGCCAAATACGGCGTCGAGATGATCGGCGCCAACGAACACGCCATCGAGAAGGCCGAGGACCGCCTCAAGTTCAAGGACGCGATGACCAGCATCGGCCTGGGCTCGGCCAAGTCAGGCATCGCCCACTCGCTGGAAGAAGCCTGGGCGGTGCAGAAGGCCATCCAGGCCGACATCGGCGGCAGCGGCTTCCCCATGGTGATCCGCCCCAGCTTCACGCTCGGCGGCACGGGCGGCGGTATTGCCTACAACCCCGAGGAATTCGAGGAGATCTGCAAGCGTGGCATCGACCTCTCGCCGACCAACGAGCTGCTGATCGAGGAATCGCTGATCGGCTGGAAGGAATACGAGATGGAAGTGGTCCGCGACAAGGCGGACAACTGCATCATCGTCTGCTCGATCGAGAACCTCGACCCCATGGGCATCCATACCGGTGACTCGATCACCGTGGCCCCCGCCCAGACCCTCACCGACCGCGAATACCAGCTGCTGCGCAACGCCTCGATCGCCATCCTGCGCGAGATCGGCGTGGACACCGGCGGCTCGAACGTGCAGTTCTCGATCAACCCGAAGGACGGCCGCATGGTCGTGATCGAGATGAACCCGCGCGTGTCGCGTTCGTCGGCGCTGGCCTCCAAGGCCACGGGCTTCCCCATCGCCAAGATCGCCGCCAAGCTGGCGGTGGGCTACACGCTCGACGAGCTGAAGAACGACATCACCGGCGGCGCCACACCGGCGTCCTTCGAGCCGTCGATCGACTACGTCGTCACAAAGATCCCGCGTTTTGCCTTCGAGAAGTTCCCGGCCGCCGACCCGCACCTGACCACGCAGATGAAGTCGGTGGGCGAGGTGATGGCCATGGGCCGCACCTTCCAGGAGTCGTTCCAGAAGGCGCTGCGCGGCCTGGAGACCGGCATCGACGGCCTGACCGAACGTTCGACCGACCGCGACGAGATCATCGAGGAGATCGGCGAGGCCGGCCCCGAGCGCATCCTGTTCGTGGGCGACGCCTTCCGCATCGGCCTGACGCTGGACGAGATCTTCGAGGAAACCGCCATCGACCCGTGGTTCCTGGCGCAGATCGAGCAGATCGTCGCCACCGAGGGCCAGCTGAAGGGCCGCACGGTGGCCAGCCTCACGGCGGCCGAGCTGCGTTTCCTGAAGAAGAAGGGCTTCTCCGACCGCCGCCTGGCCAAGCTGCTGGGCACGAACCAGCATGAGGTGCGCCAGGCCCGCCACGCGCTGGGCGTGCGGCCGGTCTACAAGCGCGTCGACACCTGCGCGGCCGAGTTCGCCACCCAGACCGCCTACCTCTACTCGTGCTACGAGAACGAGGACGGCGAGTGCGAGGCCGCACCGACCGACAAGAAGAAGATCATGGTGCTGGGCGGGGGCCCGAACCGCATCGGCCAGGGTATCGAGTTCGACTACTGCTGCGTTCACGCTGCCCTTGCCATGCGCGAGGACGGCTACGAGACCATCATGGTCAACTGCAACCCCGAGACGGTGTCGACCGACTACGACACGTCGGATCGCCTCTACTTCGAGCCGGTCACGCTGGAAGACGTGCTCGAGATCGTCGCCAAGGAGCGGCCGATCGGTGTGATCGTGCAGTACGGCGGCCAGACGCCGCTCAAGCTGGCGCTGGATCTGGAAGCCAACGGCGTGCCCATCATCGGCACCACGCCCGATTCCATCGACATCGCCGAGGACCGCGAGCGCTTCCAGCAACTGCTGCACAAGCTCGGCCTGAAGCAGCCGCCCAACCGCACGGCGCGCACCGAAGAGGCCGCCATCGCCCTGGCCAACGAGATCGGCTACCCGCTGGTCGTGCGCCCGAGCTATGTGCTGGGTGGGCGTGCGATGGAGATCGTGCACGGCGACAAGGACCTCGAGCGCTACATGCGCGAGGCCGTGCGCGTGAGCGAGAAATCGCCCGTGCTGCTGGATCGTTTCCTGGACGACGCGGTCGAGGTCGATGTGGACTGCATCGCCGACCCGAGCGGCGCGGTCATGATCGGCGGCATCATGGAGCACATCGAGCAGGCCGGCGTGCACTCGGGCGACTCGGCCTGTTCGCTGCCGCCCTACACCCTGAGCCAGGTGCTGCAGCAGGAACTGCGCCGCCAGACCGCCCAGATGGCCCAGGCCCTGAAGGTGGTCGGCCTGATGAACGTGCAGTTCGCCATCCAGGGCGACGTGACTGGCGGGCTCGATGCCTGCACGGTCTACGTGCTGGAGGTGAACCCGCGCGCCTCGCGCACCGTGCCCTATGTGAGCAAGGCCACCGGCCAGCCGCTGGCCAAGATCGCCGCACGCTGCATGGCCGGCCAGAACCTGGCCGACCAGAAGGCGCTGAACGGCCAGACGCTGCGCGAGGTGATCCCGCCCTACTTCACGGTGAAGGAGGCGGTCTTCCCCTTCAACAAGTTCCCCGGCGTGGACCCCATCCTCGGCCCGGAAATGCGTTCCACCGGCGAGGTGATGGGCGTGGGCCGCACCTTCGGCGAGGCCATGCTCAAGAGCCAGCTCGGCGCCGGCTCGCGTCTGCCCACCAAGGGCACGGTGGTGATCTCGGTGAAGAACGGCGACAAGGCGCGCGCCGTGGGCGTGGCGCGTGACCTGCATGCGCTGGGTTTTGCCATCGTCGCCACCAAGGGCACGGCGGCAGCCATCGCCGACGGCGGTGTGCCGGTCAAGGTGGTCAACAAGGTCAAGGACGGCCGGCCGCACATCGCCGACATGGTCAAGGGCGGCGAGATCCAGCTGGTCTTCACCACGGTGGACGAGACGCGCACGGCGATCGCCGATTCGCGCTACATCCGCACCGCGGCGCTGGCCAACCGCGTCACCTACTACACCACCATGGCGGGCTGCGAGGCGGCCACCGAGGCGCTCAAGCACCAGCACGGTCTGGCCGTCTATTCGGTGCAGGAAATGCACGCCGAACTGCAATAATCCCGGCCAGTCATCAGGCCGACAGGCCGCCGCCCGGTCCCGCCCCGCGGGGTCAGGCAGCGGCCGATTTTTTTGTCGCGCCGTTTCCTGATCCACCTGGCGGGCAGCGCTGCTGAAGAGCGCTCGCGCCGGGTCATCCCATGAACTCACGAGCCGGTCGTCCTGGCCGGCTCCCTGAACCCGACACAAGATGGCCACCATCCCCCTCACCAAGCGCGGCTTCGAACTGCTCAAGGAAGAGCTGCACAAGCTCAAGCACGTGGAACGCCCGGCGGTCGTCGTCGCCATTGCCGAGGCGCGCGCCCAGGGTGACCTGTCGGAAAACGCCGAATACGACGCCGCCAAGGACAAGCAGGGCTTCATCGAAGGCCGCATCCTGGAGATCGAGAGCAAGCTGGCCCAGGCCCAGGTGATCGACCCCAAGGCGCTCGATGCTGGCGGCAAGGTGGTGTTCGGTGCCACGGTCGACCTGGAAGAGGAAGAAAGCGGTGCAGCCGTGACCTACCAGATCGTCGGCGAGGACGAGGCCGACCTCAAGCACGGCAAGATCTCGGTCAGCTCGCCCATCGCCCGGGCCCTGATCGGCAAGGAAGCGGGTGACGTGGCCGAGGTGCGCGCGCCCGGTGGCCTCAAGCGTTACGAAGTAATCGAAGTACGCTATGCATGAGGCTGGCAGCCAGCGGCTGCTGCCACGGCTCAGCGCTGCGCTGGCCGGTATCTGGCTGGGTGGTCTGCTGACCCTTGGTGCGGTGGTTGCACCCACGGCTTTTGCCTTGTTCGAGCGTGCGGTGGCCGGGCGCCTGGCTGGTGCATGTTTTCGTGTCGAGGCCCATCTGGCGCTGGCCTTCGCGGTGGCGCTGTTCGTGATGGAGCGTTACCTCGCGCGCCAGCGGGCGCAGGCGGCAGGAGGTTCGCTGCTGTCCGCCAACATGCTGCTTGCGCTGGGGGCCCTGTTCTGCACCGTGGTGGGTTACTTCGCCCTGCAGCCCATGATGGAGGCGGCGCGACTGGGCCAACCCGGCGCAGTCAGCTTCGGCCTGCTGCACGGTGTGTCGAGCGCGCTGTACGCGCTCAAGGGTTTGCTGGTGGCGATGCTGTTCTGGCGGGCGCTGTCGCGGCGCGCCGCATGAGGGCCGCCGCCGCAGCTGCGGCGGGGAATGATTCAGGTCGACTGCGAGCGCTTCTTGGTGCTGATCGGTCGCGTCTTCGAACGCTTGACGATGCCGCCGGCGGTGACGCGCTGGTTGCCGAACACGGTGAGCTTCTTCACCTGTGCACGCTGCGATCCGCTCTTGGAGAACTTCAGGATCTTCACGACGCGAGGGCGCGAGGCGCGCTCCTCGGCCGAGACGACCGGTGCTTCGGCCTTGGGTTTCGGGCGCCACAGCACCAGCAGCTTGCCGATATGCTGGATGGGCGCGGCATCGAGCGCCTCGGCCAGTTCGCTGAGCCAGGCATCGCGCTGGTGACGGTCGTCGCTGAAGACGCGAATCTTGATCAGGCCGTGTGCCTTGAGGGCGGCATCGGCTTCGCTGCGCACGGCGTCGCTGAGGCCGTCACCACCGATCATCACCACGGGCTCGAGGTGGTGGGCGGCGGCACGATGTTCCTTGCGCTGGGCAGGGGTGAGTTGTATGGCGGGCATGGCCCTATTATCGGCGCGAGATGAAGATCAATACCAAGAGCAAGAAAGTCAACAAGGCGTGGCTCAACGACCATGTCAACGACACCTACGTGAAGCTGGCCCACAAGGAGGGCTACCGGGCCCGTGCCGCCTACAAGCTGAAGGAGATCGACGAGACGCTGGGCTTGATCCGGCCCGGCCAGGTCGTGGTCGATCTTGGCGCTGCGCCGGGGGCATGGAGCCAGTACGTGCGCCGGCGCTTTGCACCGCGCGACGCCGGTGCAGGCGGCGCAGC
Source organism: Pseudomonadota bacterium (assembly GCA_046045865.1). Taxonomy (GTDB): domain Bacteria; phylum Pseudomonadota; class Gammaproteobacteria; order Burkholderiales; family Burkholderiaceae_C; genus Sphaerotilus. The sequence continues at coordinate 6,844 of JBJOKY010000108.1, read as the reverse complement.
TGTCGGCCAGCTGGACGGCACCATCATCGCGCTGGACCTGCTGGACTTCGAGCCTATCGAGGGGGTGGTCGCGCTCAAGGGTGATTTCCGCGAGGAGCCGGTGCTGCAGCAACTGCTCGATGTTCTGGCTGGCCGGTCAGTCGACGTGGTGGTGTCGGACATGGCGCCCAACCTGTCGGGGATCGATGTCACCGACGCGGCCCGTATCAGCCACCTGGTGGAACTGGCGGTCGAGTTTTCCATGTCGCAGCTCAAACCCCAGGGGGCGCTGGTGTGCAAGGTCTTCCACGGCAGCGGCTACAGTCAGCTGGTCGACCTGTTCAAGCACAGCTTCCGGGTGGTCAAGCCAATCAAGCCCAAGGCGTCGCGCGACAAGTCTTCTGAAACGTTTCTGGTTGGCATCGGTCCGAAGGGGCCGGCAAGGCTGGCGACGTGACGGACATCTGTCCACCCTGGGCCACGCCCGATGGCGGCTGTCCGCCTTGTGCAGTCGTGTGCAGGTGCGAGCCTAGAAACCCCTGCCACCATGGGCTACTGTGACCTGTCTGTCGGGGTTGACTCCACTAGAATCGTCCCCACTTACCGCGTAGATGCGTCGGCGCGCGCGCATCGCTTTCCCGGGCTGGACCTGCATCCACGCAGGCTGGCATCTCGGGTGACACGGATATCAAAGAAGGAGCCGCGGTGAACAATCAATGGTTCTCGAAAGTTGCAGTCTGGCTGGTGATCGCCCTCGTGCTGTTCACCGTCTTCAAGCAGTTCGATCGTTCGACGGCAACCGGCAACCAGATCGGTTACTCGGAGTTCCTGGAAGAGGTGCGGGCCAAGCGCATCCGCGAGGTCGTGCTGCAGGAAAACCCGGGTGGCGCCGACATCGAGGCGCTGACGACGGAAGACAAGAAGATCCGCACCACCGCGACCTATCTGGACCGCGGTCTGGTCGGTGACCTCATCAACAACGGCGTCAAGTTCAAGGTCAAGCCGCGCGAGGAGCAGTCGCTCATCACCAGCCTGCTGATCTCCTGGGGCCCCATGGTGCTGCTCATCGGCGTGTGGGTCTACTTCATGCGCCAGATGCAGGGCGGTGGCAAGGGCGGCGCCTTCAGCTTCGGCAAGAGCCGTGCGCGCATGCTCGACGAGAGCAACAACTCGGTCACCTTCGCCGACGTCGCCGGCTGCGACGAGGCCAAGGAGGAGGTCAAGGAACTGGTCGACTTCCTGAAGGATCCGCAGAAGTTCCAGAAGCTCGGTGGGCGTATCCCGCGCGGCGTGCTCATGGTCGGCCCTCCGGGCACCGGCAAGACGCTGCTGGCCAAGTCGATTGCCGGCGAGGCCAAGGTGCCCTTCTTCAGCATCTCGGGTTCCGATTTCGTTGAAATGTTCGTCGGCGTGGGCGCGGCGCGTGTGCGCGACATGTTCGAGCAGGCCAAGAAGAACTCGCCCTGCATCATCTTCGTCGACGAGATCGACGCAGTCGGCCGCCATCGTGGCGCCGGCCTGGGCGGGGGCAACGACGAGCGCGAACAGACCCTGAACCAGATGCTGGTCGAGATGGACGGCTTCGAGACCAATCTCGGTGTCATCGTCGTGGCGGCCACCAACCGCCCCGACATCCTCGACCCTGCCCTGCTGCGCCCCGGCCGCTTCGACCGCCAGGTCTACGTGACCCTGCCCGACGTGCGTGGTCGCGAGCAGATCCTGAATGTGCACATGCGCAAGGTGCCCATCGGCCAGGACATCCGCGCCGACATCCTGGCGCGTGGCACGCCTGGCTTCTCGGGTGCCGATCTGGCCAACCTGGTCAACGAGGCCGCCCTGTTCGCCGCGCGCCGCAACGGTCGTGTGGTCGAGATGGGCGACTTCGAGAAGGCCAAGGACAAGATCATGATGGGCCCCGAGCGCAAGTCCATGATCATGCCGGAGGAAGAGCGCAAGAACACGGCCTACCACGAGGCCGGCCACGCCCTGGTGGCACGCCTGCTGCCCAAGACCGACCCGGTGCACAAGGTCACCATCATCCCGCGCGGCCGTGCCCTGGGCGTGACCATGCAGTTGCCCGAAGGCGACCGCTACAGCCTGGACAAGGAGCGCATGCTCAGCACCATCAGCGTGCTCTTCGGCGGCCGCATCGCCGAGGAGGTGTTCATGAACCAGATGACCACCGGTGCCTCCAACGACTTCGAGCGCGCCACCCAGATCGCGCGCGACATGGTCACCCGTTACGGCATGACCGACGAACTCGGCCCCATGGTCTACGCCGAGAACGAGGGAGAGGTCTTCCTCGGCCGCTCGATCACCAAGCAGGTGAACGTCTCGGAAGAGACCATGCAGAAGGTCGACAAGGAGATCCGCCGCATCATCGACGAGCGCTACAGTGTGGCTCGTACCCTGATCGAGGAGCATCAGGACAAGATGCATGCGATGGCGAAGGCTCTGCTCGAATGGGAAACCATCGATTCCGAGCAGATCGAGGACATCATGGAAGGCCGGGCGCCGCGTCCACCCAAGGATGGCTCGTCGTCGACCTCGCGCACGGGCGGTGGATCCAATACACCCACGGTCAGTTCGGGTGGAGCTGCCGCCACGGCTTGATGGCAGCATGCAGGGTGGTGTGCACGGGCGGATAGCCTGCGCATCTGCAGTCCACGAACGAAGGCCCGCAGCTGCGGGCCTTTTTTCTTGGCGAGGTTCATGCGTGCGGGCATGGATCCTCAACAACGAAAGGGCCCGCTGTCCTTGCGGACGCGGGCCCTGGTGCTGATGGTGCTGCCGATCAGGTTGACCGACGGGTGCCCTTCAGGCGTCAGCTGCTCAGATCAGGCCCTTGAGCAGGCGGCCCATCTCGCTGGGGTTGCGCGTCACGGTGAAGCCGCACTCTTCCATGATGGCGAGCTTGGCATCGGCCGTGTCGGCGCCGCCGCTGATCAGCGCACCGGCGTGGCCCATGCGCTTGCCCGCGGGGGCGGTCACGCCGGCGATGAAGCCGACGATGGGCTTCTTCATGTTGGCCTTGCACCACTGGGCGGCTTCGGCTTCGTCCGGGCCACCGATCTCGCCGATCATGATGACGGCATCGGTGTCGGGGTCGTCGTTGAAGGCGCGCATCACGTCGATGTGCTTCAGGCCGTTGATCGGGTCACCGCCGATGCCCACGGCGCTGGACTGGCCCAGGCCGATCTCGGTCAACTGCGCCACGGCTTCATACGTCAGCGTGCCGGAACGCGACACGACGCCGATGCGGCCCTTGCGGTGGATGTGACCGGGCATGATGCCGATCTTGATTTCCTCGGGCGTGATCAGGCCGGGGCAGTTCGGGCCCAGCAGCAGCGTCTTCTTGCCGCCGGCGGCTTCCTTGGCCTTCATCTTGTTGCGCACTTCCAGCATGTCGCGCACGGGGATGCCTTCGGTGATGCAGATGGCCAGGTCCAGGTCAGCTTCAACGGCTTCCCAGATGGCGGCGGCCGCGCCGGCGGGCGGCACGTAGATCACCGACACGTTGGCGCCCTGGGCCTGGGCGGCTTCCTTGACGCTGGCGTAGATGGGGATGTCGCTGAACTTCTCGCCGGCCTTCTTCGGATTCACGCCGGCCACGAAGGCGTTCTTGCCGTTCGCGTAGGCCTGGCAGCCCAGGGTGTGGAACTGGCCGGTCTTGCCGGTGATGCCTTGCGTGATGACGCGGGTGTCTTTGTTGATGAAGATGCTCATATAAGCCCCTAGCTCGCTGGGTACAGCTCGCGTCCCCCGAGGGGAGTCACCCACCTTGGGGCGGCCCAGCGGTGGGCGCGCGCTGTTTGGGTTGGTGAAATCAGGCGACGGCTGCGACGATCTTGGTGGCCGCTTCGGCCATTGTGTCGGCAGCGATGATGGGAAGGCCGGATTCGGCCAGCATCTTCTTGCCCAGCTCCTCGTTGGTGCCCTTCATGCGCACCACCAGCGGCACGGACAGGTTCACGGCCTTGCAGGCGGTGATCACGCCTTCTGCGATGGTGTCGCACTTCATGATGCCGCCGAAGATGTTCACCAGGATGCCCTTCACGGACTTGTTGGCCAGCATGATCTTGAACGCTTCGGTGACCTTCTCGGCAGTGGCGCCACCGCCTACGTCCAGGAAGTTGGCCGGCTCGCCGCCGAACAGCTTGATGGTGTCCATCGTCGCCATGGCCAGGCCGGCGCCGTTGACCAGGCAACCGATGTTGCCGTCCAGGCTGATGTAGGCCAGGTCGAACTTGCTGGCTTCGACTTCGGCCGGATCTTCCTCGTCCAGATCGCGGTAGGCCACGATCTCGGGGTGACGGAACAGGGCGTTGGCGTCGAAGTTGAACTTGGCGTCCAGGGCGATCAGGTTGCCCTTGCTGTCGCAGTTGAGCGGGTTGATCTCGACCAGCGAGGCGTCCGTCGCCATGTAGCAGCGGTACAGGTTCTGGAACAGCTTGACCGCCTGGGCGATCGACACGTCGGCCAGACCGATGGCGCGGGCGATGGACTCGGCCTGCGCGTCGCTGAAGCCGGCGAGCGGGTCGATGGTCTGGGTGATGATCTTCTCGGGCGTGGAGTGGGCCACTTCCTCGATGTCCATGCCGCCTTCGCTCGACGCGATGAAGGCGACCTTCTGGCTCTGGCGGTCGGTCACGAGGGAGACGTAGTACTCCTTCTTGATGTCCGCACCTTCCTCGATGTACAGACGGCGCACCTTCTGGCCTTCCGGGCCGGTCTGGTGGGTGACGAGCTGCATGCCCAGGATCTGGCCGGCCAGGGTCTCGACGTCGGCCCTGGAGCGCGCAAGCTTGACGCCGCCGCCCTTGCCGCGGCCACCGGCATGGATCTGGGCCTTGACCACCCAGACGCTGCCGCCGAGCTTGTCGGCGGCTTCCAGCGCCTCGCGCACCGTGAATGCGGCATGGCCGCGCGGCACGGGAACGTCGAACTGGCGCAGGATTTCCTTGCCTTGGTATTCGTGGATCTTCATGGGCTCCTCGGGGGGATGGGTGGTCAGGCTTGCCGGGCGGCACTCTGCCGCTTCAAGCTGACCGCAGGCTGAGCAGCTTGTCGCTGCGCGGCACACGGTCGCACTGGCCGGGGTCGATGATGGGGTGGGTGTACTGCGTGGCGCTGCGCATCAGCGGCCCCGGGCTGTCAGGCCCGGGCGGACGGCTGCGTGGGAAAGGGAGGGGAGGGCAGGTGCGGGTTCATTCACAACCGGCGGGTGTGTCAGAACGGGGCATTTCCAGGGGTTGTGACGGCCTGCCGTGACGCAGGGTGACAGTGTGTGACATCCGCTATTGTGGCTTGAGATGAAACCGGCTTGTACCGCGCTGCATCAATCACGGTGCTGCGGCTGCCTGCAGGCCGTTCTCGAAGTGGGCGCGCATGAGGCCGCGGGCACATTCAGCGTCGCGCCGGTCGATGGCGTCCATGATGGCGCGGTGCTCGGCCAGCGACTCGGCCAGGCGGCCCTGCTTGAACAGCGAATGGTGGCGGTTGAGCTTCATCACCTTGCGCAGGTCGGTCACGATCTGCGAGCGCCAGCGGTTGCCGTCGATGGCCAGCAGGCGGTAGTGGATCAGCTCGTTGGTGGCGAAGAAGGCCTCGCGCTGGTCGACCTGGGTCTCGAGTTGCTGCTGCAGCGCACGCAGGCCGGCCAGTTCGGCAGGGCTGGCCTTGCGCGCGACCTCGGCGGCGGCATCGCTTTCCAACAGGGCGAGCAGGTGGTAGATCTGCGTCACGTCGTCGGTCGACATCTCGGTGACGTAGGCGCCGCGACGCACCTTCATGGTCACCAGTCCCTCGACAGCCAGCACCTTGAGTGCCTCGCGCAGCGGTGTGCGGCTGATGCCGTAGTCGGCGGCGAGCTTCTGTTCGTCGATCCAGCTGCCGGGTTCGAGCACGCGGTCGAAGATCTGTTCGCGCAGCCGCTCGGCCACGTCCTGGTACAGCGCACGCGGGGCGAGGGCGGCGCTGTCGGAGGATGGGGGCAGGGCGGTGGCCATGGAAATCACGTGGAGGAACCTTGGGAAGGACCTGGCGGGCCCTCGATACAGCAGGGGCGTCAGTCGAACGTCAATCTTGAATTCATAATTATGCATCATGTATCATGCAAGGCAAGCCCAGCCGTGATGCACCGCACACACGCCCGCCGACTCCAGGACCCACCATGACCCAGCCGACGAACACCTCCGCCGCCCAGCCCGAGTTCCAGACCGCCACGCTCGACCAGTGGGCCAAGGCCGCTGCCAAGTCGGCCCCCCGTGGCGACGTGGCGGCGCTGAACTGGGTCACGCCCGAAGGCATTACGGTCAAGCCGCTCTACACCGCGGCCGACACCGCCACGCTGCCGCATGCCGACACGCTGCCTGGCTTCGAGCCCTTCGTGCGCGGCCCGCAGGCCACCATGTACGCGGTGCGCCCGTGGACCATCCGCCAGTACGCCGGTTTCTCGACCGCCGAGGAGTCGAACGCCTTCTACCGCAAGGCGCTGGCGGCCGGCGGCCAGGGCGTGAGCGTGGCCTTCGACCTGGCCACCCACCGCGGCTACGACAGCGACCATCCGCGCGTGACCGGCGACGTCGGCAAGGCCGGCGTGGCGATCGACTCGGTCGAGGACATGAAGATCCTGTTCGACCAGATCCCGCTCGACAAGGTGTCGGTCTCGATGACCATGAACGGCGCCGTGCTGCCGGTGCTGGCGGGTTATGTCGTGGCGGCGGAGGAGCAGGGCGTGAGTCAGGAGCAGCTCAGCGGAACCATCCAGAACGACATCCTCAAGGAGTTCATGGTCCGCAACACCTACATCTACCCGCCCGAGCCGAGCATGCGGATCATCGGCGACATCATCGAGTACACGGCC
>JBJOKY010000107.1:0-11926 GCA_046045865.1 Pseudomonadota bacterium | reverse complement strand
GGCGCCACCAGGGCCTGGCGGCGCGCTCGGCCTAGGGCTATCCCGAGGGCGGGGCGAGCGGCAGACGCAGGATCGATGCCATGGTGTGGCAGTGCCGCGTGCACCAGACTTGTGCCTGATGTGCCTCGACATGTGACTGCTTTTCGAGCGATGGTGGTCCGTCCATGCGTTCCACACTTGGTCGACCAGCAGGTGGCGGGTGCTGCGCCGATCTCCTGGCCCGTTGTCGTACACACCACAAGGAAGTCCCATGAAGGCGTCGCCCCCCCGACAGAGCCCGTTGTCCGCTGCACCAGCCCGGCCTGCCGGACCGGGACGCCCGGGCAACTGGGCCTGGTCAGGCACGTTCGGCTGCATGGGTGCGGGTGCGTGCACCGCCCTGGGACTGGCACAGACGGCACCGCTGGGGCCGCTGTGGCTGGTCGCGACGCTGCCGCTGCTGGTTCTCGGCCTGTGGAGCCATCGTCGGCGGGCGCAGCGCTGGCAGGCGCACAGCCGCAGGCAGGTGGAGCAGGCACTGGACGCTGCCGTCGCCTGGCTGGACACCCCCGACAGCCTTGCCGCGCCGGATGGCGCCCCGGACACCGCCCACGGCTGGGCGGCTGGCCCCGCCCATGCGCTGGCCGACCGCGCGCGCAGCCTGCACGCGCAGTTGCGCGCCCAGGCCGACGCCCTGGTCACCCGCACCGCCGAAATCGAGCGGCTGCAGCAGGCCCTGCACGACAGCCGTGCCGCGCTGGCCCTGGCCGGTGCCAGGCTGCCCACCGACGCGATGCTGCAGGCGCAGGCCGACGCCCAGGCGGGTGCCCGGCGCATCCAGCAGGCGCTGGACGTGGCCGCCATGCCGGTGCGCATCGCCGACCAGCACGGCACGGTGGTGTACATCAACGAGGCGCTGCTGCAGATCCTGCGCCGTGACGTCGCCGCCTTCCGCAGCGAACTACCCGGCTTCGACCCCGAACGGGTGCTCGGCGGCTCCATCGGCATGTTCTACAAGGAGCCCCAGGCGGCGCTCGAACGCCTGCGCCGGCTCGACCGGCGTGTCGCCACGCGCATGACCCTGGGCGGGCGCACCTACGACGTGATCACCACGCCGGTGCGTGCAGCCGATGGCAGCAGCCTGGGCAGCGTGGGCCAGTGGGCCGACATGACCGACCAGCTCGCGGCCGAGGACGAACTCAGCGCCGTGGCCGGCGCTGCCGCTGCCGGCGACTTCAGCCGCCAGATGCGCGTGCAGGGGCGCGAGGGCTTCTACCGCCAGGTGGGCGAACTGCTCAACCGCATGATGGCCACCGTGGGCGCCACGCTGCTGGACGTGCGCCAGGCCGCCGAGCGCCTGGGCCAGACCGCCGAGCAGGTGACCGACACCTCCTACGCCCTGGCGCAGGCCGCGGCGCTGCAGGCCGCCAGTGTCGAGCAGACCAGTGCCGCCTTGCAGGACATGGCCGAGTCGGTGCAGCGCAACGCCGCCAATGCGCGCCAGACCGAACAGATGGCCCGCGGCGCGGCTGGTGATGCCGAACGCGGCGGCCAGTCGGTGCTGCAGACCGTGGCTGCGATGAAGTCCATCGCGACCAAGATCTCCATCATCGACGACATCGCCTACCAGACCAACCTGCTGGCGCTCAACGCCGCCATCGAGGCCGCGCGGGCGGGGGCACATGGCCGCGGCTTCGCGGTGGTCGCGGCCGAGGTGCGCAAGCTGGCCGAACGCAGCCAGGTGGCGGCGCACGAGATCAGCGCCCTGGCGGTGAGTAGCGTCGATGCGGCCGAGCATGCCGGCGGCCTGCTGGCGGCCATCGTGCCGGGCATCCGCCAGACCGCCGCGCTGGTGCAGGAGATCGCCGCCCAGTCCAGCGAGCAGGCCCAGGGCGTGGCGCAGATCACCACCGCCATGTCGCAGGTCAATGACGCGACCCAGCGCAATGCCGCGGGGTCGGAGCAGCTCTCGGCCACCGCCGACCAGCTCAAGGGCGAAGCCGATCAGCTGCAGGAGCTGGTGCAGCAGTACCGCCTGGGCAGCGGCGACGTGGTCGCGCCGGGCGCGCCCGCGTCAGGCACCACGTTCAGGGCAGGTTCTCGCGCAGTTCGGCCAGCTGCTGCTTGCGCCTGAGGTTGAGCTCGTGCGTGCAGGCCAGGCGCTGCTCGCGCTGCGGCCCCTGGCCGACCACCAGGCTGGCGGCGAACTCGCAGTACTGCAGCCGGAAGCGCGCGAAGGCCTTGGCGGCGGCATCGAACTGGCCGGCGCTGCGCCTGAGCTGGGGCTGGGCCTCGGCGCGGCTGTCCAGCAGCGTGCGCAGCGCCAGCTCGGTGTTCTCGACGTCCTGCGTGCTCGCCCGGGCGCGCGTGACCATGCAGTTGCGCACCTCCACGTGCGGGCGCCCGACGTTGCACTCCAGCCGCAGGCCGGACAGCACCGGCGCTGCGCCTGGGCCGCCGGTGGCCGTCGGAGCGGCGGGCGGCTGGCCGGCCGGGCTGGTGCCCGCACCGGGCGGTGGCGGGGCGGCCTGCACGGCGAGCGGCTGCGCCAGGGTCGAGACAATCACCAGCACCGGCAGCATGCGCATGCCTGCGATCATGCACACGGCGCGTGCTCCGGTAGGTGGCGGGCTGGTGGTCGGTCTTGATGGCATGGACGAGGGCGGCAGCCCGGTGCGGTTGAATTGATCGACCGGGCGGCCGCATGGTCGCCGAGGGCTGAACGTAACTTAACGTCACACGCACGCGGCGTCCATCCGGCGCGTACCCGGTTGCCCAGTGGGCCGCAGCCACGCAGCCTTGCCGGTTTTGCGTGTTTGCCGCTGGTGGCGACGTGCTGCCGGCCTGGGCGTGCAGGTGCTGGCCAGCCAGGACAAGCGTTGCATGCAGGAGACAGTCATGAAGCTGTGGGACATCTCGCCGCCGGTGGATGCGTCCAGTCCGGTGTTTCCGGGCGACACGCCCTACGCCCAGCAGTGGGTGGCGACCATCGGTGCGCACTGCCCGGTCAACGTGGGTGCCGTGACGCTCAGCCCGCACGTGGGCGCCCATGCCGATGCGCCGCTGCACTACGACCCGCTGGGCGCGGCCGCGGGCGCGCTGGCGCTGGCGCCCTATCTCGGTGCCTGCCGGGTGATCCACGCCATCGGCGCCGGCCCGCTGATCGGCTGGGCGCAGCTGGCGCATGCCCTGCCCCGGGGCGCTGCTGCGGCCTCGTCCACGCGGCCTTGCGGAGCAGGTGCTGCCCTGCCCGGCGCACCGAACCTGCCCCCGCGGGTGCTGGTGCGCTGTTACCGGCAGGCGCCGCTGCGGCACTTCGACGACGACCTGCCCGGTTTCGAGCCCGCGCTGCTGGAGGCGCTGGCCGACCTGGGTGTGCTGCTGATCGGCACCGACAGCGCCAGCATCGATCCGGCCGCCAGCAAGACGCTGCCGGCCCACCAGGTGCTGCGCCGGCGCGGCCTGCGCGTGCTGGAGAACCTCTGGCTCGACGAGGTGGCCGAAGGCGACTACGAGCTCATCGCCCTGCCACTGCGCTGGACGGCGGCTGATGCGTCGCCGGTGCGCGCGGTGCTGCGCGAGCTGGCGCCACCCTGAGCTGCCAGCCTGGCTGGCCTGCCGGCCGGGGCTGGTCGTGCGGCTCAGGGCGTGGGCGCGAGGGCCAGGCTGGCCTCGAAGCGCCGCTCGCGTGTGTCCGCCACCTCGGCGCGCAGTTCGCCCGGGCCCTGCGGCACGAACCAGAAACGCAGGTTGGGGTTCTCGCTGATGGCGAAATCGACGTCGGCGTCGAGCACGGGCTGGCCGGCGTAGCTCACCGTCACGCGGCGTACGTAGTGGGCGGGCGTGTAGGTGCGCGCCAGCTGGTCCATCACCATGCCGGTGTCGTTGGGGTGACTGATGCTCAGCTGTGCCAGGGCGGGCTGGCCGCGCCGGAGCTCGCCGTCGACGCGCCAGGCCATGCGGCCCAGGCTGGCCTGGGCCGCCTCGGCGTCCTTGCCCGGCGCGGCGGAGCAGCCACCCGAGGCCTTGACGTAACGCGTGGCCATGACCAGCCGGCCGTCCGCCAGCTCGGCCACGGCGCGCACGAAGCTGTACTCGTCGATGCGCACGCGCGTCTCGATGTCCGGTCGCGCGCTGGCCTGGGCGTAGCTGACGATGGCGGCGATGGGCGAGGGGTTGGCGTCGATGATGAGCCACAGCCTGCGCACCGCCGCGCCGGCGCTGCCCGCGGCTGCAGCGGTGCGCACCGCCACCGGCACCGCCGCGGCGTCGACCGCCCGGGCGGGCGCTTCCAGCGTCAGCACGCCGGTGGCGCTGCCGATGGTGCGCTGGCCGTACAGGCTGGCGCGCACTGCCTGCCAGCGCGGGCTGGCCTCGGGGTCGCCCGCGGCAGGCAGCTGGGCGTGCGCCAGCAGGGGCAGCGCCAGCCAGGTCAGGCAGGTGAGGAGCAGCTTCATGGCAGGCGGCCTCGGTGGGATGGAAGGGCGCCGGCAGTGGCTGCGGCGCCCGGGCGGGCTTGCTTCAGTCCAGCCGGATGAAGCAGCTCTTCTTCGCGTCGGTGTTGAGCTTGCGGAACTTGCGTGCCAGCTCCTGCATGGGTTCGGCCTCGCGCAGCACCGCGCCGCGTTCGCCGCCGATGGTGATGGCATTGGCCACGGTGCTGAGCGAGACGTAGTCGTCGAACACGATCTGCTCGGCGAGCTTGTCGATGGCGCAGGAGCACTTGTTGACCATCTCGAAAGCCGGGCCGGGGTGGTCGCGCATGCAGCTCTGCACGTAGAGCACACGTTCCACGGTGGGGTAGTCGTGCGCCAGGGCGGCAGCGCTGGCGCCGAACAGGCCCAGGGCGAGCAGGGCGGTGCGGATCAGGGTCATGGGCAGGGGCTCGGGTGGGGGATGCGGGTCACTGGGGCGCGGCTGCGCGCAGGCGGATGCGCAGGCTCAGGCGGCGCGGCGAATCACCGCGCCCGGGCTGGTCGATGGCGATCTCGTGGAAACGTCCTGGCAGCGCGTCGGACAGGACGAAGCGGTAGCGCCGCGTCGCCTCCTGCTCGAAGCGCGTGCGGTAGGGGTCGGCCAGGAAGGGCGTGATGCTGATTTCCTGCGCCGTGAGGCGCCGCCCGCCGTGCTCGATCTCGATGTCCCTGACGGTGGCAGCGTCCACCAGCGCCAGGCGGATGCGGCGGCGGAAGTGGGCCGCCTGGCCCTTGCTGGCCTGCTGCAGCCGGCGCACCTCGAATTCGAGGAAATAGAGCAGCAGCGGGTTGGAGGTGACACCGGGCACGTCCGGCAGGCGCAGGGCGCGCGCGCCGCTGAGGAAGTCGCCGCTGGCGTCGCAGCACTTGCCGTCGGCACCGGCGCTCAGGCTCACCCTGGCGGTGTCGCTGAAGGTGTGGGCCGTGTCGCCGCTGTCGCTCTGCTCGATGTCGTAGACCAGCTGGGCCGGCAGGGCCAGGCCGGCCAGGTGGGGCTGCATGAAGAGCAGGCGCTCGGCCAGCGAGGGTTCGGGCGAGGTCTCCTCGGCGGCGGATGCTTCGGTCGCCATGGCCGGCGTGCTGGCCGCGCCGGCCACGGCCACGCCGGGCTGGCTCTGCTCAAGCTCGCGCACGATGCGGACCAGAAAGTCCGGCATGCCGACCAGGGTCGCGCCGGGCCGGGCCTCCCAGAAGGCGTGCCCGGCCAGGGGCGCGATGGCCTGGGTCGGCACCGGAGGCGTCCCCTGGGAGCCGGGTGATGCCGGCGTCACCAGCGTGGCCAGCCAGTCGGCCGGCACGGAGAAATAGTGCCGGTCGGCGCCGCGCAGGCGGAAGGTGAGCACGCCCACCAGCTCGCCGGCGTCGTTGAACAGGCCGCCGCCGCTGGCACCGGAGATGAAGCCGGTGCTGCTGCGGATGACCCGGGCGCCGTCATGATCGTGCAGGCTGATGACCTCGCCGCGGCTGGTCGCCAGGCCCAGTCCGCCGCTGAAGCCCAGCGCCACCACGGCCTGGCCCGGCTGCAGGCTGCCGCTGCCGGCCAGGGGCACGACCGGGGCGTCGAGCCTGGGCACGTCGAGCACGCACAGGTCGTGGCCGACGTTGGCGCGCTGGGCGGTGGCGCGCAGGCGCAGGCCGGTGTAGAGCGCGTCGACCGCCTGGGCGTCGCGTGTCACGTGGCAGCTCGCCACCACCTGGCCGGGGCCGACCACCACGCCGGTGCCCAGGGCGTAGCCGCTGGCGGTGCGCGCCTCAATCTTGACGATGGAGCGGGTGAGCTGGATCTGGCGCTGCAGGGCGGCCGCGGCGGCCGTCGCCGCCGGCCCGGCCGCGCGTGCTGCGCCCGCCAGCAGGCTGGTGGCCAGCACCAGGGCGGCCAGGGTGACGCAAAGCAGGGGGCTGGAGCGCCAGGTGCTGCAGGTCATCCACAGGCCTGGCGGCGTGGGTACGCGGGTCATCATCAGCGCCCGGCGGGCAGGGCGCCGACGCTCTCGTCGAGCAGGGGCACGCCATAGTCGCGCAGGATGGCGGTGATCTGCGGCCGGTTCTTCTCGATCAGGGTCTCGATCTGCTTCTTCCAGGCCGGCTCGCCGTAGCGCACGCCCATGGCCATGGCGAAGTCGAAGCGCACGCCGGGCTCGGAGGCCAGTGGCAGCACCACCAGCTCGGGTTTCTTCACCCGCCTGGCATAGAAGCCGGCGATGGGGCCCCAGACGATGGCGGCATCGATGCGGCCTTCGGCCAGCTCGTGCTCGAGCAGTTCGCCGGGGTACTGGTCGGGGTCGGCGCTCATCATGGCATAGGGCTTGCCCTGATCGGTCAGCTCGTGATGGGCCAGCCACTGCGAGGCGGGCGAGCGGTCGTACACGCCGATGCGCAGCTTGTTCAGGGTCGCACGCGGCAGGGCCAGGAAGTCGGCCGCGCTCTTCACGCCGTCCAGGGCGCCGCCGGCCGCGCCGCGCGCGACCACCAGGGCATAGGTCGAGCGGTAGTAGGGCTTGGTGGCCGAGACCTGGTCGAAGCCGGCCGGCACGCCCAGCACCACGTCGCAGCGGTAGTCCTCGCCCGGCAGCTTGTAGCGCAGGGTGTTGCGGATGAAGGCCATGCGTTGCGGAAAGCTGTAGTACTCGAGCGGCAGGCCCAGTTCCCTGGCGAAGAGTTCGGCGATCTTGTTCTCGATGCCTTCGCCCCTGGTGTTGGAGAAGGGCAGGTTGTTCGGATCCTGGCACACGCGCAGGGCCTTGCGGGCAGGGGCGTCGTCACCTGTGGCGGCGGGGCCGGGCGTGATCTGCTGGGCCTGGGCGGCCGGCACCACCAGCGCGCAGGCCAGCAGCGCGGCCGCCACCCGCGGCCGTGCGGCGCTGGGCACAACCTGTGTCAGGGCGCGCGATGTTGCGGTGCGGGCTTTCATGGCTTACTTCAGTTCCTCGACCTTGGAGCGCGTGATCGCGCCGTCCGAACGGCCCTTGAGGTAGGCGTACAGGAAATCGATGTTGTCCATCACCGTCTTGCTGGTGCCGAAGCTCTGCATGCCCTTTTCCAGGCGGCCATCGCGCACGGTCTTCACGAACTCGTCCTTGGTCAGCACCTTCAGGCTGTTGACCAGCGAGGGGCCGACCATGCCTTCCTGGTTGGCGCCGTGGCAGCGGTCGCAGGCGGCCTGGCGCCAGGCGCGGAAACCCTTCATGGTGTCGGCGTCGACCTTGTAGCCGTCGGTCACTGTGTACAGGTCGGTCTTGACAGTCTGTGCCATGGCAGGGGCGCAGACCGCACCGGCTGCTGCAGCGAGGACGAGGGCGGAGATGAACTGAATGCTCTTCATGGTGTGTGTCACGAGGTGGGATGGGAACGCTCTCGTGGTGCAAGCTTCGGGCCGAAACGACCGCTTTCCATCCTGGGAATTCACCCTAGGCACTGACCCTAGGGCGCTTGCCAGGCTGCTGCAGCTCCCTGGCAAGCGAAGAGGCCGGAACACGCTAGCGCGTCTTCCGGCCCCGTTGAGCAAGAACATCCGGCTGCGGCACGGCGGTGCCGCAGCGTTCAACCATCGATCAGTTCGGCAGGGCGAACACGGTCAGCGAACCGCCCAGTTCGGTGTACTGGTTCAGTTCACGGTAGCCACCCACGGCGCCCAGGCCGTCGGTGTCCTTCTCGAGGCCAGCGGCCATGCCGATGCCGGCCCAGCCACCGATGCCCGAGAACACGCCGATGTACTGCTTGCCCTTGTGGCTGTAGGTGAACACGTTGCCGATGATGCCCGAGGGGGTCTTGAACTTGAACAGTTCCTTCTCGATGTTCTTGGCATCGACGCACTTCAGGTAGCCTTCCAGCGTGCCGTAGCAGCTGATGCCGCCGGCGGTGTTGAGCGAGCCCGACCACACCGAGAACTTCTCGGCCTTGGACTGCACGATCTTGCCGGTGCCGGCGTTCCAGGTGATGTAGTTGCCCATGCCGCCGTGGCTGCCCGGGGCCGGGAACATCGACAGCGTGGCGCCTACATACGGCTGGCCGGCGGTGTACTCGACCTTGAACGGCTCGTAGTCCATGCAGACGTGGTTGGTCGGCACGTAGAACAGCTTGGTGTTCGGGTCGAACGAGGCCGGCTGCTGGTCCTTGGAACCCAGGGCTGCCGGGCACACGCCCTTGGTGTTGACGTCCGGGCCGTTCTGGGCGGTGGAGTACTGCTTCACCACCTGCGGGCGACCGGTCTTCATGTCCACGTGCGTGGCCCAGTTCACCTTCGGGTCGTACTTCTCGGCCACCAGGAGCGCACCACTGATGCGGTCCAGGGTGTAGGCGAAGCCGTTGCGGTCGAAGTGGACCAGCGCCTTGGTGGCCCTGCCCTTGACATCGATGTCCGCCAGGATCATCTCGTTGATGCCGTCGAAGTCCCACTCGTCGTACGGGGTCATCTGGTAGACCCACTTGACCTTGCCGGTGTCGACGTCACGCGCCCAGATGGACATGGACCACTTGTTGTCGCCGGGGCGCTGGGCCGGGTTCCAGGTCGACGGGTTGCCGGTGCCGTAGTACATCAGGTTGGCAGCCTTGTCGTAGCTGTACCAGCCCCAGGTCGTGCCGCCACCGATCTTCCACTGGTCGCCTTGCCAGGTCTTGAGCGAGCTGTTCGGGCCCACCGGGGTGACCTTGCCGTCGGCCCAGGTCGTGGTGGTGTTCGGGTCGATCAGCATCTCGCTGTCCGGACCGACGCTGTAGCCCTTCCAGGCCGGCGTGCCGTCCTTCAGGTTGTACGCGGCGATGTAGCCGCGCACACCCCATTCACCCCCGGAGATGCCGGTGATGACCTTGTCCTTGAACACGTGCGGGGCATTGGTGTTCACGGCACCCAGCTTCGGGTCACCGTTCTTGACCGACCACACAACCTTGCCGGTCTTGGCGTCGATGGCCTCGAGTACCGAGTCGGCGCGCTGCAGGATGACCTTGCCTTCGGCATAGGCCAGGCCACGGTTCACCGTGTCGCAGCACATCTGCGGGATCACGGCCGGATCCTGCTTGGGCTCGTACTTCCACTTGATCTTCTGCGTGTCGAGGTCGACAGCGAAGACCTTGTTGGGGAAGGGCGTGTGCAGGTACATCGTGCCGTCGATCACCAGCGGCGAACCTTCGTGGCCGCGTAGCACCCCGGTGGACATGGTCCAGGCCACCTGCATCTTGCCGACGTTGGCGGCGGTGACCTGGTTGAGCTTGCTGTAGCGCTGGTTGTACATGTCACCAGCCTGCATCGCCCAGTTGTTGGGGTTGGCGATGTTCTTTTCCACGTCGGCGTTGGCGTGGACCAGGGCCGGAAGTGCCACACCCAGGGCGGCTGCGGCCCAGGCGGTACGGCGGAATCCATGAGATGAATGGCTCATGCTGTCTCCATGTGTTTAGGGACTCGGTGCTTGGCACCACCAGATTCACGACGCGCCGGCTCTCGACGTGTGGCCGGCATCGCGCGTTTCACCCCTGCGTGGTCAGCAAAGTAGCCTTTCGCCGCAGGACGTCGAGTTTGTACCGCTCACCCAAACATGGGGTCAATGAGGCCCAAAATCGGGACTTTCGCCGCACTGCCGGGCGTCGTGACACTGCGTCGCGCGCATGGGGCATCAGGGAGTAATTCCCGGTGCACTCTGGCAGCGAGTCGAGACACACTGTCACGCGTCATGCGAGGGCTGACCACCGCTCAGGACATTCCCCTAGAACCCCGAAAACATGCATGAGGACAACGCCTTGCCCGGATCAGCCTGGCCGGCTGCGGATCTTGCGCCGCAGCCCCTGGCGGCCGCCCGGTCGCAGGGCCTGGCGCTGTTCGACCTCGACCACACGCTCATAGCCTTCGACAGCGGCGGCGCCTTCACGCGCTGGCTGAGCGAGCGGGGCCATCTGGGGCCGGACTTCGAGCCGACCTACCTGGCCTACTGCCACGACTACGCCGCCGGACGGCTCGACATCCGCGCCATGCACCGCTACACCGTGGGCACGCTGGCGCGCTACGGTGATGCGCAGCTGCAGGCCTGGCTGGCCGAGTTCGAGCAGGCCATGGCGCCGCGCATCACCCCGGCCGCGCTGGCGCTGGTGCAGAGCCATCGCGAGCGCGGTGACCTGTGTGTGCTGGTGACGGCCACCACGCGCTTCATCGCCGAGCCCTTCGCGCGCCTGCTGGGCATCACGCATGTGCTGGCCACCGAGGCCGAGCGGGATGCCCGCGGGCGCCTCACCGGCGAGATCGCCGGCGAGCCGTGTTTCCGCGAGCACAAGTGCAGCCATGTCGAGCGCTGGCTGGCTGTGCGCGGGCGCACGCTGGCCAGCTTCGCGGCCAGCAGCTTCTATTCGGACTCGCTGCACGACCTGCCGCTGCTGCAGGCGGTGCGCTGCCCGGTGGTGGTGGACGGTGACAGCGCCTTGCTGGCCCATGCCCAGGTCCAGGGCTGGGCCACGCTGAGCCTGCTGAAGACGGCATAAGCGAGCTTCGACCCGCCATGAAAAAAGCCCGCTGGCAGCGGGCTGTCGGTGCTGGGCGGGCGGTGCGGTGCGGTGCGACGCCGCGCCGCTCAGGCGCTCCAGTCGTCCATGTCGTGCCTGATGGTGTGGCGGTTGGCGATCAGCTCGTCGATGCCGGGTTCGTTCGCCAGCGCACGCTGGATGGCCAGCTTGGTCGCCTCGTAGTTGGTGCGGTACATGTCCTTCTTGTCGAGGTTGGGATCCTTGGCGCAGCGTGGATCGATCCACACCAGGGCGACGATGCACAGCTCGTTGACCAGGGCCTTGGGGATGATGCCCTCGGCCACGCAGTCGACGATGGCGTCGGCCGTGGCTGACTGCACCACGCCGCCGAACAGCTCGATGTTGGCGCTGTCCTTGAGCGTCACCTTGGGCACCATCATGGTCGCCGGGCGCACGAGCTGGTTGCAGGCGCGGATGGCGAACATGGCCGTGTGGCCCTTGCTCTGCGCCATCATGTTGGCGAAGGCCATGCCCACCGGGCCGCTGGTGCGGCCGATGAGGATCTCGGGCATGGCGTCGGTGGCCTGGCCTTCGGCGGCCAGCACGGTGGCTTCACCGGCATGGAAGAGGTAGTCGGGCTGACTCATGAGGAGCTTCTCTTGGGTTGGGGGAAGGAAAGGCAAAAGGGTGGCGGCTCACTCGCCCAGGCTGAACACCTCGCCCTTGCCGTCGACCGCCAGGTCGCCGGCACGGCGCACGGCGCGGCGTTTCGGCAGCTCGGCCAGCGTGGAATCCGGCCCGGCCAGGCGGGCGATGTCGCGGCTCAGCAGCTGCCAGAACACGCTGCAGTCGCCCGGCACGGGCACGAAGCCGGCGCCGAGTGCTGGCGCCGGGCCAGCGCAGACGAGCGTGCCGCGCCGCATGCGATACGCAGGGTGCGCGCCCAGTGATCCGGCCACCACCAGCGTGCCGGCCACCATGCGCGATGCGGCGAAATCACCCGCATCCCCCAGCACGACGAGGCTGCC
>JBJOKY010000448.1:0-3695 GCA_046045865.1 Pseudomonadota bacterium | reverse complement strand
GTTTTCCACCGGCCAGTGCAGCAAGGCGGCCAGACGCGCCTCGACCTGGGCGATGACGGGTGACTCGCCGCGCGAGAAGAACATGCCGCGGCTGGTGCGGGCCGAGTTGATCTCGCTGCCGCCGGTGGCCACGTCGACCGTCTCGGAGCGCACCATGCGCGGGCGGGCCTGGGCAATGATGGCGTCACATTCAGCATCGTCCAGCAGGCCGCCGAACACCACCACGCGCGGGTTGCGCATGCTGGCCAGCACCCTCACCTTGCGGTCCAGCACCACCAGTTCGGCCGGCGAGCCGCTCAGGTCGGGCTCGGGCAGGGCCACCGGCACGGGCGGGGCCTGCAGCGCAGGCTTGCCCAGGCTGGCCAGGTGCTGCTCCAGTGTCTGCTCCAGCGTGGCCAGCGCCACGTCCTCGTCCCAGCCACTGGCCGTCATGGCCTTGAGCACCACTTCGGGTGGGTGGCCGGCACGCGCCTGGTCGACGATCCATAGCCTGAGTTCGGGGGTTGCGGTCTGAGTACTCATGATGTCGAAATTGTCGCAGCGCACGGGCCGGTTTCCGCGCCCTGCCGTCTGCCTGCTGGCGGCGGCAACATCTGCTTGCACAAACGCCAGGCCGGCACGGTGGTTCGGGGCCAGTCGGCGGCGACCGCGTGGCCGCACCGGCGTGGCACGCTGATAGATTGCACAGCCTGCACGACCACGACATGCATGGATGGGAGGATCCGCACCATGGCAACCACCGGCCACGACTCCATACGCCCGACGCACCTGGCGAGCGCCGCCGCGCTGCTGCTGCTGCTGGCCGGCGCACTGGCCCTGTCCGGCTGCGCCAGCCTGTTCGTGCCGGGCAGCGCCCGCCAGGACGGCCACCGCGCCACCGACCGCATGATCGTCAAGTACCGCAGCCAGGCGCGTGCCGACGTGGTCGACGCGCCCAGGATGGCCAGCGTCGAGGCCGCAGCCTCGGCGGCGCAGGTGCTCGCCCGGCACATGAGGCGCACCGGTTCGGGTTCGCACATCATGAAGCTCACCCGTCGCCTGAGCATGGCGCGCATGCACCAGATGGCAGCCGAACTGCGTGCCGCCGACCCCGACATCGAATACGCCGAGCCCGATCGCATCATGACGATCCAGTTCGCACCCAACGATCCGGCCTACCCGCTGCAGTGGCACTACAGCGAGCCGCTCGGCGGCCTGAACCTGCCCGCGGCCTGGGATCTGTCCATCGGCAGCGGCATCACGGTGGCGGTGGTCGACACCGGTTACCGCCCGCACGCCGACCTGGCCGCCAACCTGGTGCCGGGCTACGACTTCATCACCGCGCCCGCGGTGGGCAACGACGGCGAGGCCGGGCGCGACGGCAACGCGCTGGACACGGGTGACGGCGTCGACGCCGACGAATGCGGCCTCGGTGTGCCCGGCCATGACAGCAGCTGGCACGGCACCCATGTGGCCGGCACCATCGCGGCCTTGACGCACAACGGCATGGGCGGCGCCGGCGTCGCCCCGGGCGCCCGGGTGCAGCCGGTGCGTGCGGTGGGCAAGTGCGGCGGCTACACCTCGGACATCGCCGACGCCATCGTCTGGGCCGCGGGCGCCAGCGTGCCCGGCGTGCCGGCCAACCCGACGCCGGCGCGCGTCATCAACCTGTCGCTCGGCGGCCCCGGCGCCTGCGCATTGACGACCCGGTTCGCCATCGACGCCGCACGCAGCCGCGGCAGCGTGGTCGTGGTGGCCGCCGGCAACGACGGCGCCGACGCCGGCGACTACAGCCCGGCCAGCTGCCAGGGCGTGATCAGCGTCGGCGCGGTCGGGCGTGGCGGCGCGCGGGCCTACTACTCGAACCACGGCGCCACGGTCGACGTGTCCGCGCCCGGCGGCGACCGGCGCGTCGACCCCATCGGCGGCGGCATCTACTCGACCTTCAACACCGGCACACGTGCGCCGGGCGACGACACCCACGCCTACCGGCAGGGCACCTCCATGGCCGCACCCCACGTGGCCGGCGTGGTGGCGCTGATGCTGGCGCGCAACCCGGGCCTGACGCCCGAGGCGGTCGAAGCCCACCTCAAGGCCAGCGCCCGGCCGCTGCCCGTGCCCTGCAGCCTGGGATGCGGCAGCGGCATCGTCGATGCCCGTGCGGCGGTGCAGGCGGCGATCGATGCGGCCGGGCCGCACTCGCCCCGGCCCGTCCTGCCCCCACGCGTCGATGGCGTCGCCGCGTCGCCGCAGCCTGCGCAAGCTGTACCGGAACCACCCGCTGAACAGCGGCCACCGCCGTCGCGCACGCCCCCTGCCCCGCCGCTGCCACCGCCTTCACCGGCACCAGCACCGGCACCAGCACCGGCACGCACGATCAGGGAGGTCGAACCGAACGACACGCTGCGCACCGCCCAGCGCGTCGAGGCGCCGGCCACCATCGAAGGCACGCTCTCCAGCCCGGGCGACACAGACTACTACAGCGTCGTCGTCGCCCCGGGCCTGCGGATCGAGGCCGCCCTGGTGTGCGGCGGCAGCGCCGACTACGACCTGCACGCCTACGACAGCGCCGGCCGGCTGGTCGCCAGCTCGCGCATGGGCCCGGGCAAGATCGACAGCGTCACGCTGGACAACAGCGCAGGCAGCCAGCCTGTGCGGGCCACGCTGCGGGTGGTCCATTACAGCGGCGGCGTGGGGCCCCGGGCGGGGCGGTACAGCCTGGGGTTGAGGCAAGGCGGCAACTGACTGGACGCTGCAACCATCATCTCATCTCGCGCAGCGCCTACTGGACGATCAGGAACTCGGCCGCGCAGCCTTGGTGTCTGCTTTTCGAGTTCGGCACCCACCATGAAATAGATCTCATGACATGATTGTTATATGTGGAAATACCATTTTTCTAGCCGGACTTGCAAGAAAGTTGTTGAGTTCCTTGAAGTTGGTTTCGGCAGCCTTTTTGGCGTCCGAGATTTCCGCAAGCACCTTGCGATAATGCTGCGCACCATCCCACGAACTTAGTATGTCATCGAACGTGGACGCTGTACTTGACGTTTGGGGGCGCGGATAGCCTGTGGCAAGTTTATCGAGCGTCGCCAAATGAATGATGTACGGGCATTGTATGTAGTTACCCGTATGAACCAGACGCCGCATAAACTCAAATACTGGCTTTCCAGCTGCACACGCATTATTCCACTCGCTTAAGCCGTCATTATATATTTTCCCCAAATCGGCATGTTCACTAGACAATTGCTCATACCTGCGCTCCAGGCTATCCATGTGCTGTAACGATTTTCCATATTGCTGCTCTTCTTGTTCGGTTTGCCTCATGAAAGCCTCCATGCGCCATTCATTTTTTATCGCACCACTGAGAATCAAAGGAGAAATTCTCTTTGACTGATAATTTTCCCAAAACGCGTTGAAGTTTTTTTGGGCGGCCTCAAGTTTTGACCCCATTATTTTATACTGATTCTCTCCTTCTTTCATCAAGTACATGGCATGACTTGCAGCTGCTGCAAGATGCATTGGATCGCTGAGTATATCGAATTGAGGCCTCACGTCGTCGATCAAACTCCAGGCATACTTTGCAAGTTCAGTATGGCGCTGATCGCGATTCGAATAGGAATCGTACGCCAAGGAAGCCAAGCCAAGGACGCCCGCTGTAACTGCAATCTGTGGCCCTCCGACGGTGGCAGCGAATGCTGAGGCAGCGACAACTGGGC
>JBJOKY010000447.1:0-3695 GCA_046045865.1 Pseudomonadota bacterium | reverse complement strand
GCCCCGGGCCGCCCTGTGGCTCGAGGTGCCGGGCGACGACGACGGGCCGGCCGGTGCCTCGGCATGGCCGCTGTGCACGGTGCAGTGCCCCGACGGGCGGGCGATCCGCCATGATTGCGTGGCCACACGCGTACCGGGGCGAGCCCTGATCCGTTACCGCAGCACCTACACCCGCCTGGACGGGCCGCGCGTGGTCGAGACGGAGCATGAGGAGCTCGAGCTGCGCCTGCACGAGCTGCCGGGCCTGGCCGCGCTGCTGCGGTCCTGCGGCTTCGGCACCGTGCAGGTCACTGCCGCGCATGAGCTCGACTGGCTGGCCGACAGCGGCTGCAGCCTGGTCGAGGCGCGTGCGGGTGCATGATGCGGCCCCGCGCGGGTGATCCCCGCGCGCCATCCTGTCCTGCCCATCATGTGCCGCAGCATCAAGACCCTGTTCAACTTCGACCCGCCCGCCACCGAGCTGGAGATCCGCGACGCCTCGCTGCAGTTCGTGCGCAAGCTCAGCGGGTTCCCGGTGCCCTCGCGCGCCAACGAGGCGGCGTTCAACCAGGCCGTCCAGGACGTGGCCGCGGTGGCGCGCCGCCTGATCGACGAGCTGGTGACGAATGCCGAGCCGCGCAGCCGGGAGGTCGAGGCGGCCAAGGCCCGGGCGCGCTCGGCGGCGCGCTTTGCCGACAAGGCGGGGCCGGGCGGGGCATGAGCGCCACCGACCCGGCCATCACCAGCCTGGCCAGCCTGGGACCCAGGTCGCAGGCCATGCTGGCGGGTGTGGGCATCCACACGCTCGCCGAGCTGCGCGCGCTGGGTGCGGTGCGCGCCTATGCGGCAGTCAGGGCGAGCGGCGCGGGTGCCAGCCTGAACCTGCTGTGGGCGATGGAAGGCGCGCTCACCGGCCTGGCGTGGCAGGTGGTGGCGCGCGAGCACCGGCTCAGCCTGCTGCTGGCCCTTGAAGCGCCGGACCGCGACGGCCGGGCCGGCCCGCCGTGACGAGGCAGCCATGCTGCAGTTCGCCCCGCTGGGCGACCCGGCGCTGCGGCCGCCTGGCAACGGTGTCGTGCCGTGGTTCGAGCTGGCGGATTTCGAGGCTGCCGCGCGCCGTGCTGCCGACCTGCGGGTCGACGTCGTCAAGCCGCGGCGCTGGAGCGAGAGCCTGAACTGGGAACTCTGGCTGCGCGATCCGGACGGTTATGTCGTCGTGCTGACCAGTCGGCTGCCCTGACCCGCCCGGTGGCGCGGCGCCTGCAGGCGAGAATCCTGCATGCCCATCACCTTCGCCCGCAACCTGACCGGCCCGGCGCGCACCCAGCGTGCCAACCGCCAGCTGGGCTGGACACTGGCCTTCATCGCCGGGGCGACCAATGCGGGCGCCTACCTGGCGGTCAGGCAGTACACCTCGCACATGACGGGCATCGTGTCGTCCATGGCCGACGCCCTGGTGCTGGGCGACCTGCAGCTGGCCGGCGCGGCGCTGGGTGCGCTGCTGTCCTTCCTGGCCGGCGCGGCGACCTCGGCGGTGCTGATCAACTACGCGCGGCGGCGCCGTCTCAAGAGCCAGTACGCCCTGCCGCTGCTGGTGGAGGCGACGCTGCTGCTGGTGTTCGGCCTGATCGGCGCCAGCCTGTCCGCCCTGCACGGCCTGTTCGTGCCGGCCACGGTGATGCTGCTGTGTTTCCTGATGGGCTTGCAGAACGCGGTGATCACCAAGGTCTCGCGCGCCGAGATCCGCACCACCCACGTCACCGGCGTGGTGACCGACATCGGCATCGAGCTGGGCAAGCTGGTGTACTGGAACCGGCTGCAGGCCGATCCGGCGCTGCATGTGGCGGCCGACCGCGGCCGGCTGCTGGTGCTCACGCTCATCGTCGGCGCCTTCCTGCTGGGCGGCGTCTTCGGCGCGGCGGGTTTCCAGCGCCTGGGCTACGGCACGACCATCCCGCTGGCCGTGCTGCTCATCATCCTGGCCGGCGTGCCCGCCGCCGACGACCTGCGCGACTACCTGGCGCGGCCCGAGGGCTGAACCGGCCCGCCGTTCAGGCCCGCGCCAGCAGCGCCGGCACGCCGGCCGCCAGCATCACCAGCCCGGCGGCGCTGAGCAGGGCCAGCACCACGCGGCGGAAGGCCAGCGGGCTCAGGCCGCGGTAGATGCGTGTGCCCAGCAGGTTGGGCAGCACGAGCGCGGGCAGCACCACGGCGCAGCGCGGCCACAGGTCGGCGCTGAAGGCGCCGGTGCCGACGTAGACGGCCATCGTCGCGGCCAGGGCGGCCAGGTTGAAGTTCTGGATCACGGCGCGCTGGGCGTCCTTGTCCATGGCCTTGAGCGTGCACCACAGCGCGGGCACCACGCCGGTGAAGCCGCCCAGCCCGCCCATCACGCCGCCCAGGGCGCCGGCCGCGCAGTCGCCCAGGCGGTCGGCCCGGGCGCTGCCCAGGCGCAGGCGCGGCAGCCGCTCGGCAAGCAGCATGGTGGGGCAGAACACCACCAGGCTGGCGCCGAGGCCGGCCTTGAACAGCTGCGCGTCCACATGCGCCACGGCCCACACGCCCAGCGGGATGCCGGCCAGCGCGCCGGCCAGGAAGGGTGCGAGCAGCTGCAGGTCGACGGCCCGGCGCACCGTGACGGCGCTCAGGATCTGGCCCGACAGGCTGCCGAACACGGCCATGAGCGCGGCCACGCGTGGCTCCACGCCCCAGACCCAGATCGACATCGCGACCATCGAGAACGCGAAGCCCGAGATGCCCTGCACCAGGCCGGCAACGGCAGCACCGGCGGCGAGCAGGGCCAGTTCGGCGTTCATCGGCCCGATGCTGCCACGTTGCGGCCTGCGGTCACGACCGGGATCCCGCGCAGCTGGCCGGCGCCGGGCAGGCTGGCGCCGCCGCCATCGCCGCCGCCTGTGCCGGGGCGCGCCGGGCGCGGGTGGCGCGCCGGATCCCAGCGCTGCAGCAGTTCGGCCTCGCGCACCCGCGCCAGCGCCACCTGGGCGAGCTTGACGTGGCCGTAACCGCGCATGGTCAGCGGCACCTGGGCGATGGCCACGGCCAGCGCCCGGCGGGCAGGGGTGGCCATGCCGTCCGGCTCAGCCAGCCCGGCCAGCAGCTCGTCGATGCGCGCCTCGTACTGGCGCAGCAGCTCGCGCTCCAGCCGGCGTTCGGCCGTGCGGCCGAACAGGTCGAATATGCCGCCGCGCAGCGCCTTGGCGCGCGCCAGCAGCTTCATGGCGGGCAGCATCCAGCGGCCGCTGAAGGTCAGCTTGCGCGGCGGCTGGCCGTTCCTCGGCCGCGCCAGCAGGGGCGGGGCCAGGTGCAGCTGCAGCGTGTAGTCGCCTTCGAACTGCTCGGCCAGCTGGCGCTGGAAGCTGCCGTCGGCATACAGGCGCGCCACCTCGTATTCGTCCTTGATGGCCATGAGCTTGAGCAGCGAGCGCGCCACGGCCAGGGTGAGCGGCTGGGCCGGCGGCGGGGCGGCGCCCGGGGGCGGGCTGGAACCTGAGCCGGCAACCACGCTGGCCGCCGCGCCACCACCCGCCAGGGCGGCCTCGCGCTGCTGCACCTTGCGCACCGTGGCCAGCCAGCGCTGCGCGTAGGCGGCGTCCTGGTAGGCCGTCAGGTGGGCCAGCGCGGTCGGGATGAACGCCTCCAGCGTCGTCGGCGCCTGTTCGCCCGCGTGTTCGGCGCGGCCGAGCAGGGCCTCGCAG
>JBJOKY010000446.1:0-3701 GCA_046045865.1 Pseudomonadota bacterium | reverse complement strand
CCTGGGTTTCGTGGGCGTGGCCTTCATCCTGCGGCCCACCATGGAGCGCGAGCAGCTCTGGTTCGGCATCATCGGCCTGGCCTCGGGGGTGATCGCCGCCCTGGCCTATCTGCAGGTGGCCAGCCTGGGCCGGGTGGGCGAGCCCGAGGCCCGCATCGTCTTCTACTTCTCGGTGGGCGGCGTGGTCGCCGGCCTGGCCATGGCCCTCTACGGCGAGGGCCTGCATCCCCACACCCACTGGCAGGGGCCGCTGCTGCTCATCGCCATCGGTGTGCTGGCCACCGTGGCCCAGCTGCTGATGACGCGCGCCTACGCAGTCGGTAAGCCGCTGGTGAATGCCTGCCTGCAGTACCTGGGCATCGTCTTCAGCTTTCTCTACGGCGTGCTGCTGTTCGACGATCCGGTCACCTGGACGGCCGTGGTCGGCATGACGCTGGTGATCCTGGCCGGCATCGGTGCCGCCCTGCTGCGCCAGCAGAAGGCGGCGGACACGGCCAAGTTGCCCGACATCGAACCCTGAATCCCCGCTGCCCGCCCACCTGCCCCGGAGTCCCGCCATGAGCCTGCCCCAGCCCCTGATTTCCGCCACCGACCTGCGCGAGCACCTGGCCCGGCCTGGCGCCGCCCTGGTGCTGATCGACTGCAGCCACGACCTGGCCCAGCCCGCGGCCGGACGCCTGGCCTATGCGCAGGGCCATCTGCCCGGTGCCCGCTTCGCCCATCTGGACGAGGACCTGAGCGCACCCAAGACCGGCCGCAACGGCCGCCATCCGCTGCCGGCGCGGGAAGACTTCGCCCGCCGCCTGGGCGCCTGGGGCGTGCGGCCCGGCGTGCCGGTGGTGGTGTATGACCGCAGCGGCACCATGTATGCCGCCCGCCTGTGGTGGATGCTGCGCTGGATGGGCCATGCCGAGGTGGCGGTGCTGGATGGCGGCCTGCCCGCCTGGGTGGCGGCCGGCGGTGAGCTGACGACCGAACTGCCGCAGCCCGTGGCGGATCCGGCGGCCTCGGCCTATCCGGACCGCCCGTCCCTGGAGGCCACGCTGGACGCTGACACGCTGCTGGCCAGGCTCGGCCAGGTCACGCTGATCGACGCCCGGGCGGCCGAGCGCTACCGCGGCGAGGTCGAGCCGCTGGACCCGGTGGCCGGCCATATCCCGGGCGCCGTGAACCGCAACTTCAAGGACAACCTGGCGGCGGACGGCCGTTTCCTCGCCCCTGAGGCGCTGCGGGCGGCCTTCCTGCCCCTGGTGGGGGATGCCGGCGCCCGCCCGGTGGTGCACCAGTGCGGCTCGGGCGTCACGGCCTGCCACAACCTGCTGGCCATGGCGGTGGCCGGGCTGCCGGGGAGTGCGCTCTACCCGGGCTCGTGGAGCGAGTGGTGCGCCGATCCGGCCCGGCCGGTGGCACGCGGCTGAGCCGGGTCGATCTGGCTCAAGCCCGCAGGCGGGGCTGAGGGGCGACTTGACCCCGGTCAAGTCGCCGGTCGTCCATCGGCGCATGATGAGCCCATCGTCACAGCGCTCAACAGCTCACAGGAGACCGCGCCATGTATGCCCGCATCCTCATCCCCACCGACGGCTCCGAAATCACCGGCAAGGCCGTCGCCACCGCCGTCAAGCTCGCCAAGGCGGTGGGCGCCGAAGTGGTCGCCCTGGCGGTGAAGGAACCCTTCCCCTACAGCGCCATCACCGAGATGCAGCCGATGCCGCCGCAGGAGTTCTTCGACACCCAGGAGCGCATCGCCTCGCGCAACCTGCAGGCCGTCACCGAAGCCTGTGCCGCCGCGGCGGTGAAGTCCTCGGCCGTGGCGCTGGAAGCCGTCCATCCCTGGGAAGCCATCCTCGAGCAGGCCAAGGCCCAGAACGCCGACCTCATCGTCATGGCCTCGCACGGCCGGCGCGGCATGAGCGCCCTACTGCTGGGCAGCGAGACGCAGAAGGTGCTGACCCACGGAACCATCCCGGTGCTCGTGGTGCGCTGAATTCCGGCCACGTCCTGCGCCTGGTCGCTACACCGCGCCGGGCCGGAAACACGAAGCGGCGCCCAGGCGCCGCTTTTTCCTTGGGGGCAACGATCCGGCGGTGATCAGTCGTCGTCGCCCGAGAAGATGCCGCCGAGCAGGCCGCCGGCCGCCACCGCCGGCAGGATGGACCCTTCCTCGCGGCCGCCGCCGCCAGTCTGCGGTGCTGCGGCGAAGATGCGGCTGGCCAGGCGCGAGAAGGGCAGGCTCTGCAGCCACACCGTGCCCGGGCCGGTCAGGCGGGCGAAGAACAGGCCCTCGCCGCCGAACAGCGCGGTCTTGATCTTGCCGACGTACTGGATCTCGAAGTTGACGTTCGGGGTGTAGGCCACGACGCAGCCGGTGTCGACCAGCAGCAGCTCGCCGGGCTGGAGTTCGCGCTTGACCACCGTGCCGCCGGCATGCACGAAGGCGAGGCCGTCGCCGTCGAGCTTCTGCATGATGAAGCCCTCGCCGCCGAAGAAGCCCACCGAGAGCTTCTGCTGGAAGGCGATGCCCAGGCTCACGCCGCGCGCGGCGCAGAGAAATGCGTCCTTCTGGCAGATCAGCGTGCCGCCGAGCTTGCGCAGGTCCATGGGCAGGATCTTGCCCGGGTAGGGCGCGGCAAAGGCCACGCGCTGCTTCATCGGCGCCTGGTTGGTGTAGACCGTGGTGAAGAGCGACTCACCCGTGATGAGGCGCTTGCCCGCGCCCAGCAGCTTGCCGAAGAAGCCGCCCGACTGGGCCGCCCCGTCGCCAAAGACGGTGTCCATGGCGATGCCGCCTTCCATGAACATGAGGCTGCCGGCCTCGCCGATGGCGGCCTCGCCGGGGTCGAGCTCGACCTCGACGAACTGCATTTCCGAACCCTTGATCTCGTAGTCGATGACGTCCATGGCCATGGTGGCGGTGTCCTTGCGGTGGGGTGGCGGGAGAGGTAGGCGGAATGGGAAACGGCGGGCACGCGGCCCGCCGTTCTCAGGGATGACGGCGGCGCCGGGAAGTTCAGAGCACCGCGGCGATGCTGGCGACGACGTAGTCGATGTTGGCATCGTTCAGCGCGGCCACGCAGATGCGGCCCGAGTCGACGCCGTAGACGCCGAACTCGTTGCGCAGGCGCTCCATCTGCGGCTTGGAGAGGCCCGAGTAGCTGAACATGCCGCGCTGGCGGGTGATGAAGCTGAAGTCGCGCTGCACGCCGGCGGCCACCAGCTTGGCCAGCAGCGCCGTGCGCATGGCCTTGATGCGTGAGCGCATGCCGGCCAGTTCGTCTTCCCACAGGGCGCGCAGGGCCGGCGTGGTCAGCACGGTGGCGACCACCTGGCCGCCGTGCGTGGGCGGGTTGCTGTAGTTGGTGCGGATGACGATCTTGAGCTGGGAGAGCACGCGCGCGCACTCGTCCTTGCTCGCGCACACCACGCTCAGCGCGCCGACACGTTCGCCGTAGAGCGAGAAGCTCTTGGAGAAGCTGGTCGAGACAAAGAAGTCCAGGCCCGAATCGATGAACTGCTGCACCACGGCGCCGTCTTCGGCAATGCCGTCGCCGAAGCCTTGATATGCCATGTCGAGGAAGGGCACCAGGCCGCGCGCCTTCACGGCGGCGATCACCTGCGTCCACTGCTCGGCGGTGATGTCGTAGCCGGTCGGGTTGTGGCAGCAGGCGTGCAGCACGACGATGGTGCCGGCAGCGGCTGCGTTC
>JBJOKY010000445.1:0-3705 GCA_046045865.1 Pseudomonadota bacterium | reverse complement strand
GCTCAACATCATCTTCCTGCACCAGCTGACCGAGCAGAACGGCGGCTTCAAGATCCTGCAGGATTCCATCGCCGGCATCACCGAGGACCGCCGCCTGCAACTGCTGCTGATCGCCTTTGCCTTCGGCGCCTTCTTCGAAGGGGCGGCCGGCTTCGGCACGCCGGTGGCGGTGACCGCGGCCATCCTGATCGGCCTGGGTTTCTCGCCGCTGGCCGCCTCGGGCCTGTCGCTGATTGCCAACACCGCGCCGGTCGCCTACGGCGCGCTGGGCACGCCGGTGATCACCCTGGCCAAGGTGCACGGCTACGACCTGATGGCCGTGTCGGCCATGATCGGCCGCCAGCTGCCCTTCTTCTCGGTGCTGGTGCCCTTCTGGCTGATCTGGGCCTTTGCCGGGCGCAAGGCCATGATGCAGATCTGGCCGGCCATCCTGGTGACGGGCGTGAGCTTCGCCATCCCGCAGTTCCTGGTGTCCAACTACATCGGCCCGGAGCTGGTGGACGTGATCGCCGCCATGGTGTCGATGACCTGCCTGGTGCTCTTCCTGCGCGTGTGGCAGCCCAAGGAGATCTGGCGCTCGGTGAGCCTGAAGGGCCACGAGAACGACGGCGGCGAGGCCAAGGCGGCCGAGCCGGTCAAGCAGCACCCGCGCGGCGACGTCATCCGCGCCTGGGCACCCTGGGTCATCCTGACCGTCTTCGTCTTCATCTGGGGCCTGCCGGTGGTGAAGAGCTTCTGGAACGACATCTTCGCGCCCAAGTTCCCCATCGAAGGCCTGCACAACATGGTCGAGAAGGTCGCGCCCGTCGTGCCCAAGCCGACCAAGGAAGGCGCGGTCTACGTCTTCGGCCTGCTGTCGGCCACCGGCACGGGCATCCTGCTGGCCGCGCTCATCGGCGGCCTGGGCATGAAGTACACGCTGGGCGGCCTGGTGCGCTCCTACTTCCGCACGATCTGGCTGGTGCGCTACTCGCTGCTCACCATCGTGCTGATGCTGGGCCTGGGCACGCTGACGCGTTATTCCGGTCTGGACACGACGCTCGGCCTGGCCTTTGCCACCACCGGCGTGTTCTACCCCTTCTTCGGCACGCTGATGGGCTGGCTGGGTGTGGCGCTGACGGGTTCCGACACGGCATCCAACGTGCTGTTCGGCGGCATGCAGAAGGTGGCGGCCGAGCAGCTGGGCCTGTCGCCCAACCTGATGGGCGCGGCCAACAGCTCGGGCGGCGTGATGGGCAAGATGATCGACGCGCAGTCCATCGTGGTGGCCTCCACCGCCACGCGCTGGTTCGACCATGAAGGCGACATCCTGCGCTACGTCTTCTTCCACTCCATCGCCCTGGCGGCGCTGATGGGCTTGTTCATCACGCTGCAGGCCTACGTCTGGCCCTTCACGGCGATGGTGGTACGCTGATCACCGGGGTGTCGAGCCCCGGTGACGATCAAGGGGCTGCGGCCCCTTTTTCACACGCGCCGCGGGCCGTCGAGCCGCCCCGGACGATGCATCACACAGACCGCCGCGGGGCGGGCCGGCCAGCCGGCCTGACCACCGCGGCCGCAGGAGACCGCGATGAACACCGTTGCCACACCCGCGACAACTTCCGCCGCAACTGCCGCCGCAACTGCCGCTGCGCCGCGCGCCGCCACGGCGAACGAGCGCAACCAGCGCCAGGCCGAGGTGGTCGCCGCACTCAGCCGCGTCGTGCCCGCCCACGCCTTGCTGTGGCGGCGCGAGGACACCACCCCCTACGAGTGCGACGGCCTGACCGCCTACCGCCAGCAGCCGCTGGTGGTGGCACTGCCCGAGACCAGTGCCCAGGTGGCCGAGCTGCTCAAGGCCTGCCACCGCCTGGGCGTGCCGGTGGTGGCGCGCGGCGCGGGCACCGGCCTGTCGGGTGGCGCTCTGCCGCACGAGCTGGGCGTGACGCTGTCGCTCGCCAAGTTCAACAAGATCCTACAGGTCGACCCGCTGGCGCGCACCGCCCTCGTGCAGTGCGGCGTGCGCAACCTGGCCATCAGCGAGGCGGTGGCGAAACACGGCCTGTACTACGCGCCCGACCCGTCCAGCCAGATCGCCTGCACCATCGGCGGCAACGTGGCCGAGAACTCGGGCGGCGTGCATTGCCTGAAATACGGCCTGACGCTGCACAACGTGTTGATGGTGCGCGGCTACACCATCGAGGGTGAGCTGGTCGAGTTCGGCTCGGCGGCGCTCGATGCCGCCGGCCTGGATCTGCTGAGCCTGCTGGTCGGCAGCGAAGGCATGCTGGCCGTCACCACCGAGGTGCTGGTGAAACTGGTGCCCAAGCCCATGCTGGCGCGCTGCATCATGGCCAGCTTCGACGATGTGCGAAAGGCCGGCGCTGCGGTGGCCGGTGTCATCGGCGCCGGCATCATCCCGGCCGGGCTGGAGATGATGGACAAGCCCATGACCGCCGCGGTCGAGGACTTCGTGCACGCCGGCTACGACCTGAGCGCCGCCGCCATCCTGCTGTGCGAGAGCGACGGCACGCCCGAGGAGGTGGAGGAAGAGATAGCCCGCATGACCGAGGTGCTGCGCGGCTGCGGCGCCACGGCGATTGCGGTGAGCGAGAGCGAAGCCCAGCGCATGAAGTTCTGGAGCGGGCGCAAGAACGCCTTCCCGGCCAGCGGGCGCATCAGCCCGGACTACATGTGCATGGACTCGACCATTCCGCGCAAGCGCCTGGCCGACATCCTGCTGGCCATCGAGCAGATGGAGAAGAAATACGGCCTGCGCTGCGCCAACGTCTTCCATGCGGGCGACGGCAACCTGCACCCGCTCATCCTCTTCGATGCCAACGACCCCGACCAGCTGCACCGCTGCGAGCAGTTCGGCGCCGACATCCTCGAGACCAGCGTGCAGCTGGGCGGC
Source organism: Pseudomonadota bacterium (assembly GCA_046045865.1). Taxonomy (GTDB): domain Bacteria; phylum Pseudomonadota; class Gammaproteobacteria; order Burkholderiales; family Burkholderiaceae_C; genus Sphaerotilus. The sequence goes on along the minus strand of JBJOKY010000445.1, from coordinate 812 downwards.
ACGGTGACCGGTGAACACGGCGTGGGCGTGGAGAAGCTCAACTCCATGTGCGTGCAGTTCTCGCCAGCCGAACACGCCCAGATGTTTGGCGTGAAGGCGGCCTTCGATCCGCCCGGCCTGCTCAACCCCGGCAAGGTCATCCCCACCCTGCACCGCTGCGCCGAATACGGAAAGATGCATGTGAGCCGCGGCCTGCTTCCGTTTGCCAATTTGCCCCGGTTCTGACGAGGGGACGATCACCATCATGAATCTGCCCACCTCGATCCCGAGCACGGACACGCAGCTGCTCGCCCTCGTCGACCGCGTGCAGCAGGCCGCCGCCCGCAAGACCCCGCTCTGCCTGCGCGGCAGCGGCAGCAAGCGCTTCTATGGCGAGGCCGAACAGGGCGAGCCGCTGGAGGTGCGCGGCCTCACCGGCGTCTCCAGCTACGAGCCCACCGAACTGGTGGTGACCGTGCGCGCCGGCACGCCCCTGGCGGAGCTGGAAGCCCTGCTGGCCGGCCAGGGCCAGTGCCTGGCCTTCGAGCCGCCGCACTTCGGCCCGGCGGAACACGGCGGTGGCACGGTGGGCGGCATGGTCGCCGCCGGCCTGGCCGGCCCCAGCCGCGCCGCCGTGGGCAGTGTGCGCGACTACGTGCTCGGCGCCAGCGTGCTCAACGGCCGCGGCGAGGTGCTGAGCTTTGGCGGCCAGGTGATGAAAAACGTGGCGGGTTACGACGTGTCCCGGGTGCTGGCCGGCTCCATGGGCGTGCTGGGCGTGATCTGCGAGGTGTCGCTGAAGGTGCTGCCGCGGCCGCCGGCCAGCCTGACCC
>JBJOKY010000444.1:0-3707 GCA_046045865.1 Pseudomonadota bacterium | reverse complement strand
CACGCGGTCATCGAAGCGCGCGCCCACGGCCAGCAGGACGTCGCAGTTCTGCATCGTCATGTTGGCTTCGTAGGTGCCGTGCATGCCCAGCATGCCCAGAAAGCGCGGGTCGGTGGCCGGCATGGCGCCCAGGCCCATCAGCGTGTTGGTGACCGGGTAGCCCAGCAGGTCGACCAGCTCGCGCAGCTCGGCCGAGGCATTGCCCAGGATGACGCCGCCGCCGGTGTAGATGTAGGGCCGCCTGGCCTGCAGCAGCAGCTGCACGGCCTTGCGGATCTGCCCGCCATGGCCCTTCTTCACCGGGTTGTAGGAGCGCATCTCCACCGTCTCGGGGTAGCTGAAGGTGGTCTTGTTCAGCGAGACGTCCTTGGGGATGTCCACCACCACCGGGCCGGGGCGGCCGGTGCGGGCGATATGGAAGGCCTTCTTGATGGTCACGGCCAGATCGCGCACGTCCTTGACCAGGAAGTTGTGCTTCACGATGGGGCGGGTGATGCCCACGGTGTCGCACTCCTGGAAGGCGTCCAGGCCGATGGCGGGTGTGGGCACCTGGCCGGTGATCACCACCATCGGGATCGAGTCCATGTAGGCCGTGGCGATGCCGGTGACGGCATTGGTCACGCCCGGGCCGGAGGTGACCAGGGCCACGCCGACCTCGCCGGTGGCACGCGCATAACCGTCGGCCGCGTGCACGGCCGCCTGCTCATGGCGCACCAGCACGTGCTGGATGGTTTCCTGCTTGTACAGGGCGTCGTAGATGTAGAGCACCGAGCCACCGGGGTAGCCCCAGATGTACTTGACGTTCTCGGCCTGCAGGCAGCGCACGAGGATGTCCGAGCCGTTCAGCTCGGGCGCGTTGGTGTTGGAATCGCGGGAGGCTTGTGCCATTGCGGCACGCTTTTGTTCCGCTGCAGACATGTCCATGGTGTTGAACCTTTCGGGTTTTCTCTGACGAAAATCGATCGGTGCCCTTCCTCGCGCGCCGCCACGTCGGGGCGGTGCTCGCCCTCGTGGGGCGGATTCAGGACCTGCGCGGTCAAAGACGAAACGCCCGGGGTCGGGCGTTCGAATCAGACCAGTAGCTAGTAATGCAAGCCCGGTAGTATCGCACTGTCGAGCCGCACAGCCCAGCACGGCCGGCTTGCAAGGAAGATCGCGAAGTGCGGGTGACATAATCGCGCCCGCCCGAAATCCACTAGGTGCCCCATCGCGCCTCGCCCCCTTTGTCCAGCGATCAGGACCTGACCGACTTCCTCCGCAGCGTCGAGAAACGCGCCTTCAAGCGCACGGTCTACGCCGTACGCGACGAGGATGCGGCCCTCGACATCGTGCAGGACGCGATGATCCGCCTGGCGGAGAAATACGCCGACCGCCCGGTGGCCGAATGGCCCATGCTGTTCCAGCGCATCCTGTCCAATGCCACGATGGACTGGTTTCGCCACCAGAAGGTGCGCAACGCCGTCCTGCACAACTTCTCCGACTTCGAGGGTGCTGGCGATGACCCCGACTTCGAACTGCTCGAAACGCTCGAATCCCAGGAATCCAGCGTCGACAACGAGAGCACCGAGAACACCGCTTCCCGGGCTCAGACCTTGCTTGCCATCGAAGAGGAAGTCAGCAAGCTTCCTGCTCGTCAACGGGAAGCCTTCCTCATGCGTTACTGGGAGGAACTGGACGTGGCTGAGACCGCAGTCGCCATGGGTTGCTCCGAGGGCAGTGTCAAGACACACTGTTCCCGTGCCGTCCATGCATTGGCCAAGGCCTTGAGTGCCAAGGGAATAACGTTGTGAACAAGCTCAAAGACCCTCGGCAGGGCGCACCCTGCGAGAAGGCCGCCCTGGAGGCGCGCCTGGGGCTGCGTATCGCAGCCCGCCTGCATGACGGCAGCCAAGGTGTGCCGCATGACATCAGCGAACGCCTGCGCGTGGCACGCGAGGCCGCGGTGGCGCGTGCACGCCATTCTCAGCGTCTGGCTGCTGCCGCTGCAGCATCGACAGTGAGCGCGGGGCACCACCATGGTGCCGCTGCCGCATTGGGCGGTGGCAACGAATCCTGGTGGGTCCGGCTGACCGCGCTGGCGCCGCTGGTCGTGCTGCTGGCCGGCCTGCTCTTCATCCATGAATGGCAGCGCCTGGAACAGATCGATGCCACGGCTGAACTCGATGCCGCCTTGCTGGCAGATGACCTGCCCCCGGCGGCGTACACCGATCCGGGCTTCGTCGAATTCCTGAGCAACTCGGGCACGAACGCTGCTCAATGACGTCGCGCGCTCCGGCTCCCCTCCATGCACAGTGCCAGGCCGGCCGGTCGACGGCAGTCTGGGCACCGTGGCTTGCTGCCGCCTTGCCCTGGCTGCGCGCCGTGCTGGCGGCCGGCAGTCTCGGTCTGGCGCTGTTCGGCGTCGGCGCGTGTCTGGCGGCTGCCGAGGTAGAACCGACCTGGGGCAAGCTCACCCCGGCGGAACAGACCGTGCTCAAGCCACTGCAGAAGATGTGGCCGTCGCTGGACACCGGACGCAAGCAGAAATGGCGCGACATCGCCGCGCGCTACCCCAAGATGCCGGTCGAGCAGCAGCAACGCCTGAGCGAGCGCATGGTCGAGTGGGCTGGCATGACGGCAGAACAGCGTATTGCCGCGCGCATGCGCTACGAGGAATCCAAGCAACTGCCTGCCGCAGAACGCCAGGCCCTGTGGGAAGCCTACCAGGCGCTGCCCGCGGACGAGCGTCGCAGCCTGGCCACCAAGGCCGACCAGCGCAAGCCGCCAGGACCGACAGCCAGCGCAACGCAGGCCGCTGCCAGCAAGGCCACACTGAGCGCGGTGCAACCCAAGACCAACACGGTCACGCCTGCCGTGGCCACCCAACCGGCACGGCCCGTCGCCCCCGGCACGGTACAAGCCACGGCCGGTGCCAGCACACGGCCCATCACGCAACGCCCCACCCCGCCAGCGCACCAGCAACCCGGCCAGGCCAAGATCGCCGCCTCGCCCGACCAGGTGGACAGCGCCACGCTGCTGCCCCAGCGCGGCGCCAGCGGCGCGGCGGTCGAACCCCGCCGCAACTCGCCGTGAGCACGGCCAACCCAGCCTCGGCCTGGCCCGACGCCAGCCTGCGCCGCCGCCTGGCCGCCATGGTGTACGAAGGCGTCATCCTGTTCGGCGTCGTCATGATCGCCGGCCTCATCTATTCACCCCTCACCGAGCAGCGCCACGCCCTGCAGGGCCGTCACGGCCTGATGGCCTTCGAATTTCTGGTGCTGGCGGCCTACTTCATCGGATTCTGGTCGCACGGCGGCCAGACCATCGCGGCCAAGACTTGGCAGGTTCGCATCGTCACGCGCGACGGCCGCCCGCTCACGCTCTGGCGCACGCTTGCGCGCTTCCTGCTGACCTCGCTGTGGTTCCTGCCCGCCCTACTGACTGCTTATGTCGTGGGCATTCGCAGCGTGTACGATTTCCTCGGCGTCCTAGCTGGGGGCATGGTTGTCTATGTCGTACTCGCCCTGCTGCTGCCGGGCCGGCAGTTCCTGCACGACCACCTGTGCGAGACCCGGCTGGCACGCACGCCGCCACAATCGCGCTCATGACAGGCGCCCGCACCACCCCCAGCAGCAACAGCAATCCGCACAAGGGCCGCACCGGCCTGGACCGCATCCTGCACGCCGCCGGTTATTCCTGGGCCGGCCTGCGCAGCGGCTACCGGCATG
>JBJOKY010000106.1:0-11974 GCA_046045865.1 Pseudomonadota bacterium | reverse complement strand
GGCGTCGACTGCGGCGGTGACGTCAGCCCACGCCACCGCCGTGCGCGGCGTTGCGGCCACGCCCAGGCCGACGCTGCACGCGGCGGCCCAGCCCCACGTGCACCGCCCGGCCCACCCGCTGCGGCGCGTGCACCAGGCCGGCGCGCCGGCGCGCCCCGAGATGCTGGTGCTGCCCGGCCAGCTCTGGTTCGGCGCCGGCGGGCCGCAGGGACCGGTGCTGCGCACGCTGCTGGGCTCGTGCGTGGCGGTCACGCTGTGGCACGCAGGCCGCCAGCTCGGCGGCATGTGCCACTACATGCTGCCGTCGCGCCAGCGCGCCGAGGGTACGCCACGCGACGGCCGCTACGGCGACGAGGCCCTGGCCATGCTGGTCGACGCCATGCGCCGCGCGGGCGCGCAGCCGGACGGCTTCGTCGCCCACCTCTACGGCGGCGCCGACACCTTGCCGGACGAGGCCAACGCCCGCCTCAACATCGGCGAACGCAACATCGAGCAGGGCTGGACGCTGATCGACCGCCACGGCTTCGAGCTGGTCGGCGTCGACGTCGGCGACACCGTGCCGCGCAGCGTGAGCCTGGACATGGCCAGCGGCGTGGTGCAGATGCGCCGCGGTGCACCCACCTGAGACCTGCCGATCGAGAACGCGGCCGCCCCACCCCGAGATCCGCGCCCCCACGGGTCGGACGACACACATACGGAGCCCACCATCATGCCCACCATCAAGGCCATCGTCGTCGACGACTCCGCCATCGTGCGCAAGCACCTCACCGATCTGCTGCAGGGTGCGGGCATCGAGGTCTGCGCCTCGGCCTCGGACCCGCTGTTCGCCTGGAACAAGATGCAGCAGCAGTGGCCCGACGTGGTCGTGCTCGACGTCGAGATGCCGCGCATGGACGGCATCACCTTCCTCAAGCAGATCATGGCGACCCGGCCGACGCCGGTGGTGATGTGCTCGACGCTGACCGAGAAGGGCTGCGAGACCACCATGCAGGCGCTAGCGGCCGGTGCGGTGAGCTTCATCACCAAGCCCAAGCTGGGGCTCAAGGCCTTCCTGGAGGACGACGCCAACGGCATCGTGCCGGCGGTGCGCGCCGCGGCGCGTGCCAACATGAACGCGCTCGGCCCGGCCGGCGTGCTGCGCGCGCCGCCGCGCCCGCCGACGATGCCCGCCAGCCTGACCGGCCCCTCGGCCACGGCCGGCGCGCTGGCCGAGACCACCGACCGCGTCATCGCGCTGGGCCTGTCCACCGGCGGCGTGCAGTCGATCGAGGCGGTGCTGAGCCAGCTGCCGCGCACCGCACCGGGCATCGTGGTCGTGCAGCACATGCCACCCAACTTCACCGCCGGCTTCGCGGCGCGGCTGTCCAAGCTGTGCGCGCTGGACGTGGTCGAGGCGCAGACCGGCGACCGTGTCGTCAACGGCCGCGTGCTCATCGCCCAGGGCGGGCGGCACATGCGCCTGAAGCGCAGCGGCGCGCAGTACGTGGTCGAGGTCTTCGACGGCCCGCTGGTCAACCACCACCGCCCCAGCATCGACGTGCTGTTCAAGTCGGTCGCCCAGCACGCCGGGCGCAACGCCATCGGCGTGGTCATGACCGGCATGGGCGACGATGGCGCGCGCGGCCTGAAGGCCATGCACGAGGCCGGCGCCACCACTGCCGCGCAGGACGAGGCCAGCAGCGTCGTGTACGGCATGCCGCGCGAGGCCCTGCGCATGGGTGGCGCGCAGGACGTGGTGGGCCTGCACGAGCTGCCGGCCTGGCTGATGCGTGCCGCCCAGGCCGCGGCACGCCCGGCCGGAGCACTGTCATGACCCCGCTGGCTGCCGCCGTGCTCGGACCGGGCCTGCGCCTCATGCAGCGCCTGCGCATGAGCACCAAGGTGCTGGCGCTGTGCGCGGCCGTGCTGCTGCCCTTCGGCGCCCTGACTCTGTGGAGCGTGCGCGACAGGCTGGTCGACCTGGGCCTGCTGCACCGCGAACAGGCCGGCCTGGCCCAGGTGGCCGCGGTGCAGGGCCTGGCCCAGGGGCTGCAGCTGCAGCGCAGCCATGCGCGCGCCGCCGCAGCCGGCGCGCCTGCCCAGCCACTGCAGGCCGACGTCGCGGCGCTGCAGCGCGCCCGTGCCACGGTAGACGCACTGCTGCGCAGTGCCGCCGACCCGCTGCTGACCGAAGCCTGGCAGGCGCTGGGCACGCCGCTGGATCGCCTGCTCGGGCGCGACCTGACGCGCCCCGACGCGGGCATGTGGCAGGCCCACACGGCGCAGATCGCGCGCCTGCAGGAGCTGGTCGAGCTCATCGGCGAGCGCTCCACCCTGCTGCTCGACCCCGACGCGGCGAGCTACTTCATGATGGACCTGAGCATCAACAGCTTCCTGCCCTGGCAGGAGAACGTCGCGCGCATGGGCGAGCTGGGCGGCGCGCGGCTGCGGCTGGGCGTGATCGAGCAGCGCGACGACCAGATCCTGATCGGCCACGCCGAGGCCGCCACCAGCCGGCTGCGCGGCATCACGCACCGGCTGGAGGCGCTGGGGCGCACCGGTGCACCCCAGCCGCTGGGCTGGCAGGCCGCCGCCGCGCTCACCAGCGAACTGGCCGGTGCCAGCCTGCAGCTGGTCAGCGACAGCGCGCCCGACACCAGCGACACCGCCGCGGCCAGCGCCTACAACCGCCGCGCCGAACAGGCCATGGCCGCGGCAACCGACTTCAACCGCCAGATCCGCGACGGCCTGGCCGGACTGCTGCACCAGCGCGTGCAGCGCGCGCGCCTGGACGTGGCCGTGATGGCCTGCGTGGGCCTGGCCATGTGCGTGCTGCTGCTGTACGCCGGCCTGTGCCTGTACCTGAACTTCACCCAGGGCCTGGCCGTGCTGGGGCGCAACGTGGCGGCCGTGGCGCGCGGCGACCTGACCTTCCACCAGGCGCTGGCGGGCAGCGACGAACTCGCGCTGATCGGCCGCGACCTGTGCGCCATGACGCGCAGCCTGTCGGCCACGGTGGCCGACATCCGCAGCAACGCCGGCCACGTCGCCCTGGCGGGTGACAGCCTGGCCCGGGGCAACACCGCGCTGGCGCAGCGCAGCTCGGCGCAGACCCACAGCCTGGAGCAGACCGCCGCCAGCGTGCGCACGATCAGCACCACGGTGGAGCACACCGCCAACGCCGCGCGCGAGTTGACCGAACGGGCCGGCCAGCTGCGCCAGGTGGCCGACTGTGGCAGCCAGACCATGCGCTCGGCGGTCAGCGCGATGGACGAGATCGCCGCCGGCTCGCGCCGCATGGGCGAGGTCGTGGCGCTGATCGAGGACGTCGCCTTCCAGACCAACATGCTCGCACTCAACGCCTCGGTCGAGGCGGCGCGCGCGGGCGACGCCGGACGCGGCTTCGCCGTGGTGGCCGGCGAGGTGCGCCAGCTGGCGCAGCGCTGCGCCCAGGCCGCCGGCGAGATCACCCTGCTGATCGAGCACACCACCGAGCAGGTCGGTGCCGGCGTGGACCACATCTCCAGCGTCGACCGCACCCTGACCGAGATCGTCGGCGGCATCCGCGCCGTGGCCGAGCAGATCGGCCAGATCGCCCAGGACGCGTCGCAGCAGAGCGTGGGCCTGAACGAGGTCAGCGGCGCGATCGGCGACCTGGACCACATCGCGCGCGACAACACCGAGATGGTGAAGGACACGCGCCGCGCCACCGGCGAACTGATGGAACGCGCCACCAGCCTGCGCCACGCGGTGAACGGCATCCGCCTGTGGCAGGGCAGCATCGACGAGGCGCACGAGCTGGTCGACCGCGCCGCGACGCTGATCACCGAACAGGGGCTGCAGGCGGCCGCCGACGCGATCCACGACCCGGCGGGCAGCTACATCGACCGCGACCTGTACGTCTTCGGCATCGACCGCCAGGGCAACTACCGGCTCATGGGCGCCGACCCGGCGCGCGTCGGCCAGCCCGCGCCGCTGATCGCCACGGCGGACGGCCGGCTGCTCGTGCAGGCGCTGTGGGACGCGGCCGAGGCGGGTGGCGGCTGGGTCGACTACCAGCTCTCCGACCCCGAGACCCTGGCCATGGTCGACAAGACCAGTTATGCGCGACAGGTGGGCGACGACCTGCTGGTAGCCTGCGGCGTGTACAAGCATGCAGCCGACGGGACGCGCGACCACGCCGGCCAGGCCGGTACACCCGTGGTGCCGCCGGCAGCGGCGGTGCAGGACTGACGGCACCCGACGCAGCGAGCAGCCGCCGCCCGGTCAGGCAGGCAGCACCGGGCTGGCGCGCCGGGCGGGGCGGACCAGCAGGCCGCGCGCCCAGGCCGCGCCGGCATGGCCAGGCAGGGTCGGGCTCGAGCCGGCGTGCTCGATGCCACGCAGCTGATGCAGGGCAAAGCCCAGCCGGGTGCCGCCCTGCTCGACCACCAGCAGGCAGCTGGCAGGCGCGTCGGAAGGCTCGGCCGCGCCGAGCAGGCGCTGATCATGCGTGAGCACCGGCGTCAGGGTGAGGTGCAGCCAGATCTCGGCGCCGTCGACGCCCGGGCGACCGAACTCGCCGCTGTAGTGGCGGACCTCGCGCAGCTGCGGCCAGACGTGCTCGCGCAAGGTGGCCGCCATGTTGTCGCTCACCAGCAGCACGGTCGCGAGCTGGCTGATCTGCTCGGCGCGGCGCATGCCCGGCACCTGCAGGAAGGTGTCGTTGACGCTCTCGACCTGGGCGTCCGGGCCGGGTTCCATGAGGCAGTTGCCGTCCGACAGGGCCTGGATGAGCACCTCGTTGTCACGCACCTTGGTGTGCACGGCCGTCACCTCATGCCCGAACAGGACGATGCGCAGCGGACGGCCCTGCGCATCGAGGATGGGCACGTAGCTGGCCTGCAGAAAAAACCGGCCGGTGCAGGCGTCCGTCGCCGCCGGCCATGCACGCGTTCAGCCGGGCGCCCGCGCCGCCAGCACCGGCGTGCGCACCACGACGTCGCCGCACTGGGCGCGCTGGCGCAGCGCGTGGTCGATCAGCACCAGGGCCAGCAGGGCCTCGGCGATGGGCGTGGCGCGGATGCCCACGCAGGGGTCGTGGCGGCCGTGGGTGACGACCAGGGTGGGCTGGCCATCCAGGTCGATGGAGCGGCGCTCCACCCGGATGGAACTGGTGGGCTTGATGGCGATGCGCGCCGTCAGGTCCTGACCGGTGGAGATGCCGCCCAGCACGCCGCCGGCATGGTTGCTGGTGAAGCCGGCGGGCAGCAGCTCGTCGCCGTGTTCGCTGCCCTTCTGGCGCACCACGTCGAAACCGTCGCCGATCTCCACGCCCTTGACCGCGTTGATGCCCATCAGGGCATGTGCCACGTCGGCGTCGAGCTTGTCGTACAGCGGCTCACCCAGGCCGACCGGCATGCCGCGTGCCTCCACGTACAGGCGCGCACCGACCGAGTCGCCCGAGCGGCGCAGCGCGTCCATGTAGGCCTCGAGCTCGGCCACCTTGGCCGGGCCGGCAGCGGCGAAGAAGGCGTTGTGGCCGACCTGGCTCCAGTCCTCGACCGGGATCTCGACCGCGCCGATTGCGGTCAGGCAGCCGCGGATCTCGGTGCCGTATTTCTCGCGCAGCCACTTCCTGGCCACCGCGCCGGCGGCCACCGTGGGCGCGGTCAGGCGCGCCGAGCTGCGCCCGCCGCCACGCGGGTCGCGGATGCCGTACTTGTGCCAGTAGGCGTAGTCGGCGTGGCCGGGACGGAAGGTCTGCAGGATGTTGCCGTAGTCCTTGCTGCGCTGGTCGGTGTTGCGGATCAGCAGGGCGATGGGCGTGCCGGTGGTGCGGCCCTCGTACACGCCGGACAGGATCTCGACCTGGTCGGCCTCCTGGCGCTGCGTGACATGGCGGCTGGTGCCGGGGCGGCGGCGATCCAGTTCGGGCTGGATGTCGGCCTCGCCGAGCGCCATGCCGGGCGGGCAGCCGTCGATCACGCAGCCTATGGCCGGGCCGTGGCTTTCGCCGAAATTGGTGACCGTGAACAGCAGGCCGAGGGTGGAACCAGACATCGCATGGGGCGCAGGGCGCGTTGCTGCGCCGGGGGGCGGCGCCAGGGCGCGGATTCTAGGAGGGGGCCGCGAATTGCCGGCCAGCGGCGGTGCTGTTCCGCGCTTCGCCGCGACGGCAGCGGCCAAGAATGTGGCCATCTGCAGCAGCAACGCCGCAGCCCGTCGGGCGCGTCGGCGCACCAGCCCAGCGAGGACAGCGATGAACATGGTCATGACCCCTCCCGCCCGCAGCACCCAGCCTGGCGCCCGCCTGGGTGCCGAACCCGTCGGCACGGCGCACGCCAGCGGCGGCGAATACCTCACCTTCCGCCTGGGCGGCGAGGAATACGGCATCGAGATCCTGAAGGTGCAGGAGATCCGCAGCTACGAGGTGCCCACCCGCATCGCCAATTCGCCCGGCTTCTTCAAGGGTGTGGTGAACCTGCGTGGCGTGATCGTGCCCATCGTCGACCTGCGGCTGAAGTTCGGCTGCGATACGGCCGAGTACAACGACTTCACCGTGGTGATCGTGCTCAATATCCGCGGCCGGGTGGTGGGCGCGGTGGTCGACTCGGTGTCGGACGTGCTGGAACTGCCCGCCGAGACGGTGCGCCCGGCACCCGAGATCGATGCGGCGGTGGACACCAGCCATATCACCGGCATCGCCAACGTGGCCGAGCGCATGCTCATCCTGATGGACATCGACGCGCTCATGTCCAGCCCGGACATGGGGCTGGTCGATCACTGAAGGCCCCCCCGTGCGCCCGCGCACGGGGGCGCACGCTGCGCCGACGCCGCCTGCGTTCAGGCAGCCGGCTGCTCGCTCTTGGGTTCACCTTCCTCGACCGGCCAGTCGCGGATGTAGGCCTTGAGCATGCGGTTCTCGAAGTCCTGGCTGTCGACCACGGCCTTGGCGACGTCGTAGAACGAGATCACGCCCATGAGGGTGCGCTGGTTCATCACCGGCATGTAGCGCGCGTGGCGGTCCAGCATCATGCGGCGCACCTCGTCGATCTCGGTGGCAGGCGTGCAGGTGAGCGGGGCGTCGTCCATCACGCTGCGCACCAGGCTCGTGCCGACCTGGCCGCCGTTGCGCACCACGGCCTTGATCACCTCGCGGAAGGTCAACATGCCGACCAGATCGCCATGCTCCATGACGACGAGCGAGCCGATGTCCTGCTCCGACATGTTGTTCAGGGCCTCCGCCAGGGTGTGGTCGGGGGATACGGTGAACAGGGTGCTGCCCTTGACACGCAGGATGTCACTGACCTTCATGGTGTTGCCCTCCTCAGGGTCGACGGTGGCTTGGAATGACGGGCTGGCGGGCTCGGCAGGCGGCCGGTTTTGACCGCCGTCACGCCAGGCCACGCAAGGCCTGGGCCAGGCACTGCACAGGGATGCCTGGCTGGTGGCCGCACTTTCAATATAGCCCACAATGCCGCGCCGACGCCCCCGCGCGACCCCTTGGATACGCTTGCGTACACCCTCGCAAACACGAGGGTGAGGGCGAGCCGGATCGGCGTCAAATCCGCCGCCCGCCGCCGGTTTGCAAGCATCTGGCGGCACGACCTGGAAACCCCACATGGCCGGACCCCTCGACCCCAGTTTCGACACACTGGCGCTGCATGCCGGTGCACGCCCCGATCCTTCCACCGGTGCACGCGCCCTGCCCATCCACCTGAGCGCGAGCTTCGTCTTCGAATCGAGCGAGCAGGCCGCAGGCCTGTTCAACATGGAACGTGCCGGCCACGTGTACAGCCGCCTGTCCAACCCGACCAATGCTGCCTTCGAGGAGCGCATGGCCGCGCTGGAAGGCGGCGTGGGCGCGATCGCCACCGCCAGCGGCCAGGCCGCGCTGCATCTGGCCATCGCCACCATCGCCGGTGCCGGCCACCACATCGTGGCCAGCACGGCGCTGTACGGCGGCTCGCACAACCTGCTGGCCTACACGCTGCCGCGCTTCGGCATCACCACCACCTTCGTGGCACCGGGCGACCACGCCGCCTGGCGCGCCGCCATCCGGCCCGAGACGCGCCTGCTGTTCGGTGAGACGCTGGGCAACCCGGGGCTGGACGTGCTGGACATCCCGGCCGTCTCGGCCATCGCGCACGAGCACCACCTGCCGCTGCTGGTGGATGCCACCTTCAGCACGCCCTGGCTGCAGAAACCCATCGAGCAGGGCGCCGACCTGGTGATGCATTCGGCCACCAAGTTCCTGTGCGGCCACGGCACGGTGATCGGCGGCGTGGTGGTGGACGGCGGGCACTTCGACTGGCAGGCTGCCTACGCCGCCACGGGCCGTTTTGCCGAACTGGCGGCGCCCTACGCGGGCTTCCACGACATGGTGTTCGCCGAGGAGAACCCGGTCTGCGCCTTCCTGCTGCGCGCCCGGCGCGAGGGCCTGCGCGACTTCGGCGCCTGCATGAGCCCGCACACAGCGTGGCTGATGCTGCAGGGCATCGAGACCCTGCCGCTGCGCATGGCCCGGCATGTGGACAACGCCCGGCGCATCGCCGAATTCCTGGCCACCAGTCCGCTGGTCGCCACCGTGCGCTACCCCGGCCTGCCGAGCCACCGCGACCATGACCTGGCGAGACATCTGCTGCCGCGCGGCCCGGGCGCGGTGTTCAGCTTCGACCTGAAACCCCCACCGGACCTGCCACCCGGGCAGGCGCACGAGCTCACCCGCGAGCGCGGTCGCGTGTTCATCGAGGGCCTGCAGCTGTTCTCCCACCTGGCCAACGTGGGCGACTGCCGCTCGCTCGTCATCCATCCGGCCAGCACGACCCATTCGCGCATGGATGGCGCGGCGCTGCTGGCCAGTGGCATCACCGGCGGAACCATCCGCCTGTCGATCGGCCTGGAGGACGCCGAGGACCTGATCGCCGACCTGGCCGGCGCGCTCAAGCTTGCAGGCCGAGTTGGCGCAACAGCCGGCAAGGACGGCCCGAGGAACGCCACCCAGGGAGGCCGCTGATGGAACTCGTCGTGCAAGGCCGCCCGGCCTATGTCTACACCGGCGGCAAGGTCTTCGACCCCGCCCTGCCCTGCGTCGTGTTCGTCCACGGCGCGCTCAACGACCATTGCGTCTGGGGTCTGCTGGCGCGCTGGTGCGCCCACCATGGCCACGCTGTGCTGGCACTCGACCTGCCCGGCCACGGCCTGTCCCAGGGCCCGGCATTGCGCAGCGTCGAGTCCCTGGCGGACTGGACGCTGGCTGCCCTGGATGCTGCCGGCGTGGCCAGCGCCACCCTGGTCGGGCACAGCATGGGATCGCTCGTCGCGCTGGAAGCGGCCGGCCGGGCGCCCGCACGCGTCGACCGTCTGGTGATGGTGGGCACGGCCTACCCCATGGCGGTGTCGCAGGCGCTCATCGACAGCGCGCGCGACACGCCGCTGGCCGCCATCGACATGGTCAACAGCTGGTCGCTCGGCAGCCACGCCAGCAAGCCGAGCTACCCCGGCCCGGGCAGCTGGCTGCACGGCGGCCTGCGCGCGCTGATGCGCCAGGTGCTGGCACGCTCCGAGGCACTGGGCTGGCGGGGCACACCCGACGACGGCCCGGGCGGCGCGGCCGCCAACCTCTTCGAGCTGGATTTCGACATCTGCCGGCGCTACGCCGGCGGGCTGGATGCAGCCGCACGCATCAGCTGCCCGGCCCACCTTGTGCTGGGCAGCGGCGACCGCATGACGCAGCCGAAACAGGCCACCGGGCTGCAGGCTGCCCTGGCGCGCCAGGTGCCGACCCGGCAACACCTGCTGGCCAGCGGCCATGCCGTGATGCAGGAACAGCCCGACGAGATGCTGGCGGTGTTGCGGCTGGCACTGGCCCAGTCGCGCTGAGTGCGATGGCCCGGCCTGGACGGGCCGGGCAGACGCGGCGGCGCGGCGGCTGCGCCCCCGGCTCAGGCGCGCGGCGGCGCGAGCAGCTGACCCAGGCCGAGCTGCTGCAGGCCGGCGTGGCGCCACAGGGCCTCGGTGTCGGCACGGCGCACGATCAGCAGGGCTTCGAGCAGCGGTGCGGCCGGCGTGCCGGCCGGATCAATCAGCAGCACCAGGCGCTGGGCGCCACTTTCCTCCAGCCGGCCGACCCAGTCGAGGTTCTGCAGAGCCTCGAGCTGCGGCTCGATGTGCAACGGGTCGACGCCCAGGCGCGTGGCCAGTTCGGTCTGCGTCAGGCCGCGCACGCCGGCGCCGCGGGCCGCGTGCAGCTCGCGCAGCAGCAGCAGGGCGAGCTCGAAGCGCTGACCGGCCGCCGGCGGGCGACGCACCACCTGCATCTGCAGGCTGGGCGCGTAGGCCGTGATCACGGCGCCCAGCAGCACGATGACCCAGCCGAGGTAGATCCACAGCAGGAGGATGGGCACGGTGGCGAAGGCGCCGTAGATGGTCGAGAAGCTGGGCACCGCGCCCAGGTACCAGGCCAGGGCGCGGCGCGTCAGGTCGAAGCCGGCAGCTACGAACAGCGCGCCGGCAAAGGCGTGGGCCCAGCGCACCTGGGTGTTGGGCACGAAGCGGAACAGCGCGGCGAAGCCGCTCACCATCATGAGGAATTCGGCGATGTCCAGGGCCAGGGCCAGGCCGCCAGGCAGGGCGTTGACCAGGCCTCTGGATGCAGATAGCGCATAGGAGGCCAGGCTCAGGCTCACGCCCAGCAGCAGCGGCCCCAGGGTGGCGACCGCCCAGTAGATGAGCACGCGCTGCGCCAGTGGGCGCGGCCGGCGCACGCGCCAGATGGCATTGAGCGTGCGATCTATGGTGAGCATCAGCGCCACCGCCGTGAACACCAGCACCACCAGGCCGACCGTGCCCAGGCGGTTGGCCTTGAGGGCGAACTGGGTCAACGTCGACAGCACCGGCTTGGCGATGATCTCGGGCACCAGGTTCTGAACCAGGTAGGCCTCCAGCGCCTTCCTGAAGCTGCCGAACATGGGGAAGGCGGTGAAGACGGCGAAAGTCACCGTCATCAGCGGCACCAGGGCCATGGTGGTCGTGAAGGTGAGGCTGGACGCCGTGAGCCCCAGGCGGTCTTCTCGGAAGCGCTGGCGCAGCGTGCGCACGGTGTCCAGCCAGGGCCAGCGGCGCAGCGAGCGCAGGCTCAGGCGCAGGCGTTCGCGCAGGCGCAGGGCGGCCAGGGGGTGATGCAGGGTGGTGTTCAAGTTCGGGGCCGGGTCGGGCAGCGCGGGTGGCTGGCTATCATGCCAGCCATGCAAGAACGTCCCGTCGACCACGCCGCCATGCTGCCGAGCGTGCCGCCCACCCCGGCCCTGCAGCGCGCCCGCTGGCTGGCCCTGGCCAGCTGTGCCGCGCTGGTGCTGCTGGGCCTGGCCTGGGAGCTGGTGCTGGCGCCCACCGGTCGCGGGACCCTGGCCATCAAGGTGCTGCCCCTGCTGGCCGCCCTGCCCGGGCTGTGGCGCTGGCGCCTGTACACCAGCCGCTGGCTGAGCCTGGTGGTCTGGCTCTACGTGACCGAGGGCCTGGTGCGCCTGTGGAGCGACATCGGCCCCGGCCAGGGCCTGGCGCTGCTGGAGGTGCTGCTGGCGCTGCTGCTGTTTGGCGCCTGCGCGGTGCAGGTGCGCTGGCGCCTGCGTGCCGGGCGCGAGGCAGCGCTGGCCACTGCCGCCACGACACCGCAGGTGCACGCATGAACCCGACAGGCAGTTCCCTCGCCACCACGGGCGCCGGCGACGCGGGCCAGGCCGACCTGCTCGCTGCCTTGCGAGCCATCGTCGGCCCCGCCCACGTGCTGGTGCACGGCAGCCCGTCGGACGATGACCTGTCGGCCTACGAACGCGACTGGCGCAAGCGCTGGATCGGGCGCGCCCTGGCCGTGGTGCTGCCTGGCAGCACGGCCGAGGTGGCGGCGGTGGTCCGGCAGGCCGCCGCGCATGGCGTCAGCCTGGTGCCGCAGGGTGGCAACACCGGCCTGGTCGGTGGCGGCGTGCCGGACGGCAGCGGCCGCCAGCTGCTGCTC
>JBJOKY010000443.1:0-3717 GCA_046045865.1 Pseudomonadota bacterium | reverse complement strand
CGGCGGAGATTTCCTGCACCAGGTCGGACGTCTTCTTGATCGACGGCACGATCTCGTCGAGCAGCTTGCCCGCACGTTCGGCAGTCGACACGCTGTTGGAGGCGAGGTCGCCGATCTCCTTGGCCGCTTCCTGGCTGCGTTCGGCCAGCTTGCGGACCTCGGCGGCCACGACCGCGAAGCCCTTGCCGTGTTCACCCGCCCGGGCCGCCTCGATGGCCGCGTTCAGCGCCAGCAGGTTGGTCTGGTAGGCGATGTCGTTGACGATGCTGATCTTGGCCGCGATCTGCTTCATGGCCTTGACGGTCTGCGTCACCGCGTCACCGCCTTCGCCGGCTTC
Source organism: Pseudomonadota bacterium (assembly GCA_046045865.1). GTDB lineage: Bacteria > Pseudomonadota > Gammaproteobacteria > Burkholderiales > Burkholderiaceae_C > Sphaerotilus. The sequence goes on along the minus strand of JBJOKY010000443.1, from coordinate 3,380 downwards.
CTTGCTGGCCTTGGTGGCCATGCTGTCGGTCACCTTGGCGTTGTCGCTGTTCTGCGAGATGGAGGCCGACATCTGCTCGATCGACGCCGTGGTCTCCTCCACCGACGCGGCCTGCTCGCTGGCCGCCTGCGACAGGCTCTGCGCCGTGGCGCTGACCTGGTTGGCCGCACCGGTGAGCGCATCGGCGGCGGCGCGCACCTCCTCGATGATGCCGGCCAGGCGGTCGCAGCTGGAGTTGGCGTCGTTCTTCACCTGCTCGAAGGTGCCTTCGGCGTCGCGCGTGATGCGCTGGCTGAGGTCGCCGCTGGCCAGGGCGGAGAAGACCCGGCCGACGTCCTCGATGATGGCGGCGAGCTTCTCGCGCGTGGCGTTGGCGTCTTCCTTGACCTGGCCGAACGTGCCCTGGTAGTCACGCGTGATGCTCTGCGACAGGTCGCCGGCGGCCAGCGCGCCGAACACGCGCACCACGTCGTCGAAGATCACCGCGGTGGTCTCCATGAGCGAGTTCACGCCGCCGCACAGCTCGCCGATGGGGCCGCTCTTGCCTTCGAGCGGAATGCGCTGGGTCAGGTCGCCGGCCTTGGCGGCCGCCGTCACCTGCTGGGCCTGTTCCACGGCGTAGTGCAGCATGCGGTCGGCCACCACCTTGTCGGTCACGTCGGTGGCGATCTTGACGATCTTCACCACCCGGCCCATCTCGTCCTTCACCGGCGCGTAGACCGCCTGGATCCACACCTCGGCGCCGCTCTTGGCGATGCGGCGGAACACGCTGTTCTGCGCCTTGCCGGCGTTCAGGTCGCGCCAGAACTGCTCGTAGGTCGGCGCGTTGGCGTCCGCCGGCGCCACGAAGCTGCGGTGGTGCTTGCCCTTGACCTCGTCGGCGCCGTAGCCCATCAGGGCGAGGAAGTTGGCGTTGGCGCTCAGCACATGGCCAACCAGGTCGAGCTCGACATAGGCATAGCTCTGGTCGATGGCGGCCAGGATGCCGCGCGCGTTCTGGCGCTCGATCTCCTGCTCGGTGATGTCGTAGCGCACGCCCAGGTACTTCATCGGCTTGCCGTTCTCGCCCAGGATGGGCGCGATCACCGCGTCGACGTAGTAGGGCGTGCCGTCCTTGGCGCGGTTCTTCACCACGCCGCGGAAGATATCGCCGCGGCCTATGGTCTGCCACATCTGCTTGAACACCTCCTTGGGCATGTCCGGGTGGCGGGTGGTGTTGTGCGGCGCGCCCAGCAGCTCCTTCCTGCTGTACTTGGAGACCTCGATGAACTTCTCGTTGATGGACAGGATGTCGCCCTTCTTGTCCGCCTCGGACACGATGGACGTGATGTTCATGATGTCGGTGCGCACCTTGAGCTCGGACTCCACCGTGTCCAGCCGCGCCTGGATCTGGGCCAGCGTGGCCTCGACGTCGGCACGCGCCGCCTGCTCGGCGGCCAGGGCAGCCTGTTCAGCCTTCAGGCGCTCGGCGGCCTGCTGCAGCTGGCGCGAGGCGCCGTCGAGTTCGTTGCCGGCGACCAGGCGGGCCAGCCATGAGGCGTTCTGTGTGGTCATGATGCTTGTCCTTGAGTCGTCGGTTGAGCGTTCTGTGCGCTGCTTGGGGTCAGGAGAGCCAGGGTGGCGGCCGCCACCGAGGCGGCCGTGGCGGCGGGGGAAGGGGCGGTGGAGGACGTGACGGCAGGCGGCGGCTGCTCGGCCAGCTGGCACAGCGAGTTGACGTCGACGATGAGCGCCACCTCGCCGTTGCCCAGGATGGACGAGCCCGAGATGCCGCGCAGGGTGCGGAAAAGCGGCCCGAGCGGCTTGATCACCGTCTGGTGCTGGCCCAGCAGGCTGTCCACCACCAGGCCGTAGGGGCCGGCGTCGCCGCGCACCACCACGATGCTGGTGTTCTCGGCCGGCGGCGCCTGCAGCTCGTAGAGCGTGCGCAGGTCGACCACCGGCAGCACCTCGCCGCGCAGTTCCACGCAGTAGCGGCCGTGGGCGTCGGGCGGGCTGGTGGCCAGGCCGGCCGAGATCACCTCGACCACGGTGTCCAGCGGCAGGATGAACTTGGAGTTCGCCACGCCGACCAGGAAGCCGTCGATGATGGCCAGGGTGAGCGGCAGGCGGATGTCGATCTGCGTGCCCCGGCCCTGCTCGCTGTGGATGAGCACGCTGCCGCGCAGGGCCTCGATGTTGCGGCGCACCACGTCCATGCCCACGCCGCGGCCCGAGAGTTCGGTCACCTGCGCGGCGGTGGAAAAGCCCGGCTCGAAGATGAGCTTGAGGATGTCGGCGTCGGCCGGCACCACGCCGGGCTCGACCAGGCCGCGATCCCAGGCGCGCTGCAGCACCTTGTCGCGGTGGATGCCGCGGCCGTCGTCGTCGATGCGGATGACGATGCTGCCCGACTCGTGGCGCGCGCTCAGCACCAGCCGGCCGGCGGCGGGCTTGCCGGCGGCCTCGCGTTCCTCGGGCGTTTCCAGGCCATGGTCCAGGCCGTTGCGCACCAGGTGCATGAGCGGGTCGGCGATGCGCTCGACCATGGACTTGTCCAACTCGGTCTCGCCGCCCTCGATCTCGAAATTCACTTCCTTGCCCAGCTGGCCGGCGGTGTCGCGCACCACGCGGCGGAAGCGGCTGAAGGTCTCGCCGATGGGCACCATGCGCAGCTGCAGCGTGCCGTTGCGGATCTCCTCCACCAGCCGGGTGACGTGCTGGTTGGCCTCGATGAGCGAGCCCTGGCGGGTCTGGCGCGCCAGCATGGACGCACCGGCGCCGGCGATCACGAGTTCACCCAGCAGGTTGATGACCGCGTCGAGCCGGTCGGCCTGCACGCGGATGTAGCGGCTGTCATCCGCCACGCTGGCCTCGCGCTGCTTCTGCTGCTTCTTCAGCGCGGCATTCACCACATGGGGCGCCACGCCGGCCTGGGTCTGCAGCAGTTCGCCGAGCCTGGGTACGTCGGCGGGGGGCGCACCGGCCGGGGCGGCGTCCTGGGCGGCCACCTGGGCCTGGTCCTGGGTGGCCAGGCAGGCGTCGATCTGCGCGCGCGTGACCGCGCCCACGCTCACCAGCATGTCGCCCAGGCGCACGTGGTCGGGCAGCTCCTCGATGAGACGAGCGTATTCACACGGCGGCGCGTCCGGCTCGACGATGTGCAGCTCGCAGTCATCGCGCACGAAGGCGAAGGCGGTCTCGATGGCCTCGCGCCCGGCGTCCGTGTCCAGGCCGAGCTGGAAGGCCAGGTGGCAGGTCTCGGGGTCGAGCTCGTCCAGCGCCGGGATGGCGGCGCGGTCACAGCTGACGGCCGCCACCTCGCCCACGCCACCCAGGTAACGCAGCAGGGTGAGCGGGTCCATGCCGTTGCGGAAGGTGTCCGCGCCGAAGCACGCCGA
>JBJOKY010000442.1:0-3723 GCA_046045865.1 Pseudomonadota bacterium | reverse complement strand
CAGCGCGTCGATGTCCTGCTCGTCGTCCTCGGAGGTGAGCGACATCTCGCGGCCATGCTTGCGGATCTGGTCGATCACCTTGTGCTTGAGGATGCCGGTCAGCCAGGTGCGCAGCTGCGCAGCGCCGGCAAAGCTCTGCGGCTTCTCGATCGCCACCAGCAGCGTCTCGGACACGGCGTCCTCGGCCCAGGCCGGGTTGCGCAGCTGCTTGAGGGCATAACGCAGCAGGGCGTCGCGGTGCTGGGCGAGCTGGGCGGCAAGGTCGCGGTCGGATGTCATCCGGCCAGTATCCGCCAGGCATTTTGTAAAGAAGTTCGGGGGCACCGTAAGAAGCTGGCGGGTGGCCCGACCAACCAGCGTCGACGGGAAACACAGCCCTGTCACCCTGGGGACCGGAACAGCCCCTGAACCGTCGACCGACCGATCAACCGATCGACCACATGACCCGAGACCTGCCAGCGACCAGCACCGCCAGAACCACCATGACCACCACGCCCACGCAGCCCCAAGCCTCCCACCCTGCTGGCCACGCCATGCTGGGCGTTGCCGTCGCTGCGGCCCTGACGATCGCTGCCGCCTTCAGCGCACCGGCCCTGGCCGCGCCGCCGGCCGGCTGCAGCGCCAGCAGCGGCCCGCACAAGGCCGCGCTGGTGGAGCTGTACACCTCGGAAGGCTGCTCCAGCTGCCCGGGCGCCGACAAGCAGCTCGCCCAGCTGCGTAGCGCGGTGGATGCCGATGCCCGCATCGTGCCCATCGCCCTGCACGTGCCCTACTGGGACGACATCGGCTGGAAGGACCCCTATGCCCAGCCCGGCTTCGCCGTGCGCCAGCGCGCCCTGGTGGCGGCCAATGCGCGGCGCAGCGTCTACACGCCGCAGTTCTTCGTGAGCGGCAGCGAGGCGCGCGACTGGCCCGGCAACATCCGCGAGCAGGTGCGCCGCGTCAACATGCAGAACGCCGCGCTCACGCTCGATGTGGCGGTGGGCCAGCCCGCCGGTCCGGCCGCGCTGGCGCCGGCCACCGCGACCACCCCGCGCCTGCTGACGCTGCGCACCAGCGTGCAGGCCCGCCAGCCCCAGATGGCCGGCAGCGAGCTGTATCTGGCGCTGACCGAAAGCAGCCTGGTCTCGCAGGTGCTGCGCGGCGAGAACTCCGGCGTCACCCTGCACCACGACCACGTGGTGCGCGCCTGGATCGGCCCCATCACCCTGCCCGCCCTGGCGGCCGGTGAAAGTGTCGATGTCAGCAAGACGGTGGCCCTGCTGCCCGGCTGGCAGCGCGACCAGCTCGCCGTCGTCGCCTTCGCCCAGCTGCCGAAGCAGGGCGCGGTGCTGCAGGCCCTGCACGCGCCGCTGAACGGCGCCTGCCTGGCGGCAGCCTCCTGAGGCGCCGACAGCACCGGCCGCTACGGGCAGCCCGCGCTGCGCTCGCCCCGTCCGCCCATCTCACGACCCTGCATCCCCCACGCCGCTGACGCGGCCGGAGCCTTCCCCATGTCCCCCACCATCCTGCCGCTCGGCGGCCAGGCGGGCGCCAGCCTGCCCGCATCCAGCACCGTGCACCCGCTCTGGCTGCGCCTGGCGCACTGGCTCAACGCCCTGGCCGTCGTGCTGCTGGTGCTGAGCGGCTGGCGCATCTACAACGCCACCGCCTTTCTAGGCTTCGCCATCCCCAAGGGCCTGACCCTGGGCGGCTGGCTGGGTGGCGCCATCCAGTGGCACTTTGCCGCCATGTGGCTGCTGGGCGCCAACGGCCTGATCTATCTGGCGCTCAACCTGGCCACCGGCCGTGCCCTGGCGCGCTTCTGGCCGCTGCGCCCCGCCGAGCTGCTGCACGACCTGCTCGCCGCCCTGCGCGGCCGCCTGGCCCACGCCGACCTGACGCACTACAACGCGGTGCAAAAGCTCGCCTACCTCACGGCGGTGGTCGACCTGGTGCTGCTGGTGCTCAGCGGCCTGGTGCTGTGGAAGTCGGTGCAGTTCCCGCTGCTGCGCGAGCTGCTGGGCGGCTACGAAGGCGCACGGCTCGTGCACTTCATCGCCATGGCCGTGTTGTGCGCCTTCATCGCCGTGCATGTGCTGATGGTGGCCCTGGTGCCGCGCACCTTGCGCCTCATGGTGCTGGGGCGCTGAGCCGCACCGCACCGCACCGCGCCGCACGACCCCTCCTCCTCAAGGACCCGAGATGTTCAAGCTCTTCAAGCCCAGCCGCCGCATCGGCACGTTCGACGCCCAGTCCGCCATCACCACCGCCTTGCGCGAACTGCCGCAGGACCACATCGCCCCGGCACGCCGGGCCTTTCTGCGCGGCGGCCTGAGCGCCGGCGGCCTGGCGCTGCTGAGCGGCTGTGCACTCACCGACGAAAGTGCGGTCGAGACCGCGCTGCTCTCGGTCTCGCGCATGAATGACCGCGTGCAGGGCTGGCTGTTCGACCCGCAGCGCCTGGCGCCCACCTATGACCGCAGCCTGGCGCTCGACCCCTTCCCCTTCAACGCCTACTACGGCGAGAACGAGGTGCGCGAGGTCGATGGCGACAGCTTCCGCCTGGAGGTGACCGGCCAGGTGGCCGATCGGCACGCCTGGTCGCTGGAGGAACTGCACACCTTGCCCACCGCCGAACAGGTGACCCGCCACATCTGCGTGGAAGGCTGGAGCGCCATCGGCCACTGGTCGGGCATCCCCTTCGCGCTGTTCCTGAAGCGCGTGGGCGCCGACCTGAGCGCGAAGTACATCGGCTTCACCTGCGACGACGACTACCACACCAGCATCGACATGGCCACGGCCCTGCACCCGCAGACCCTGCTGGTGACCGGCCAGAACGGCCGCACCCTGGAGCCCCGCCACGGCTACCCGCTCAAGCTGCGCATGCCCACCAAGCTTGGGTACAAGAACCCCAAGCACATCCGCGCCATCACCGTCACCAACGCCTACCCCGGCGGCTACTGGGAAGACCAGGGCTACAACTGGTTCGGCGGCTCCTGAGTTCCTCGGCAACGACGCAGCCCGCGTCGCCTCTCTCGACCTGTTTCACCCACCCCGGCCAAAGCGGGCAATCCAGCCCATGGCCGATCCACCCCCCAAGGAAGATCTCACCATGAACACCACCACCCAACGCATCGCCGCCATCACCCTCGCCCTGGCCGCCGGCTTCGGCCTCATGGCCACCGCCCGTGCCGACGACATGATGAAGAAGGACGAGATGAAGAAGGACGGCATGGCCAAGGACGCGATGGCCAAGGACGGCATGCACAAGGGCGCGATGAAGGCCGACGGCATGAAGAAGGATGCCATGCACAAGGGCGCCATGAAGAAGGACGAGATGAAGAAAGACGCCATGGCCAAGGACGAGATGGCCAAGGATGCGATGAAGAAGCCCTGAGCCTCCGTGCTACCGCTGCCGCGGCATCCGGGCCTGCGCCGAAGCCCCCGCCGCAGCCGGCCCTGCACCGGCGGCGGCCAGCGCCCCACATTCCGCCGGCCGCTGCGGCGTGCCGGGCGAAAAGTAGAGCTGGCATTCCGCTGCACTCGCCCTGCGGCCCAGCGCCGCCAGCTTGGCGTCCATGGCGGCCAGCAACTGCTCGCGGGTCCAGGTGGTGCGGGTCACGTCCCAGACCAGCGCAGTGTTGTCGCTACTGGCCGTCACCACGCGGCGCCCGTCCGAGCTGAAGGCGGCCGTCCATACAAGGTCGCGATGCCCCGCCAGCTCCGCCAGCAGCGTGCCCT
>JBJOKY010000441.1:0-4374 GCA_046045865.1 Pseudomonadota bacterium | reverse complement strand
CAGTGCCCGCAGGCAGGTCGGCGGCCGGCATGCGGGCGTCGTCGGCCAGACGCAGGCGCCGGCACAGCTCGCGCGCGATGTTGGCCTGGATGGCGATGAACTGCTCGATGTCGACGTCGTGGATGCGGTACAGGTGCACCGCCGAGATCTCGATGGCCACGCAGTCGGTCTCGGCGCGCACCGTGGCGCTGCGCGAGGCCAGGTCGATCAGCGCGACCTCGCCGAAGCAGTCGCCCGCAGCCAGCTGCGCGATCGCGATGTCGTGCTCGCCCCAGACCTTGCGCACGCTGGCGCGGCCGGATTCGAGCACGTACATGTAGAGTGCCTCGTCGCCCTGGCGGAAGAAGTGGCTGCCGGCCGGCAGGTGCACGATCTGCGCGCTTTCCAGCAAGACCTGCAGCGTGGCCTCGTGGATGCCGTGGAACACCGGCATGCGCTGCAGCAGTTCGATACGCGATTGCGACATGGGACCCCTGGGCTGTCTTTCTTGCATTGTTGCGTGTTTTTCCGGTGCGGGGTGGTGGCCTCAGCCGGGCTCGTCGCCCGCCTGCAGCCGCGCCAGGGTGTCGCGGATCAGGTGGCCGGCGATGGAGAACCGCGGCGGGATGGCGGGCAGGGCGTCCAGGGCGAACCAGATCTCGCCGTCCGTCCAGCGCGCGGTGTAGGCCACCATCAGGCTGTGCGGGAAGGGCCAGCTCTGGCTGCCGTAGTAGCGTGGTGCGGCCACGCGCACGCCGACCTCCTCGGCCACCTCGCGGTGCAGGCAGTCCTCGATCGACTCGCCGGCCTCGACGAAGCCGGCCAGCGCGCTGTACATGCCGGGCGGATAGTGCGGCGAGCGTGCCAGCAGCACCTCGCCCGGGCGCCACACCAGCGCCATCATGGCCGGGCTGATGCGTGGGTAGGCCGTGTGGCCGCAGGCCGGGCACACGCGCGAGCGTTCGCCCGCATGGTGGTCGGTAGGCGTGCCGCACACGCCGCAGTGGCGGTGGCTGCGGTCCCATTCCAGCACCTGGGCGGCGCGCCCGGCCAGGGCGGCGACGGTGCTGTCCAGCGCCAGCATGGCGGCGCGCAGGCCGGTGCGCTGCCAGCCCGCGGGTGCCTCGGCCAGCTCGGCGGCCCAGCAGTCGTGTCCGGCCAGGCTGCCCAGGTAGTGGCGCGTGCGCGCCAGGTCGAGCAGGCCGGCCAGGCCGGCCGGGTCCAGCGCACCGAACAGGCGCGGGTCGTCGGGCGGCAGCAGCAGCTCGCGCTGCACGAAGGCGAAACACCAGGCTCGGGGTGTCGGCCGGGCCGGCGGCAGGTGGGCGGGCAGGAAGTGCATGGTGATGCCGTGGCGTGCCGCGGCGTGCGGCGGCAGGTCGTGGGCCGGGCCGTCGCCTGACGACGGCCCGGCCCGGGGTGGGCACGCCGCACGGGCGCACCCGCTGGCGTCAGAACGGCGCGGCGTCCGCGTCGTCCGCCGCGGACCGTGCGGCCGGTGCGGCTGCCGGCGCGGCGGCGTCGGTCTTGCGGATGCGCACCGGCTTGCGCGTCGGCGCGGCCGCACCGGCGGCCTCGGTCTCGGCCTCGGCGGCTGCGGCTGGCGCGGCCGATTCGGCCAGGGCCTGCAGCGCGGCGCCGGCGTGCTTGCCGGCGGCGTCCTCGCTGCCTTCCTCGGCCGGCTCGTCGTCCTTGATGACGCGGCTGTAGGGCGCCAGGATCTTGACCATCTGGGCGTAGATGCGCGGGTTGGCCGCCACCACCTCGCGCTGGTACAGGAAGTCGGCCTCGCCGGTGAAGTTGCCCACCAGGCCGCCGGCCTCGGTGATCATGAGCGAGCCGGCCGCCACGTCCCAGGGGTTCAGGCCGGTCTCGAAGAAGCCGTCGTACCAGCCCGCCGCGACGTAGCACAGGTCCAGCGCCGCGGCGCCGGGGCGGCGCAGGCCGGCGCAGTTCTGCATGATTTCCTCGAACATCTTCAGGTAGCGCTTGAAGTTGTCGCCCTTGCGGAAGGGGAATCCGGTGCCGATGAGGGTGTCGGCCATGCGTATGCGGCGCGACACGCGCAGGCGCTTGTCGTTGAGGAAGGCGCCGCGGCCCTTGGTGGCGTAGAACAGGTCGTTGCGGTTGGGGTCGTACACGACGGCCTGCTCGACCTTGCCGCGGAAGGCCAGCGCGATCGACACGGCGTACTGCGGAAAGCCGTGGATGAAGTTGGTCGTGCCGTCCAGCGGATCGATGATCCACAGGTAGTCGCTGTGCCGGGCGCCGTGCTCGCGGCCCGATTCCTCGGCCAGGATGGCATGGCCCGGGTAGGCCTGCAGCAGCGTGTCGATGATGACCTGCTCGGCCGCCGCGTCGACCTCGGTGACGAAGTCGTTCGGGCTCTTGCTGCTCACCGTCAGGCGATCCAGGTCGAGGCTGGCGCGGTTGATCACCGATCCGGCCGCGCGCGCGGCCTTGATGGCGATGTTGAGCATGGGGTGCAGGTTGGCTTGCGACATGGTGTGTACGTTTCGGGGCTGGGCTGCGGCCTGGCTGGCAGGCGGGGCACGGCTTGTGGCCGGTGCGGCAGGCACGGGGGTGACGGTGAGCGGCGGTGGAGAAAGAGCGGGGCGGCCGGCCGCAGGGCCCGCCTATGATGGCCCGGGAGTTTACCGGGCCGGCGCCTGCCGCGCCCGCCTCCCGCCTGCCAGCCGCCTGCCAGCCGCCGCCTCATGACCGACCCGACCCGCTTCATCCTCGTCCACACCAGCCATGCGGGCAACGTCGGTGCCGCGGCACGCGCGCTCAAGGTGATGGGTTTCGGCGAGCTGGTGCTGGTGGCGCCGCGTTTTGCCGACGTGCTGTCGCACGAGGACACCGTGGCCATGGCCAGCGGCGCGGCCGACGTGCTGACACGCGCGCGCATCGTCGCCACGCTGGACGAGGCGCTGGCCGGCATGCACATCGCCTGCGCCACTGCCATGACGCCACGCGACTTCGGCCCGCCCACCCAGGCACCGCGGGTGGCCATGCCGGCGCTGGCCACCCGGGCCGGCGCGGGCGAACGGGTCGCCTTCGTGTTCGGCAGCGAGCGCTACGGCCTGTCCAACGCCGACGTGTGGCGTTGCCACCTGTGCCTGAGCATCCCGACCGCGCCGGGCTACGGCTCGCTCAACCTGGCGCAGGCGGTGCAGCTCGTCGCCTACGACTGGCGCTCGGCGCTGGGCAGCTTCGCGGTCGAGGAGCGCACCAGCGCGCCGCGCGTGGCCAGCCTCGATGCCGTGCAGGGCGCGCTCGCGCACTGGCGCGAGGTGCTGGTGCAGATCGGCTACCTCGACCCGGCCGTGCCGCGCAAGCTCATGCCGCGGCTGAACCAGCTCGTCAACCGGGCCCGGCCGACCGAGGAGGAGCTGCACATCCTGCGCGGCATCGCGCGGGCCGTGGCCGGGCCCCGCGGCAGGCGCGACATCGACCGGAGCTGAACGGCGCGCCGGCCCGGCGGTCGGCCCGTGCGCCTGCCGCGACGACACGGCGCCGCCCCCCACCAGATGGTGGAGTGCGTCGCTCCCACGGGTTTTCCCTGTCCCCCAAGAGGTGGTCGTTCTTGCCGCCCGATCCTGAGCTTCGCGCCCTACATTCGGGTCGTGAAATTTTCGCTTTTTTCACTTTCAGGTCGCGAAAGCAGAGCCTGGATCCGGGTGCTGCATCCGGGGGCATCGATGAGTTCGATGCCACATCCACTCCACATGCATCGTCGCCCTGGCCTCAAGATGTCGGTCTTTCCGGGCCGGACGGTCGTCCAGGGGCCCGCAGTGGACTGCAGGCCCTGTGTGTCCTCGCGCGCCTGCACCACCTGAGCGCGGATGCCGCCGCCCTCGGGCACCAGTTGGGTAGATCGGAGACCGAGGCCATTTCGAGTGACGACCTGCTCCTGGCTGCCAGGGCGCTGGGATTGAAGGCTCGCCTTCGGACCAGCCGGCCCGATCGCCTGACCCTGGTTCCGCTGCCCGCTCTGTGTCATGTGCGCCTGGCAAGCGGCGAAACCCGTTGGGTGGTGCTGGCTCAATGCGACGGCCAACGTGTGCTGTTTCTGGATCCGCTTGCGCAAGGCGGCGGGCGCCCCACCATCGAACCGCTGGCCACTTTCGCCGAGTTGTGGACGGGTGAGCTCATCCTCGCCACCAGCCAGGCCAGCCTCGCCGGTGAACTCGCCAAGTTCGACTTCAGCACGCTTACCAATTTAGGGACGGGGGAGTCGCCCACTGGGAAACTGGTGGGCGTGGATTGAAACTTGGGCACTGGCGCGCGGTAACGTGCGCCGCAATCAGGTTGCGCACATCCCCATCCCGCTGCCAGGTCCCCTTCACCGCCAGCAGCCTCGCGCGCAGCAAGGGCGCGCGCAGCCTGGCC
>JBJOKY010000105.1:0-12079 GCA_046045865.1 Pseudomonadota bacterium | reverse complement strand
GTTTTCTGACAGGTACTTACTGCACACTTTCGATTCGGATAGCCGGAAAACGCGTCTGCGAAGACGGGGTGGGTTGAAGAACTCAAGTCGTGACAGGCACCTGGTGCGCTAGTCTCCTCTGGTGCGACCTGGCTCCGTGTTACCCCAGCCGCTTCAGCCAGTGTGCCGCCGAGTGCGGAGGTGCACCAATCCGTGCCCTGCGTGACCGGACAGTTGCCGAACAGGTCCGGGCTGCACCTGCGCCGGAGCGCGCATTGGCCTGGGAGTTGTGCGTCGAGCCTCGCAAAGCACCGTCCCGACCGTAGAGGGCGCCCCCACAACAGTCGTTCCCGATGTGGCGTTCACGGTATGTCGTGAGCGCCTCCAGGAAGTGGTGGTGCTGGGCGACGCGGACTTTGACGACCTCAAGCGCTGATGCCAGGATGCCAGGATGCCAGGATGCCGGGTGTGCGGTGGCGAGGTGAGTGCATGTTGCCTCTGGCGATGGCGGCTCGTTTTCCGATGCATGAAGTTGCTCGCCGAATCCGTCGGATCCCGGGACCGACGGGTTGACCTGCGAGCCGGATCACCATCGCCGTGATGCGAAGAACGAGGATTCGTTCCAGTGACTGACATGACCGAGCCCACCAGCCATCCCGCCCGTGCCTTGTACGACGCAGGTCAGTTGAAGATCCGCTGGCACCCACGCCTTGATGCCGCACCTCCGGCACTGCCGGCGGGCATCGATCTGGCCGACAAGGTCGAGGGCATGATGCTCGGCCTGGCCATCGGCGATGCCCTGGGCAATGTGAGCGAGTCCATCAATCCGTCGGAGCGCAGGCGCATCCACGGCTGGGTGGACGGCTATCGGCCCAATCGGCATGCCGACGGTCGCGCTGTCGGTCTGCCATCGGACGATACGCAACTGGCATTCTGGACCGTCGAGCATTTGCTGCAGCAGGGGCGACTGGATCCGCAACCGCTTGCCGAACTGTTCAGCCAGCGCCGCATCTTCGGCATCGGCCAGGCCGTGACTGCCTTCGTCGGCAAGGTCAGGCAGGGGCTGCCCTGGCAGCGCTGCGGCGATTCCTCGGCCGGCAACGGTGCGCTGATGCGCATCGCGCCAGTGCTGCTGCCGCACCTGCGCCAGCCTGCCGCAGCCATCTGGGCCGACACCCTGGTGGCAGCCCATCTCACGCATGATGACGCGCTGTCCAATGCCAGCTGCCTGGCCTGGGTCGACCTGCTGTGGGCCTTGCTGGCGATGGAGCAGGCGCCACCCGCGGCCTGGTGGGTCGACCGTTGCCTGGCCGTGCTGGACGATGTCTGCCTGCCCACCGCGTATGCCGCACGCAACGGACATCCGCCTGGCTTCCATGGCACGGCGGCCCACCTCATCCGCCAGCATCTGCAGCCGGCGCTGGCGCAGGGGCAGGATGTCCTGACCGCCTGCTCGGTCTGGCATTCGGGCGCCTACCTGCTGGAGACGCTGCCTACGGCGCTCTACATCGTGGCGCGCCACGGCGACAACCCGCGTGAGGCCATTTTGCAGGCAGTGAACAACACGCGTGACAACGACACCGTGGCAGCCATCGTCGGCGCTGCCGTCGGCGCCCTGCACGGGCTCGCCGGCTGGCCGTCCACCTGGATCGACGGCCTGCTCGGGAGGACGACCGGCCATGACGATGGGCAGGTCTTCCGCCTGCTCCAGGCGGCGGGCGAGCGTTTCGGCTATGGCAGCACGGCTGCCTTGAGGCGGCGTGCCGATCAAGCCGCCTGATGAGATGAGATGCGGGGCCGATCGTCCGCCGTGCCAGCCAGCTGTTGCGGCATGACCCGTGCCCACGAGCCACCTGTCCCCCTTCTTCATCCGCCCCGCGTCAACGCCACCACTGCCAGCGCCGCTTCGTCCACGCTGGCGCGGGCGATGTCGCACAGGTGGGCGTGGTGGGTGAACACGATGACCTGGCCACCGCGCGAGTAGTCGGCCAGGGCGCGCAGGATGCACCCGGCACGGGCGTCGTCCGAGGTCATGAGCACGTCGTCCAGCACCAGGGGCAGGTCCCTGCCGGCGTCGCGCTGCAGTTCCAGCGCGGCCAGGCGCAGCGCCAGGTAGAGCTGGTCGAGCGTGCCTTCGCTCAGGGCCTCGACGCCCACCAGCGTGTCGCTGCCGCTGCGCCTGGCCTTGAGCACCGGCCTGCCCTCGGCGTCATCGCTGCGCAGGGCGTCGAACTCGCCGCCGGTGAGCCGGGCGAAGTAGGCTGCGGCCTTGAGCAGCATGGGCGCCTGGCGGCGTTCCTGGAAGCGCCGCACCGCCTCCTGCAGCAGGGCATGGGCCAGGCGGTTGCGCATGAGCAGGGGCAGGGCCTGGCGCACCGTGGTGAGGGCACGGTCGGCCGCCTCGGCGGCATCGGCGGCCGCGCCCGAGGCATCGACGCCGTCCAGGGCGCGGCGCGCCGCCTCGTCGCGGCTGCGCGCCGTGTCCAGATCGGCGGCGGCGGCGTTCAGCTGCTCGGCCAGATCGGCGGCGCGGGCCTGCAGGGCGTGGACGTCCTGGCCGCTCAGCAGCGCCTCCAGCTCGGCGCGGCTGCGCAGCGAGGCCTGGGCCAGCTGCCGGCGGTCCTTGTCGACCTCGCGCTGGCACTGGCGCTTGCGCGCGGCGGCGTCCAGGGCGGCGGGCAGCTCGTCCGCGCCGTGCACGCGGGCCAGGCGGCAGAGCTCGTCCAGCGTGGCCTGGTGGCGCTGCAGGGCTGCCTCGTGGTCGGCCAGCTGGGCCAGCGCCGACTGGCCACGCTGCAGCGCCGCCGCCCTGGCCTGGGCGCGCGCCTGCTCGGCCGCCAGCCTGCGGGCCCACTCGCCTGCCGCCAGCGTGAGCTGGGTCGGCGCAGGCACCGCCTGGCCCAGCGCCTGGGCGATGGCGGAGGCTTGGGCCTGGTGGTCCCGCCACAGCCGCAGCTTGGCGGCGGCGCGGCTGCGTGCCTCGCCCAGCGCGTCGGCCAAGCCAAGCAGGGCGACGAATTCGGCGATGCGGCTGCGGATCACCGCCACCGAGCTGGCCGCCGGCAGCAGCACGCTGGCCGACAGGCTGTCGACCTGGGCCCGCGCGGCCGCCAGTGCCTGCGCCAGCTGGGCCTGGCGCTGCGCCTGGCGGGTCAGCTGCTGCTGCCACTGCGCCGCCTGGCCCTCGGCCTGGCTGCGCAGGGTGTGGATGGCGTCGACCCGGCGCAGGTTCTCCTCGCCCACGGCCACCAGGGTGTCCAGGGTCTCGTCGCCCTGCAGCGGCGTGAGCGCCAGGCGTCCGATCGGCGCCTTGAGCCGGGCGGTCAGAGCCAGCCGGGCCTCCTGCAGCTGGCGCAGCTCCTCGCGCTGGGCGGCCAGGCTGTCCAGGCTGGCCTTGAGGCTGTCCAGGCGCGCCTGCCAGTCGCGCAGCTGGCTGGGCGGCAGGGGCGGGATGGCGGCCTCGTCGAGCGCCTGGCGCCAGGCCGCGTCGGCGGCGCCGGCCTGGGTGTCCAGGGCCTCGACCTCGCGTCCGCGGGCCTGGATGTCGCCATGCAGCTCGGCCACCTTGGCGCGCGCGAGCTCCAGTTCGGTGGCGCGCTCGTAGTGCTGCAGCAGGCCGTCGACGATATGGTCGACGCGGGTCCGGGCAGCCTGGTAGGCGTCGACCCGGGCCGTGTCGATGCTGGTGATGCGGGCGTCCGCGCTGCCTGATGCACCCGCATCCGCACCGGCACCGGCACCCGCATCCGCACCGGCAAGGCTGACCCCAACGGTGCGCAGCCGTGCCCAGGCCTCGTCGCGTGCCGCGCGGGCCAGGCGCAGCTCGTCGCGCGTGGGCACCTCGCCATGGGCCAGCAGGCCGGCGATGGCGGTGTTCTGCCGCGCCAGTTCGGTGGTCATGGCCTGCAGCCGCTCGTCCAGGCCCTGGCGGCGCGCCGCCAGCTGGCTGCGCAGGGCCAGCTCGTCGTCCACCCGGGCGCCGAGCAGCGGGCGCACACGGCCGGCCCGGGCCTCGTCCGGCAGGCCCAGGGCGGCGAGTTCGCCCGCCACGCGCCGCGCGGCAGCGGCGATGTCGCCGGGCAGCTGCTGCAGGCGGCGCTGCTGGCCGTCGGTGCGCGCCACCTCGCCCAGCAGTGTGCGCAGGCTCAGGGCGGCGGCGGCGTCCGGTGCCGCCGGGGGCGGTGTGCCGGGTGCCTGGGCGCCGGCCGCCGCCTCGGCATGTGCGCCCAGGCGGGCGGTGGCGGTATCCAGCGCCGCCACCGCCTCGTCCAGCTCCACGCGGGCGGTGGGCGTGGGGGCCAGGGCGAGCAGTTGGTCGGGCGTGCGCTGCGCATCGATGGCGCGCGCCTGGGTGGCCAGCTCGTCGCTGCGCCGGGCGATGTCGGCGTCGGCCTGGCTGATCTCGGTCTGCAGCTGCACGATCACCGGTACTGCCGCGTGCAGCGCGGCGATGGCCGCTGCAGCCGAGAGCAGCGCCGCATCCGGCGTGATGGCCAGGGCGGCCGCCTGCGCCATCTCGGCCGCCTGGCGGGCGCTGGCGGCACTGGCGCGGGCGTCCAGCAGGCCGGCGTGGGCGGCGGCGTGGCGGGCGGGCGTGTCCTCGTCCAGCAGCGGCACGGCGTCCGACGCGGCCAGCTCGGCTTCGCTGCGGGCCAGCGCGGCCAGGGCCGGGCTCACGGCCAGCAGCTCGGTCACCTGCAGCTGGCGCGCCAGCAGCCCCTGGTGGCGGGCCAGCGCCAGCGCCAGTGCGGCCTTGCTGTCCTCGGCCTCGCGCTCCAGCTTCTCCCACACGGCCGGGCGCACCAGCAGCCGCGCGTGCTCGTCGTGGCTGGACTTGTATGCGCGCAGGGCCTGGTTGATGCTGGCGTGCTGGGCATTGCCGCCCGCCAGGTACAGGCCGCGCGCCGCACCGTCGATCGCCGCGAGGATCTGCCTGATGCTGCCCGTGCCGGCGCTGGCCTCGAACAGGGCCGCGCCCACGTCGCCCTCGCCCTGGGCCAGGGCCTTGCCGCCCTGGCGCAGCGCGGCATGGTCCAGGCCGAACATGGCCTGGTAGTCGCGCAGGCTGTAGCCGCCGGTCAGCAGGGACTGCAACTGCTCGGGCACGGGCTCGTCCAGATCCTTGCCGGTGGCGAAGTCGTGGAACTGCAGGGTGTTGCCGCGGCCCTTGCGGCGCATGAGCGCGTAGCTGCGGCCCTGGCGGTCCATGAACACGCCGCCGATGCGCAGCTGCGGGTAGTCGTGAACATAGCGGTCCGGGCTGCGCTCGTCGATCTGGAAGCGCAGGCCGGCGATGGCGCGCAGCGCCGTGGACTTGCCGGCCTCGTTGGCGCCGTGCACGAGCACCAGGCGCTGCTCGCCGCTGCCGAGCTTGAGCACCTGGTTGGTGAAGGGGCCGTAGGCCTTGAGGTGCAGTTCCAGCAGGCGCATGGCTCAGGCTCCGGGGTTGGTGGTGGACGACAGCCGCGCCAGCACGGTGGCCTCGGCCTCGGCCAGCAGGGCCTGCAGGCGCGGCAGCTCCAGCCTGTCCTTGCCCAGGCCGGCCAGTTCGGCCGGCAGGGGCGGGTAGGGGTCGAGCCGCTCGCGCACCCAGGTGGCCAGGCGGGTCTCGTCGCCGGCCAGCTCGTCGACCAGCCTGAGCACCTCGCCCAGGGCGTCGTCGCGCTGCGTCAGGGCGGCGCGGTCCAGCGGCGCGCGCAGGTCGAGCACGACCGACTCGATCCACAGCGTGGCGCGGGTGAGGTCCTGGCCGGCGGCGCGCACGCTGGCGGCCAGGCTGCCAGGCTGCAGCGCCTCCAGCTGGTGCAGCGGCGTGAGGCCGCGCAGGGTCACGCGCAGGGCGTGCAGCCTGTCCTCGCTGTTGCCGTGCCTGTCGCCCGTGTCGCCGTGGATGGCCTCGGCCAGGGCCTGCCGGCACTGGCGCGCCAGGGCGTCGAGCGTGTCCAGCCCGTCCACCGCCACGACGAGCTGGTGCCAGCGCACCACGTCCAGCACCACCGCCTCGGCCGCGACGATGCGGCCATCCTCCACCGTGACGAGTTCGCAGCCCTTGGGCCCGGTCTCGCCCACGTGGCGGCCCTGCAGGTTGCCGGGGTAGACGATGCGCGGCGCACGCTCGCGCAGCACCTGGCGCGCATGGATGTGGCCCAGGGCGAAGTAGTCGTAACCCTTGGCCACCAGCGTGGCCAGGTCGGTGGGCGCGTAGGGGTCGTGCAGGCTGCTGCCGGCCAGGCTGGTGTGCAGCAGGCCGATGTTGAAGCGCCCGGGCACGGGGTCGCGGTAGGCGGGCACCAGGTCCTCGCTCACCACCCGGTCCGGAAAGCTGCGGCCGTGCACCGCCACGCCCAGCTCGGGCAGGTCGACCACCTCGCTGGTGCGCGAGCTGAACACGTGCACGCCCTCCACCGCAGGCAGGCGCTTGCCGATCTGGCCTTCGGCATCGTGGTTGCCCTTGATGATGAAGACGCGCACGCCGGCGCGCGTGAGCCGCAGCAGCTGGGCGCGCAGGTAGATGGCGCCATGGAAGTCGCCCAGGTCACGGTCGAACAGGTCGCCGGCCAGCAGCAGCAGGGCGACCTGCTCGCGCAGGGCCAGGTCGACCAGGGCCTCGAAGGCGCGCCGGGTGGCGCCGCGCAGCGCGTCGACCGGGGCGCCGGGATAGCTGTCCAGCCCGCGCAGGGGGCTGTCCAGGTGCAGGTCGGCGGCGTGGATGAACTTCATGGGCGTGGTGCTCCCTTCGTGACCGCCGCGGCCCGGCCGCGGTCGTGGTGTCTGATTATGACAGTTGACTGTCGATAGCTGGTGTCGTTTAATGCGGCATGATCGACACACCCGACCCGCCACAGTACAGCGCCGACCAGCTGGCCGCGCTGACGGGTGTCAGCGTGCGCACGCTGCGCTACTACATCAGCGTCGGGCTGCTGGAGCGCCCGCAGGGCGAGAAGCGCGGCGCCTACTACCTGCAGCGGCATCTGGAGCAGCTGCTGCTCATCCGGCGCTGGAGCGAGGCCGGCCTGAGCCTGGAGCGCATCCGCGAGCTGCTGGCCGGCGCGCCGGCCGACCCGCCGCCGCGCGCCGCCGCACCCGGCTCGGTCGAGGTCTGGAGCCGCATGACGCTGGCCGACGGCCTGGAGCTGCATCTCGAGCCGGGCCGTGCAGGGCTCACGCCCGAACAGGTGCGCGAGCTGCTGCGCGGCGTCACGGCCCTGTATCGCCAGGTCCGGGCCGGGCCGGCGGATTGAGGCGCGGCGCCGCACACCCGTCGCCCCTCACGCCTTACCCAACACTCACCACCCCAGGGAGCTTCCATGATCCAAGAATCCGAGATGTTCAGCCTGCAAAGCCGCACGCCTGGCGTACCGGCCCCCGTGCTGGCGGGCGTGCAGGCCGCCGGCCGCCTGGACGGCCTGCTGTTCGAGCTGACGCTGCGCCAGACCTATCACAACCACAGCGACGAGCCGCTGGAGGTGGTCTACACCTTTCCCCTGCCGATGGCGGCCGTGCTGCTGGGCTTCGCGTCCGAGCTGGACGGCGTGCGGCAGGCGTCGACCGTGGTCGAGAAGCGCCGCGCCGAGCGCCGCTACGAGGCCGCGCTGGCGCAGGGTGACGCACCCGTCATGCTGGAGGCGCGCCGCGACGGCATCCATACCGCCAACATCGGCAACCTCAAGCCCGGGCAGGTGATCGTGCTGGAGCTGCGCCTGGCGCAGCTGCTGGCCTTCGAGCAGGGCAGGCTGCGCCTGGCCCTGCCCATGACGATCGCGCCGCGCCACGGTTCACCCGCGGCTGCCGGCCTGCAGCCCCAGCAGCTGCCCGAGGTGGACCTGCTGGCCAGCCATGCGCTGCACCTGGCGCTGGACGTGATGGGGCCGCTGGCCGATGCCGCCATCGATTGCCCCACCCATGCCCTGACCCGCACGCCCGTGGAGGGCGGCGTGCGCCTGGCGCTGGCGCAGGCGGCCTGGCTGGACCGCGACCTGGTGCTGCTGCTCAGGCCGCGCGAGCCGCAGCTGTCGCTGCAGATCCGCGCGCCCGACGTGTACTCGGCGGCCGCGCCGCACGTGGTGATGGCAGCGCTGCAGCCGCCTGTGGCGGCGCTGCGCAAGCGCATCGCCCTGAAGCTGCTGGTGGACTGCTCGGGCTCGATGGCGGGCGACAGCATCGCCTCGGCCCGGGCCGCACTGCTGGGCCTGCTGGAGCATTTGCAGCCGCGGGACTACATCAGCCTCACGCGCTTCGGCAGCCAGGTCGATCCGCAGCTGCGCATGGTGAGCTGCCACCCGCAGTCGCTGGCACAGGCCAGGGCGAAGATCCAGGCCATGGCCGCCGACCTGGGCGGCACCGAGATGGACCGGGCGCTGCGCCACGTGGTGCAGCTGCCGCTGCCTGGCAGCTGCGCCGGTGCCGACGTGCTGCTGCTGACCGACGGCGAGGTCTGGGAGGTGGACGACATGATCCGCTTTGCGAGCGCCTGCGCACACCGCGTCTTCGTGATCGGCGTGGGTTCCTCGCCGGCCGAGGCGCCGCTGCGAGCCCTGGCCGAGGCCACCGGCGGTGCCTGCGAATTCGCCACGCCGGGTGAGCAGCTGGAGGCCGCCGCCGCACGCATGCTGGTGCGCATCCGCCAGCACCCGCGCGGCAAGCTGCGCATCGACTGGGGCGGGGCTGAACCGCCGGTCTGGCAGACCACGCTGCCGCGCGGCGTGTTCGGCGGCGACATGGTGGTGGCGTTTGCCGGCCTGGCGCCGGGTGCGGCTGCGGCCGATGTGCAACTGCTGGAGGACGCTGACGCGCCGGATGGCCGGGCCGGCGCAGTCGAGGCCGGTGAGGCCGACCGGGCGCGCCTGCCCGGTGTTGCCGGCGCGCCGGCGCCGCAGCCGCTGGCCACCGCCGCCGTGGGCGGCGGGGTGCCGACCGACACCCTGGCGCGCCTGGCTGCGCAGCGCCGCATCCTGCAGGACGAGGCGCTGGCGCTGCCCCTGGCGCTGAGCTACCAGCTGCTCGGCGAGCACACGAACTGCGTGCTGGTCCACCAGCGCGAGGCGGCCGACCAGGTGCTGGAAGCCGCCCGCCTGCACCGCGTGCCGTCGATGCCGGCAGCCGGCTGGGGGGCGCTGGGCAGCATCTCGCCGTCGGTGTCCTTGTGCAGTCCGATGTCCATGGCCGACGTCCATGCCGATGCCTTCGAGGCGTTCGACCTGGACGATGCGGACCTGGGTGACGTCATGGGCCTGGTCGACGAGGCCTGGTCTGATCCCGGCGCCAGCGCCAGCTCCAGCTCCAGCACGAACTCCGTGCCCGTGGTCACGCTGGAGGCGTTGGCCCGCGCCGTCGCCTACTGCCTGTTCGTGCATGCGGACGTGGATGGCCTGGACGCAAACGTGCAGGTCCACACGCGGGCGCGGGGGCTGCACGTCCCGGCCGAGGTGCTGGTGGCGCTGCGCGAGGTCGAGGCGGCTGGTGTGAGCCGCGGCGTGGCCTGGCTGCTGCTGGCCGGCTGGGTCCGTGGGCTGGCAATGCAGCACGGGCCGGTGCCGCCGCAGGAGCCTGGCGACCAGGCGATCCTCAAGGCGCTGGCCGGCGTGGATGAGCAGCTGCAGGCCGCCTGCGCGCCCATCTTCCGGCGCCACCTGGGCGACTGTGTGCCGCACGGCGAGGCGGCGGCATCCGCCAGGGCGCGCCGGCTCAGCCGGGCCCTGGGGCGGGCCGGCTGACGCGCAGGCGCCAGCCCGGACGCCGGGGGGCTCCTACCATGGCATGGTCCTTCCTCCGGCGCCCCGTCCGGCCCGCCCACGCCCAGCCCGTCCTGCGATGACCACCACCCCGTCCCCCGCTCGCCCCGACGCCCTGCCGCCGGCCGCCTACACCGTGGCCTCGCCGCGCCTGGTGCAGGCCAGCGTGCTCACCCGCGGCCCCTGGGACGCCCAGCACCAGCACGCCGGCCCGCCCATCGCCATGGTGTGCCGCGCCATCGAGGCGCTGGCGCAGGAGCACGGCCTCACCCACATCGGCCGGCTCACCGCCAACCTGCTGCGGCCCGTGCCCATCGCCGAGCTGGAGATCGAGGTGGCGACCGACTACGCCGGGCGCAATGCCGCGCACTACTCGGCGCGGCTGCTGGGCCATGGCAAGGAGCTGGCCCGCTTCACCGCCCTGGCGCAGCGCGAGGCCGAGCTGCAGCTGCCCGAGCGGCTGGACGGCCACCCCCTGCCGCAGGCGCCGCGGCCGCCGGCCGACTGCGAGGCCGCACGCATGCCCTTCGGCCGGCGCCTGCCGGGTTATGCCGACCTGGTGGAGAACCGCATCGCCAGCGGCCGCTTCTTCCGCGGCCGCTGCGCCGCGTGGTTCCGCCTGCAGCGTCCGCTGGTGCAGGGCGAGACGCCCAGCGGCTACCAGCGCGTGGCGGTGGCGGCCGATTCGGGCAACGGCATCTCGGCGGTGCTGGACTTCGAGCGCTACACCTTCGTCAACGCCGACCTCACCATCAACCTGCTGCGCCGCCCGGTGGGCGAGTGGATCTGCGTCGATGCCCGCACTCTGCTCGCACCCAATGGCTGCGGCCTGGCCGAGTCGCAGCGCTTCGACGAGGCGGGCCTGGTCGGCCGCGCGACCCGGAGCCTGGCGGTGCGCGCCCGCGGCTGACCAGCCGGTCCGCGCGCGCCACTCAGCGGCGCGGCCGGCGCATCAGCGCATACAGCGCAGGCACCACCAGCATCGACAGCAGCGGCGCCGTCACCATGCCGCCCAGCATGGGCGCGGCGATGCGGCTCATCACCTCCGAGCCCGAGCCGCTGCCCCACACGATGGGCACCAGGCCGGCCAGGATGACGGCCACCGTCATGGCCTTGGGCCGCACCCGCAGCACGGCGCCTTCGCGGATGGCGTCGTCGACCAGGGCGGCATCGAGCGTCGCGCCGCCGGCCAGGCGATCCGCCAGCGCGTGCTTCAGGTAGAGCAGCATCACCACGCCGAACTCGGCCGCCACGCCTGCCAGGGCGATGAAGCCCACGCCGGTCGCCACCGAGAGGTGGTAGCCCAGCAGGTGCAAAAACCAGATGCCGCCGATCAGCGCGAAGGGCAGGGTGAGCATGATCATCAGCGCCTCGGCCACGCTGCTGAAGGTCAGGTAGAGCAGCACGAAGATGATGAGCAGCGTGGCCGGCACGACCACGGCCAGGCGGGCGTTGGCGCGCTCCAGGTACTCGAACTGGCCGCTGTAGGCCACGCTCATGCCGGGCTCCAGCTGCACCTGGGCGACGACGCGGTCGCGCAGCTCGTGCACCGTGGCGGCCAGGTCGCGGTCGCGCACGTCCACATACACCCAGCCGCTCGGGCGGGCGTTCTCGCTCTTGAGCATGGTCGGCCCGTCGTTGATGACGACCTGGGCCACGCTGCCCAGGGTGATCTGCTGGCCCGTGGGCGTGAGCACGGGCAGCT
The DNA here is from genome assembly GCA_046045865.1 of Pseudomonadota bacterium. Classification (GTDB taxonomy): domain Bacteria; phylum Pseudomonadota; class Gammaproteobacteria; order Burkholderiales; family Burkholderiaceae_C; genus Sphaerotilus. Next base: position 664 of record JBJOKY010000105.1, on the reverse strand, counting down.
CGGCCAGCCGTGCCGGCGTGTCGCGCCACTCGCGGCCGTAGCGCAGGTTGATGGGGAAACGCGCCAGGCCCTCGACCGTCTCGGCGATGTTCTCGCCGCCCACCGCGCCCGAGATCACGGCCTGCACGTCGGCGATGTTGAGGCCGTAGCGGGCAGCGGCCGCACGGTCGATCAACACATCGACATAACGCCCGCCATTGAGCCGCTCGGCCAGCGCGGACGACACGCCCGGCACACCCTTGGCCACCTGCTCGATCTGCCCGGCCACGCGGTCGATGGACGCCAGGTTCGCCCCGCTCACCTTCACGCCGATGGGGCTCTTGATGCCGGTGGCCAGCATGTCGATGCGGTTGCGGATGGGCGGCACCCAGAGGTTGGCCAGGCCGGGGATCTTCACCGCGCCGTCCAGCGCCTCGACGATCTTCTCGGGCGTCATGCCTGGCCGCCACAACTCGCGGGGTTTGAGCTGCACCGTGGTCTCGAACATCTCGATGGGCGCCGGGTCGGTCGCCGTCTCGGCGCGGCCGGCCTTGCCGAACACATGCGCCACTTCGGGCACGGTGAGGATCATGCGGTTGCTGAGCTGCAGCAGCTCGGCCGCCTTCTGGGCCGACAGGCCCGGCAGGGCCGAGGGCATGTAGAGCAGGTCGCCTTCGTCGATGCG
>JBJOKY010000440.1:0-3789 GCA_046045865.1 Pseudomonadota bacterium | reverse complement strand
CTTCGCCACACCCGATAGCCGTTGAGTTCAAATACATGCCCTGAATTCGAAGGGATTAAGACGTCGCACTGCGACTCAGTGTACGGGCCGTGCGGGTTCAAATACATGCCCTGAATTCGAAGGGATTAAGACCCCCAAAACGCCATCCAAATTTGTGTGACATTAGGTTCAAATACATGCCCTGAATTCGAAGGGATTAAGACCGGCAGGAAAAGGCTGGACGATTGCTGTGGCTCGGTTCAAATACATGCCCTGAATTCGAAGGGATTAAGACGAATGGGTGCCATTGCGATGTCCGGCAGGAAAAGTTCAAATACATGCCCTGAATTCGAAGGGATTAAGACACCTCGACTACACCCCGTTCGATTTGATCGGGAGGTTCAAATACATGCCCTGAATTCGAAGGGATATCCAGCGGTATCGATTCGGCGTGGCGGACATGACAGTGCTGCAAGCTTGCAGCGCAGGCGAGTGGCGGTGCAATGGGCCAAGAATGGCGGCATACACCACACAGCAACTGCCCCATGTATCGCCAGCCCTACATCGCTGCCTACGACATCACCGACAACCGGCTGCGGCGTGCTGCGCTGCGGCTGCTGCGCGCCTATGCCACCGGGGGGCAGAAATCGGTGCACGAGGTGTGGCTGACGCCTGCCGACAAGCGGGACGTGCTGGCCGGCATGGAGGAGATCCTGGATGACGGCGACCGTTTTCTGCTGCTGCGGCTGGATCCGCGCAGCCCTGCCATGGCCATCGGCCGCGGCCAGGTGCCGAGTGATCCGGACTATTTCTACATCGGCTGAATTCACTGCCACCTCCGCCGTTGCCTGCGCCATCACTCTCTTCAGGACATTCCGCCATGGCCACCCTGCTGCTTGACCGTGCCCAGCTCGAAGTGCGTTCCGAGGGCGAGGCGTTGGCGCTGTATGAGGCCGGCGAGCGGCGCGGCAGCGTGCCGATCAAGCTGCTGGACCGCTGCATCATCCACGGCGCCCAGACCCGGCTGGACAGCGGCGTGCTGCTCAAGCTTGCAGAGGCCGGCGTGGCCACCGTGCTGTTCAGCCCGCGCATGGGGCGCCGTGTGGCCATGGTGCTGGGGCCTGCCCACAACGACGCCGCCGTGCGGCTGGCCCAGGCCCGCCGGGTGGGCGATGTGGCGTGGGCCACCGACTGGTCGCGCCGCCTGGTGCAGGCCAAGCTGCTGCGTCAGCGCCGCACGGTGCAGACCTGGCTGCAGCTGCGCCCGGATGCCCGCAAGCCGCTGAGCGATGCCCTGGCCAGTCTGGACGCCGCGCGCGCTGCACTGGCCAGCCAGCCCGACGCGGACATGGCCACGCTGCGCGGCATCGAGGGTGCGGCGGCGCGGGCGCATTTCGGCGCGCTGGCTGCGGTGCTGCCGCCGGCCCTGGGCTTTGCCGGCCGCAACCGCCGCCCGCCGCGCGACCCGGCCAATGTCTGCCTGTCGTTGGCCTACACCCTGCTGCATGTGGAGGCGGTGCACGCCTGCTGGCGCAGCGGGCTCGACCCGCTGCTGGGTTTCTATCACCGCCCGGCCCATGGCCGTGAATCGCTGGCCAGCGACCTGATCGAGCCCCTGCGCGCGGTGGCCGACCTGTGGGTGTGGGAGATGTTGCGTGATCGCAGCCTGCGCGAGGACCATTTCACGCAGGACCGCGGCGCCTGCCTGCTGGGCAAGGCCGGCCGCAGCGTGTTCTATGCCGCCTGGCAGGAGGCCCTGCCGGTGCCGCGTCGCTGGCTGCGCCTGACCTGCTCGGCCCTGGCCCGCAGCCTGCGCGACGAAGGTGACGCCACCCTGGCCCTGCTTGGCGAGGATGACGACGACGACAACGACAACGACAACGACAACGAAGTCGATGCACGCGCCGGAGCCGGTGCCCGCACAACGACCGGCACGCGCAATGGCCAGGCAGGCTGATTGAGAGGCCATCCGACATGAGTACGCCATCGCAACCGCCGTCACAACCCCGTCCGGCTGACCGGCGCGGCTGCAGTGGTCTTGGTCACGCTGGTGGCCAGCGTCACACAGCCGCCGCAGCCGCCAGGGGCCGGCAGCACGCCGCGGGGCTGTCGGGGCCGCGCCGTGCGCTGGATGCACGCACCCTGTACCTGGCCGGCGACACGCCGCTGCGGCTGAGTTCCACCGGCGAGGCGCTGGTCATCGCCCGCGGCGATGGGATGCCGGCGCAGCGTCTGCCGATCGACCGTGTCCTGCGCATCGTGTGCAGCAATCCGCGCGTGGACTGGAGCGGCGCCGCCCTGGCCCTGTGCCTGCAGCACGGCGTGCTGGTGAGCTGGCTGAGCGCCCAGGGCCGTGCCCAGGGCCAGCTCTGGCCGGCGCGCAGCACCCGCATGGCGCTGGCGGAACTGCTGGAGGTGCTGTGTGCCGATGACCCGGGCTGGCCCGAGAGCTGGCACAACTGGCTGCGCCATCAACGCCAGGCACTGGTGCGTGACTGGTGCCGCCAGCGTGAGCAGGCCGGCCAGCCGGTGGGTGAGGCCGAGGTGCAGCTGGCCATGCGCCGGGTCGTCTACCGCAACGAGACGCCACAACTGCTGCCCGAGGTGATGCAGGGCCTGGCCACCGCCCTGGTGGCGCAGCGGCTGAACGACGCCGGCCTGGCGCCGCGCCTGGCCTGCTGGGGCGGCGAGACGGTGGAGCTGCTGCACGAACTGGCGCGCCTGATCTGGATCGAGATGAACCTGTGCGCCGGCCCGCTGGCCGGTGCCATCGAGCGGCCACGCGAGGCTGCCGCGCTGTTCGAGCACTGTGCCGGCACCTGTGCAGGCGCCGTGCACGCCCACCTGGCGCATCTGCATGGCCATGCCCTGCGCCGACTCGAAGAGCTGGCCACGCCTGCGTAGCCGCCGCAGCGCGCACGGGCACCCACCACCTCCACCCGTCGACAGGAGTCGTCCGTCATGAGCCAGAACGACACCGCACGCTGGATCGTGTGCTACGACATCCGCGACGCCGACCGCGGGCTGGCGATGGTGCGCTTCATGAAGCGCCGCGGCCTGCCGCTGCAATACAGCGTGTTCCTGGTCTACGCCTCGGCCATCGGCATCCGCCGGCTGCTGGCCGAACTGGAGGACCTCATCGACACGGCCGAGGACGACGTGCGGGCCTATCGCTGGTCGGTGCATGCCGAATGTGAGCAGCTCGGCCCGACCTCGCTGCCCGAGGACATGCTCATCGGCACCCCGCCATCCCGGCGCCCTGTCCGTCCGTCAGCCAGAGGGTAGGCGGAGCGCCCGCCCCCGCAGTCGAGACGATGCGCTGGGGTGCATCGGCTTCGAGATGCCGGCCTGGCATGGATGCACGCACGCACGCACTCACGGCCCGCATGGTGCACCAGGAACTGCGCGTGCAGCGCGCTGAGCGGCCCACTGTTGTGGCGGCACCTTGGGGACGCGCCTGACGGCCTGTGCGCGCTAAGCTGGCCGGCTCCCGTGCCTGCCAGCTCGCTTGCCATCCTGACCGCCCGCCATGATGAATTTCCAACTGCCCGAAGCCACCCTGGCGCTGCGCGACCGCGTGCGCGCCTTCATCGCCGAGCAGGTCATCCCGCTTGAAGCCGACCCCGGCAACACCGAACACGGCCCGAGCGAGGCCTTGCGCGCCGAACTGGTGGCACGCGCCCGCGCCGCCGGCCTGCTCACGCCGCATGCCAGCCCGGAATACGGCGGCCTGGGTCTGAGCCATGTCGACAAGGCCGTGGTGTTCGAGGAAGCCGGTTATTCGCCGCTCGGCCCCACGGCGCTCAATGG
>JBJOKY010000439.1:0-5225 GCA_046045865.1 Pseudomonadota bacterium | reverse complement strand
GGCCCAGCGGGCAGGCAGCAGCGCGGCGAACTCGGGCACGCCGGGCTTGAAATGGTCGTGGATGCGCAGCAGCTCGCCCGGCGCGGCCTGCACCTCGGCACGCACGCGTTCGAATCGGCTGGTGCGGCCCTTCAGCTCGGCCACACGGATGATGTCGTCGAAGGCCATCCACAGGGCCAGCCAGCGCGCGGCCTCGTTGAGTGCCTCCAGCGTCGCGGCATCCACCAGCAGCGGCGCAGCGCCGCGCCGGCCGGCCGCCAGCAGGCGCTCCAGCCGCTGCACATACAGCTCGGCGTAGGCCGCGTCCTGGTAGTCCAGCGCACGCGCGTGGCCGAGCGCGACGATCTCGTGCAGCGCTGCCGGCAGGCGGGCCGCGACGGCCGCCGGCAACGTCGGCCGCGTCGACACCTGCGCCCGGGCCTGGGCCTGGGCTGCCAGCCTGGCACTCACATCGCCGGCCACGGCCAGCAGCTGGTCGCGCTGCAACTTGGCATTCACCACCCGGTCCCAGGCCGCGCCGAAGCCGCGCAGGCTGGGCTCCACGCCCTTGCCGCCAGCGCGGATGACCGCCTCATAGTCGGCCCGCGAGAAGGGCAGCAGGCCGCTGGACGAGCACCAGCCCGCCAGCGCGCCGAACATCACCGCGCTCACCACCGTGCCGTTCGCCCGGGCCAGCGCCGCCATGTCCAGCAGCTCCAGCTCGCGCGTGTTCTGCCGCAGCAGCTCGACCAGCTTGTCCTCGGGCACCCGGCCGTCGGCCTGCTGCATGCGCTCGATGGTGGTGTAGCTGCGGCTGGTAGACACGACCACGGCCGTGCGGTCCGGCGACACCAGCCCGAGCGCACATTGGCGCGCGGATTCCAGCAGCTCGGAGCCCACCAGCAGGTCCAGCCCACCCGGCACGGCGTACAGGCCGAAGACAGGCCTGCGCCCACCCAGCTCACGATCGGGCACAGGAAAGATCTCGACGTAATAGGTCGTCGCCCCGGTGCGCTGCGCCACGCCGGGAATCGACGTGCCCTGCACCGCATGGCCGCAATGCCGCGCCACGTCCACCAGCCAGTCGGCCAGCACGCCGCCGCCCTCGCCGCCCAGCGCGCTGAGCAGGAGGGTGACGGGTCTCGTCTTGTTCAGTTCGTTCATGATCGATCAGGCCGGCATCAGCACGCGCCGCACGCTGGAACGGATGCCATCCACGACACGCTCGAACCAGCGCGGGTTGCGCACCACCTCGGCCCGGTAGAAGCTCGGGCACAGCGTCGCCGCATGCGCATTGGCACCGCACAGGCCGCAGCCCACGCAGCCATCGATGACCGTCGCGACCGGGTCCACCTTCAGCGGGTCGGGGTTGTCCTTGAGCGTCAAGGTCGGGCAGCCCGAGAGGCGGATGCAGGCATGGTCGCCCGTGCACACGTCCTCGTCCACGCCGTACTTCACCCGCGCCACACGCTCGCCGCGCTTGAGCAGGCCGGCGATCCAGGGCTTGATGCGGCGCTGGCGTTCCAGCTGGCATTCGCCCTCGGCAATGATGACCTTCAGGCCGGGGAAGTCGCTGGTGAAGGCGTCTTCGAGCGTGCTCCGCATCGTCGCCACGTCGTAGTTGTCGACCACGCGCAGCCACTGCACACCCAGGCCTTTCAGCGTGGTCTCGATGATCTGGTTCTTGTGCGTCAGGCTCTGGTGCTTGTCGCGTGCGGTCTCCTTGGCCTCGTCGTCGGGCGTGGAGATGATGTCCTGCGTGCCGGTGGCCGAGGTGTAGCCGTTCTTCATGATGAGCAGCACGGCATCGTCCCCATTGAACAGCGCGCTCTGCACCCCCGTCAGCAGGCCGTTGTGCCAGAAGCCGCCGTCGCCCATCACGCTGAGCACACGCCGGCTCATGAGCGGCGACACACCCGCACGGCTGGCCAGGCTCATGCCGTAGCCCAGGATGGAATGGCCGGACGAGAAAGGCTCGAAGGTGGCGAAGGCGTGGCAGCCGATGTCCGCCGCCACATGCACCGGGCCGACCGCCTGCTGCGCGAGCTTCAGGGCCGAGAACACCGGGCGCTCCGGGCAGCCGACGCAGAAGTTGGGCGGGCGCGGCGGCAGCGGCGTGCCGAGCAGCGCGGCGGCTGCCGAACGGCGCGCGCTGTTGGCGGCCAGCCAGGCCCGCGCGGGTTCGGTGACGCGGCCGGCCTCCACCGGGTCGAGGATCTTGTCGAAGAAGGTGATCAGCCCGCGCGCCAGCACCTCGACGTTGTATTCACCCGAAGCGGATCCGCTGGCCGCCATCAGGTCCTTGCCATGCAGGGCGGTGGCCACACCGGCCCGGCGCAGCGCGACGCTGATGTCGAGCTCGATGTATTCCGGCGCGCCTTCCTCCAGCACCATCACGGCTTCATGCGCCTGGCAGAAGGCCACGATCTCGTCCGGCACCAGCGGGTAGGTGACGTTGAGCACGAGCAGGGGCACCTGGCTCGCACCGAAGGCATCGGCCAGGCCGAGCAGATCCAGCGCGCGCATCAGCGAGTTGTAAAGCCCCCCCTGTACGATGAGGCCGACCTGCGAAAGCGGCCCGTCGATGTGTTCGTTGAGCCCGTGCTCGCGGATATAGCGCAGCGCCGCCGGGATGCGCTGCTCGACCTTGAGCTTCTCGTGCGCAAAGATCACCGGCGGATGCGCCAGGCGGCCGTAGTCGAAGCCCGACGGTTCGGCCAGCGGCGTGCGCGACGAAATCTTCGGCGCGATGTTGTCCTTGCAGACAAAGCTGCCGCGCACATGGCAGGCGCGGATGCGCAGCTGCAGCACGGCCGGCATGTTGCTGGCCTCGCTCATCGCAAAGGCGTGCTCGACCATGTCGACCATCACGCCCAGATCCGGCCGCGGGTCGAGCAGCAGCAGCGTGGACTTCATCGCGAAGGCATGCGTGCGTTCCTGGATGACGCTGGCGCCTTCGCCGTAGTCCTCGCCCGAGACGATGAGCGCCCCGCCCTTCACACCCGGCGAGGCCAGGTTGCTCAGGGCATCGGCCGCGACATTGGTGCCGACGATGCTCTTCCAGGTCACCGCGCCGCGCACCGGATAGTGCAGCGAGGCGCCCAGCATGGCAGCGGCCGAAGCCTCGTTGGAACAGGCCTCGACATGCACGCCCAGCTCATCCAGCCAGGGGCGCGCCTGCACCATCACGTCCAGCAGGTGCGACACCGGCGCGCCCTGGTAGCCGCCGATGTAGGACACGCCCGACTGCAGCAGCGCCTTGGTGATGGCCAGGATGCCCTCGCCATGAAACACCGTGCCGGCGCCCTGGCGCAGCTGCTCGATCTCGCGGATGAACTGCAGTTCCATGGGGTGCTCGGCCTCAGGTTTCGTCGATGTCGGCCGCCTGGCCGCTGCCATTGCTGCCATTGCTGCTGCTGCCACGCAGGTGGCCGATCAGCAGGTCGAGCAGGTCGTAGACCTCGTGCATGACCTGCACGCCGATCTCGGCCTCCAGCCGAGCGTAGCTGGCCTCGACCTGGGCGATGAGCTTGCGTGCCAGGCGCCGGCCGGCGGCCGAGAGGCGCACGGCCACGCGGCGCTGGTCCTCGGCAAAACGTTCGCGCGTGAGCAGGCCGAGTTCTTCCATGCGCGCCAGCACCCCGGCCATGCTGGGGCTGGAGATCTGCACACGTTCGCCTAGCTGGCGCGGCTCCAGCGAGAGCGAGCCGGCCTGCTCGGCGTCGCGCGCGCACGATGCGCCACTGCTGGTCGGTCAGGCCCTCGGCCTTGAGCGCGGGGCGGAACTGCGCCATCAGCGCCTCGCGCGCCTGCAGCAGCAGCAGCGGCAGGTTGCGATGGCGCAGCTCGGCGGAATCGGCAGACGGGAGGGGCGCGGTGGCCATTCAGGGTAAATGCGGAGTGGATCGTGTTTGACTTCACTTAGATCTTAGTGATTCAATCGCTGCGATCGCAGTGAATTCGCTCCGGACTTACCCGAAGAACCCGCCCGCTCGCCCACGCAGCACGACGCTGCGCGCCCACCTGCCCACGTCCAACGCCATGCCTCACCCTCCCCCGCCCCTGGGCACCGCTGCAAGCACCGTCTACGGCGTGGCGCTCAACGACCCGGCCGACCTGGCCGCGCTGGGCGATGCCGTGAACCAGGCGCCCTACAAGGCCGCACCCCGGGCTCCGGTGCTGTACATCAAGCCGCGCAACACCTGGTCGGCGAGTGGCGCAGCCATCGTCGTACCCACCGGCAGCACGGCCCTGCGCATGGGCGCGGCCCTGGGCGTGGTGATCGCCCGCACGGCCTGCCGCGTGAGCGAGGCGGATGCGCTGGCCCATGTGGGCGGCTACCGCGCCATCAACGACGTGGCCGTGCCGCATGCCAGCTGGTACCGGCCCTCGGTGCCGCATCTGGCACGAGACGGCTACTGCGTGCTGGGCGAGATGGTGGCGGCCGACGCGATCGCCCAGCCCGATGCCCTGCCCTACACCGTCAAGATCGACGGCCAGGTGGTGCAGCAGGCCAGCACCGCCGGCCGCGTGCGCGGCGTGGCCCGCCTCATCGCAGACCTGAGCGAGTTCATGACCCTGCACCCCGGCGACATCGTCATGACCGGCCTGACGCACAACCCGCCGCAGGCACGCGCCGGCCAGCGCGTGGGCATCAGCTTCGACGGCCTGCCCCTGATCGAGAACACCCTGGTGGCGGAGGTGGCGGCATGAGCAGCACGACGACGACCAGCAACAGTCCCTCGCGCCCGCTCATCACGGCCCGCGTGGCGTTTGGCGGGGCCATCCACGGCGCATCACCGCTGGGCGGCGTGCTGCCGGCCGACGCGTCCGCGCCGCTCCAGCTGCAACTGGACGACGGCCGCATCGTCGGTGAACACGAGGTGGTGTGGCTGCCGCCGGTCGAGGTGGGCACCGTCATCGCCCTGGGCCTGAACTACGCCGACCATGTGAAGGAGCTGGCCAGGGAGCTGTCCGACCGCAGCGCCGCCACGGCCGCGAAGAAGCCCGAGGAACCGCTGGTCTTCCTGAAAGCCGCCTCGGCCGTGATCGGCCACCGCGGCTTCACGCGCCGGCCGGCCGACGCCAGCTTCATGCACTACGAATGCGAGCTGGCCGTGGTGATCGGCAGGACTGCCCGCCAGGTCAGCCGTGCCGACGCCTTGAGCCATGTCGCCGGCTACAGCATCTGCAACGACTACGCCGTGCGCGACTACCTGGAGAACTGGTACCGCCCCAACCTGCGC
>JBJOKY010000438.1:0-3811 GCA_046045865.1 Pseudomonadota bacterium | reverse complement strand
GCATGGGTGTCGATGACACGCAGCGGCTTGTCCTTGCCCGTCATGTACTTGAGCACGTGGATGAGCACCAGGTGCTTGAGCACGTCGGCATGGTTGCCGGCGTGGAAGGCGTGACGGTAGGCGAGCATGGTGATCCGGTGCGGTCGGCGGGCGGGCAGGGCGGGCGCCGAAGGCGGCGCGGCGCTGGACTGTAGCGCCTGGGGCCGGGCGATGTGCTGCCCGATCGGCCACCTGTTCGGCGCATCACGACGCCCGGCACTGCCTAGCATGGCCGGGCACGACAGCGCGGGCATCTGCCGGCGCAACGCAGGCTGTGTCCCCACGCGGGCGGCCCTGCAGTCGCTGCGTGATTGCGCATGCTGAAAGGTGGAGCCACCCATGAACGCCGTGTTGACCGACCTCCTGCCAAGCGCTGCCGGGCAGACCGTGGAGCCTGTGCCTGCGCCCGTGCCCGGGCCGGGGCGTGTGCCGCCGCTGGCCGGCACCCACGCCACCGGGCTGGCGTGCAAGTGCTGCGGCTCGCCGGCGCGGCTGGAGGGTTTCGTCGACTTCGACCGCGACTGCTACGGCTACAACGCCAGGCGCGGCCAGGTGCGCGGCCTGCCCATCGCCTACTACCGCTGCGCGGTGTGCGAGTTCGCCTTCACCGACGCCTTCGACCACTGGACACCGGCCGACTTCGCCGCCCACGTCTACAACGACGAGTACCCGCTCTTCGACCCGCGCTACGCGGTCGCCCGGCCGCGCGACACCGCGGCCCTGGTGAACCAGCTGGTGCGCCACCGCGGCGCACGTGTCCTGGACTACGGCAGCGGCAACGGCCTGACCGCCCGCCTGCTGCGCGAGGCCGGCTACGCCGAGGTGGTGGAGTACGACCCCTTCCACGCCACCCACGGCGAAGCCGCCAAGCCGGCGGTCGGCGGCTTCGACCTGGTGCTGTGCATCGAGGTGGCCGAGCACACGACCGCGCCGCTGGAGCTGTTCACCGACCTGTCGCGCTACGTTGCCGCCCACGGCCTGATCCTGCTGTCGACCAAGGACATGTCGGCCGTGCAGGGCCGCTGGACCGACGACGGCTACGTGGCGCCGCGCAACGGCCATGTCTCGTTCTACACGCGCCACACCCTGGCGCTGCTGGGCGCCAGCCTGGGGCGCGACTACCTGCGCATCGACAACTCGCGCCACCTGCTCGTGCCGCGCCAGGTCAGCGCGTAGGCGGCAGCAGGCGCGTGCGGGCCTGGTCCTCCAGGCCGGTGCACAGCTTGTGCAGCAAGTGCTGCAGGGTCTGCTGCTCGGCCTCGTCCAGCGGTGCCATGAGCCGGCGCGTCACGCCGGCCGCCAGCGCCCGCGCCTGGTCGAGCGTGGCGCGGCCGGGCGCGGTCAGGTTCAGCTGCACGCGGCGTGCGTCGGCGCTGGACGGGCTGCTGCGCAGCAGCCCGCGCGCCAGCAGGCCACGCACGATGCGCAGCGTCGTCACGCGGTCGAAGCCCAGGGCCCGCGCCACGGTGGCCTGGTCGCAGCCCTCGACATGGCTGACGATGATCAGCACGCCGTACTGCGGCGGTGTCAGCGCCAGCGCGCGGCACTGCTCCTCGAACAGCCCGACCGAGAGCTGGTGCGCGCGGCGCAGCAGGAAGCCCGGGCGCTGGTAGAGCTGCGCGTCGAGCGGGTCCGGAGCATCCGCTTCATCCGCGGCATGCGGCGGGGCGGCGGGTGGCGACACGTCCATGCCGGCCGGCCCTCACTCCGCCGTGATGTTGTTGGCCCGCGCCACCTGGCTCCACAGCGGGATCTCGGTGGCGATGATGCGGGCGAACTCCTCGCTCGTGCTGCCTTCGGGCTCGATGCCCAGCTGCAGCATGCGTTCACGCACGTCGGGCAGCCTGACGATGCGCGCCACCTCGGCCTGCAGCCTGGCGATGATGGCTGGCGGCGTGCCGGCCGGTGCCAGCAGGCCGCTCCACAGCGTGAGCTGCAGGTCCACGCCCTGCTCGGCCATGGTGGGGATGTCGGGCAGCGCCGTCATGCGTTTGCCCGAGGTCACCGCCAGGCCGCGGATCAGCCCGCCCTTGATGGCGCCGGCCGCCGGGCCGGAATCCACCAGCGTCATCAGCACCTCGCCCGAGGCGACAGCCTGCACCGCTGGCGCGCTGCCCTTGTACGGGATGTGCTCGGCCACCATGCCGGCCTTGCTCTTGAGCAGCTCGGTCGCCAGGCGGAACGAGGCGGCGCTGGCGCCGTAGTTGGACTTGTCCGGGTTGGCCCTGGTGTAGGCCGCCAGCTCCTTCACGCTGCGGTGCGGGCCTGCGGCCTGCACCACCAGGATGAGTGGAAAGCTGCCCACCAGCGACACCGGCGCCAGGTCGCGCTGGGTGTTGTAGGGCAGCCTGGCGTACAGCGCCGGGTTGAAGACGATGGGGCCGCTGGCGCCCATGGTGAGCGTGTAGCCGTCCGGTGCCGCCTTGGCGACCATCTCGGTGCCGATGATGGCGCCGGTGCTGGGCTTGTTCTCGATGATCACCTGCTGGCCGAAGCTCTCGGCCATCTTCTGGCCGACCAGGCGTGCCAGGATGTCGTTCGCCCCGCCCGGCGTGTAGCCCACCACGATGCGGATGGGCTTGCTCGGGTAGGCCGTGGCGCTCTGCGCCTGGGCGGCGGGCAGGCTGGCGGCGCCCAGCAGGCAGGCCGCCAGGGCGTGCAGGAAATGATGGCGTTTCATGGGCAAGGGGCTCCTCGGGGGGGTGACTGGGGCAGGGCGCCTCGAAGGCGCCACCTGGGCGCTTTCTTTCATTACATGGGGCCGATCGCCACGTTGAGCACCGCTGCCTGGCCGCGGTCCAGCGCCGCCAGGCAGCGCGCGATCGCTGCCGGCAGCTCGACCGGGTCCGACACCGCCTCGCCGTGTGCGCCGAAGGCCTGGGCGACCTGCTCGAAATGGCGGTGCTGCCCGTCCAGCCGGGCGTGGAACTGGTCGTGCGTGACGGCGGCGCCGCCGGGGTGCACGCGGCCCACGGCCTCCTTCACCGCCTGCCAGCCGCCGTTGTCCAGCACCACGGTCAGGATGGGCAGGCCGTAGCGCTGCGCCACGGCGTAGACCGAGGTGGGCGTGGAGAAATGGAAACCCCCGTCGCCGACGATCTGCACCACGCGCACCTCTGGCCGTGCCAGCCTGGCGCCCAGCGCCATGCCGCCGCTGTAGCCCAGGCCGCCGCCGGCGCAGCCGACCAGGCTGCCGGGTGCGCTGCGCTGCACGTGGTTCAGCACGTTGAGCGAGTTGCGGATGGCCTCGTTGACGACGATGTCCTCGGGCTGCAGCGCCTGGCTGATCTGCGCGCACAACCAGGCGGGCGAGATGGCGCCCGGGCTGCCGGGCGATGCCGAGGCGGCCTCGCGGGCGCGTTCCCGCGCGGCGTGTTCGGCTCGCATCCGGTCCAGCCGGGCGGCGACCTTGGCACGGTAGGCGTCGTCGGCGCGCGCCTGCACCGCCGCCAGCACCTGCGCCAGCGCGGTGGCGCAATCGGCCTGCAGGCGCAGGTCGGTGGCGAAGCCCCACATGGGGAAATCCTGCTTGAGCGGGTCGACGTCCAGGTGCAGCCAGGGCGTGGCGGCGTCGGGTTGCACGAACTTCGGCAGCCAGGGCACGTCCACGTCGAGCAGCAGGCCGAGGTCGGCGCCCGCCACGAGCTTGGCCGGGTCGAAGCCGGCGAAGCAGGGCGAAGCACGCGAGATGCTCAGCGCCGTGGGCATGAACTCGACCACGCGGATGCCGCAGGCCAGCGCCAGGGCCTCGAACACCGGCACGGCCTCGGGC
>JBJOKY010000104.1:0-12854 GCA_046045865.1 Pseudomonadota bacterium | reverse complement strand
GCCGCGCCGTCCGGATTGGCCACGAGCGACTTGTAGGCCGGATCCCCGGCGTTCTGCCCGTCCACCTTGGCGGCCATGCGGGCAAAACTGGCGCGCACCTGGGCTTCGCTCACCACGCCGTGGTGCAGCCAGTTGCAGATGTGCTGGCTGCTGATGCGCAGGGTGGCGCGGTCTTCCATCAGGCCGACGTCGTTGATGTCGGGCACCTTGGAGCAGCCCACGCCCTGGTCGACCCAGCGCACCACATAGCCCAGGATGCCCTGGGCGTTGTTGTCGATCTCCTGCTGGCGCTCGGCCTCGCTCCACTTCGCCTCGGCCACCACGGGGATGGTGAGCAGGTCGGTCATCAGCTTGGCGGTGATGGCGGCGTTGTCGGCGTCACCGCTGGCCTCGATCTGCTGCTGCACTGCAGCAACACTGACCTGGTGGTAGTGCAGCGCGTGCAGGGTGGCGGCGGTCGGGCTGGGCACCCAGGCGGTGTTGGCACCGGCCTTGGGGTGGCCGATCTTCTGCTCCAGCATGGCGGCCATCAGGTCGGGCATGGCCCACATGCCCTTGCCGATCTGGGCCCGGCCACGCAGGCCGCACTGCAGGCCGATCAGCACGTTGCGGCGTTCGTAGGCGGCGATCCAGGCGCTGGCCTTGATGTCGCCCTTGCGCATCATGGGGCCGGCCAGCATGGCGGTGTGCATCTCGTCGCCGGTGCGGTCCAGGAAGCCGGTGTTGATGAAGGCCACGCGGCTGGCCGCGGCGGCGATGCAGGCCTTCAGGTTGACGCTGGTGCGGCGCTCCTCGTCCATGATGCCGAGCTTGACGGTGCTGTCCGGCAGGCCGAGCAGCTGCTCGACCTTCGAGAACAGCTCGGCGGCAAAGCCGACCTCGGCCGGGCCGTGCATCTTGGGCTTGACGATGTAGATGCTGCCGGTGCGACTGTTGGTCAGGCCGTTCGCGCCGTGGCGCTGCAGGTCGTGCAGGGCGATGGTGGTGGTGACCACCGCGTCCATGATGCCTTCGGGGATCTCGCGCGTCACTTCCCCACCTTGGCCGTCGGCACCCGTCCACAGGATGGCCGGGTTGGTCATCAGGTGGCCGACGTTGCGCAGGAACATCAGCGAGCGCCCGTGCAGCGTGATCTCGCCGCCACCGAGCGGCGCGGTGTAGACGCGGTCGGCGTTGAGGCGGCGGGTGAAGGTCCTGCCGCCCTTGCTGACCTCTTCGGTCAGCGTGCCGAGCTGGATGCCCAGCCAGTTGGCGTAGGCCAGCACCTTGTCCTCGGCGTCGACCGCGGCGACCGAGTCCTCCAGGTCGAGGATGGTCGACAGCGCCGATTCGACGATCACGTCGGCCACGCCGGCGGCGTCGCTGGCGCCGATGGTGGTGCTGCGATCGATGCGGATGTCCAGGTGGATGCCGTGGTTGACCAGCAGCACCGAGCTGGGGTGACGCGCGTCACCCTGGTAGCCGGCGAACTTGCGCGGATCGGCCAGGTGGGTGCTGGCGCCGGTGCGCAGGGTGATGACGAGCTGGCCGTCGATCACGGCGTAGGCGGTGGCGTCGGCATGCGAGCCGGCGGCCAGCGGCGCGGCCTGGTCGAGCACCCGGCGTGCGTAGGCGATGACCTGGGCGCCGCGCACCGGGTTGTAGCCACCGGCGCGTTCGGCGCCGTCGGCTTCGCTGATGGCGTCGGTGCCGTACAGGGCGTCGTACAGGCTGCCCCAGCGCGCGTTGGCGGCGTTCAGGGCGTAGCGCGCGTTCAGGATGGGCACGACCAGCTGCGGGCCCGCCTGCAGAGCCAGTTCGGCGTCGACGTTGGCCGCGCTGGCCTGCACCTGGGCCGGCACGGGCACGAGGTAGCCGATCTGGGTCAGGAAGGCCTGGTAGGCCGCCATGTCGGCGATCGGGCCGGGGTGGGCGCGGTGCCAGGCGTCCAGCTCGGTCTGCAGGCGGTCGCGTTCGGCCAGCAGGGCGAGGTTCCTGGGGGCGAGCTCGGCCACGATGGCGTCGAAGCCGGCCCAGAAGCGGCTGCTGTCGATGCCGGTGCCGGGCAGCACCTGCTCCTCGATGAAGCGGTGCAGCACGGTGGCGACCTGAAGGCGGTGGATGGAGGTGCGTTGCGTCATGGCGGTACTCGCAGGGCGGGGATGAAGGAAGAAGGTGGGTGGACGAGGTGGCAGCGGGGCGCTGGCTGGCGGCGGGTGATGCCGGCTCAGGCCGCGCACAGCGCCGGGAAGAAGCCCAGGACCTCGCGCAGGTTGCCGGCCATGCGCGTGGGCGGGGTGTCGGGGTGTTCGAGCGGCAGCCCGGCCCGGTTGACCCACAGTGTGGTGTAGCCGTACCAGGTGGCGCCCAGCGCGTCCCAGCCGTTGGCCGAGACGAACAGGATCTGGCGCGCCGGCAGGCCCAGCGCTGCCGGCCCCAGGGCGTAGGCGCGCGGGTCGGTCTTGAAGGCGCGCACGGCCTCGACGCTGAGGACGTGGTCGAGCAGCGGTTCCAGCCCGGCGCTGCGCACCGCCACGCCCAGCATGGCCGGGTCACCGTTGCTGAGGATGCCGGTGGGGATGCCGGCGCGTTTCAGCTGCGTCAGCACCTCGCGCCCCTCGGGGAAGGCCGACAGGGCGCGGTACTGGTTCATCAGCCTGTCCTCGGCCTCGCTGCCCAGCGCCAGGCCCAGGCGCGCGCAGGCGTAACGCAGCGCACCGCGCGTGATGTCCCAGAACGGGCGGTAGCGGCTGCCGTCGGGCGCGCTCATGGTGGCCAGGCGGGTGTGCTCGATCTGCTTGTCGCGCCACAGGTGGGCCAGCGTCTCGCCCTGGCCGGGGAAGAGCTGCTCGGCCAGCAGGCCGACGCTGTAGACGTCGAACAGCGTGCCGTAGGCGTCGAACAGCACGGCGAGCGGCTCGCCTGCCGCCGCGCGGGGGCGCACCTGGCCGGTCGCAGGGGTGCCGAGGGCGGGGGATTTGTCCATGGCCTCACTTTATTAGATACTTTGACCAGCATTACCAGCCTTGAATCGCGATGATTTGTGCGTTCAACGCACAAATCCTGCCCGAATCCACCATGGACCGTCTCAAGCAGATCGAATCCCTTGTCTCCGTCGCCCAGCGCGGCAGCCTCACGGCCGCCGCCCAGGCCGAAGGTGTGGCCCCGGCGGTGATCGGCCGGCGCATCGACGCGCTGGAGGAGCGCCTGGGCGTGAAGCTGCTGGTGCGCACCACCCGGCGCATCAGCCTGACGCACGAGGGCAGCGCCTTCCTGGAGGACTGCCAGCGCGTGCTGGCCGACCTGGCCAATGCCGAGGCCAGCGTCAGTGCCGGGGGCGTGAAGGCCAGCGGCCATGTGCGGGTCACCGCGCCGGCCGGCTTCGGGCGCCGCCACGTGGCGCCGCTGGTGCCGCGTTTCATCGCCCTGCACCCGGACGTGAGCATCTCGCTCAACCTCAGCGACCGGGTGACGGACATCGTCAACGAAGGCATCGACTGCGCCGTGCGGGTGGGCGACCTGCCCGACTCGGGCCTCATCAGCGTGCGCCTGGCGGACAACCGCCGCCTGTGCGTGGCCGCGCCCGACTACCTCAGGCGTGCCGGCACGCCGAAGACGCCGGCCGAATTGAGCCGCCACGCCTGCCTGACGCTGAGTTCGGACGCCAGCCAGACGCGCGGCTGGGCCTTTCGCGTCGACGGCGAGCTGACGCATCTGCGCCCCGGCGGCCCGCTCGATTGCAGCGACGGCCAGGTGCTGCACGACTGGTGCGTGCAGGGCCTGGGCATCGCCTGGCGCAGCACCTGGGAGGTGGCGCGCGACATCGCCGAAGGCCGGCTGGTGAGCGTGCTGGACGACTACGCCGCGCCGCCCAACGGCATCTACGCCGTGTTCGCCCACGCCAAGCACCTGCCGCTGCGGGTGCGGCTGTGGATCGATTTCCTCAAGCACACCTATGGCGATGCCAGCTACTGGCGCGACATCGCCCCTGGCGGCACCGGCACCAGGCCGGCTGCGCCGCCGGTCGGCACGGCCTGAGCCGGGGCGTGCCTATGCCCGCAGGGCGGCCTGGCCCGCCCTGGCGCAGGGCGGGCACACGCCGTAGGCCACCTCGAGCGGTTCGGGCCGGCGCGGGTCGGCGCGTTGCAGGTCGACTGCCAGCCAACTGCCGCCGGGCTCGCGCAGCGCCAGGCACTGGCTGCAGCGCAGCCGGCGCGCCTGCGGGTTGTAGCGGTAGGTCGGCAGCAGCGGCCGCGCGGTCTGGCCGGCGCTTAGGTGCTCGATGCGCACGTGGCCGCCGGGCAGCGGCACGGCGCGCATCTGGAAGCGGCGCGACTGCTCGGGGGCGTCGCAGCGGTAGTTCACCAGGCGCGGCCGGCCGGTCAGGCGGGCGGCCTGCAGCACCGCGTCGACGAACATCAGGGTCGAGTCGTCGCGCAGGAACTCGTCCAGCCGGTGGCCCAGCACGACTGCGGCGCAGGCCTGCTCGGCGTGGTTGGCCAGGGCGAACTCGTCCCAGCCCGGGTCGACGCCGACCAGGCGGTTGTCGCCGTCGAGTTCGTACCAGCGCGTGCCTGGCGGTGGGTTGGTGTCGTTCATGCGGCAGGCTGGCCGGTCGGCTGGGCCTGGCGCTGTAGCAGCCTGGCCAGCAGCCACTCGTGCAACTGCTCGGGCGGCAGAGCCGGGGTGTAGAGAAAGCCCTGCGCCAGGATGGCGTGGCCGCTGGCGTGCAGGTGGTCGAGCTGGGCCTGGGTCTCGACACCTTCGGCCACCACGCGCAGGCCCAGCGCGCGCGCCAGACCCAGGATGGCGTCGACGATCTCGCGGTCGTCGCGCCGGTCGGTCATGCCGGCGACGAAGCTGCGGTCGATCTTGAGCTCGTCCAGCGGCAGCTGGCGCAGGTGGGCGAGCGACGAGAAGCCGGTGCCGAAGTCGTCCAGCGAGAGCTGCACGCCGAGCTGGTCGAGCCGGCGCAGCAACTGCGTCAGGTGCTCGCTTTGCTGGATGAGGGCGCTTTCGGTCACCTCCAGCACCAGCTGGCGCCCGCTGATGCGGTGCGTGACCATGTGGTGCTGCAGCTTCTCGGCGAACTGGCGGTCGCGCAGCTGGCGCGGCGAGACGTTCACCGACAGGCAGATGTCGCCCGTCACGCCCGGCAGGCCGGTGCTGCGCCAGGCCGCCAGCTGGGCGCAGGCCGTGCCGATGACCCAGTCGCCGATCAGGTCGATCAGCGCGGTCTCCTCGGCGATGGGCAGGAAGATGGACGGCGCGATCCGGGCGCCGTCGTGCGTGCGCCAGCGCAGCAGCGCCTCGATGCCGGCGAGCTGGCCGGTCGCGATGTCGAACTGCGGCTGGTATTCGAGCGAGAGTTCGCCGGCCTGCAGGGCCTGGCGCAGACCGCTTTCCACCGCCAGGCGGTTGCGCGCGCTCTCGCCCACCTCGGCCGAGAAGAACTCGTAGCGGGAGCGCCCGGCGCGTTTGGCGCGGTACATGGCGGCGTCGGCGTTGCGCATCAGCGCGGCGGCGTCGGCGCCGTCGCCCGGGTACATGGCCACGCCCAGGCTGGCCGCGCAGGTGATGAGGCTGCCGCGCAGCTCGGCGTTCTCGCCCAGCGCGCGGTTGATGCGCTCCACCGTCTGCAGGCACTCGTGGCGGCTGGTGTTCTCCAGCAGCAGCACGAACTCGTCGCCACCGATGCGTGCCACCGTGTCGGCGCTGCGCACGTTGTCGCAGATGCGCCGGGCCGCCAGGCGCAGCAGCTCGTCGCCGGCCTCGTGGCCCAGGCTGTCGTTGATGGTCTTGAAGTTGTCCAGGTCGAGGAAGACCAGGGCCAGCTCGGCCGTGTGGCGGCGTGCGCTGGCGATGGCGTGGCTGAGCCGGTCCTGCAGCAGCGTGCGGTTGGGCAGGCCGGTGAGCACGTCGTGCGTGGCCATGCGACGCATGTGCTCGCGCGTCTCGGTCAGCGTGGTCACGTCGGTGAACACGCCCACGTAGTGCGTCACGCGGCCGGTGGCGTCGCGCAGCACGTTGATCGACAGCCACTCGGGGTAGACCTCGCCGCTCTTGCGCTTGTTCCAGATCTCGCCCTGCCAGGCGCCGCTGCGGTCGATCTCCTCCCACATGGCGGCGTAGAACGCGTCGTCGTGGCGGCCCGAGGCGATCACGCGCGGCGTCTTGCCCCGCACCTCGTCGGCGCCGTAGCCGGTGATGCGGGTGAAGGCGTCGTTGACGCGCAGGATGCGGTGCTCGGGGTCGGTGATCATCACGCCCTCGGTGGTCGTGTCGAACACCTTGGCGGCGATGCGCAGTTCGTCGTCGGCGGCGCGGTTGCTGGTCAGGTCGATGGCCTGCAGGCACACCGAGCTGATGGCGCCGTCGGCGTCGTGGATGGGGAAACGCGCCGCCCACCACACGCGGCGCTGGCCGTCGACGCTGAAGCTCTCCTCGCGCTCGACCGTGTCGCCCTGGTGCAGCACCTCGATGTCGCCCTTGCGCAGCTGCGCGGCCAGGCCGGCTGACAGGCACTGCGCGTCGGTGCGCCCGGCCAGCGCCGCCGGCTCGACGCCCAGGTAGCGCGCGTAGCGCGGGTTGGTGAACTCGTAGCGCCCGGCGGCGTCCTTGATCGCCACCAGCGCGCTGCCGTGGGTCAGCACGGCCAGCAGGCGCTGCTCGATGCTGCGGGTGTGGCGTTCGGCGCGCGCCAGCTCGGTGTTGTCCACCAGCGTGAGCACCACGCCGCGGCGCTCGCCGCCAAGCACGTTGTGGGCCAGGTGCAGCACGAACTCGCGCCCGTCCTGCGTGGCGGGCAGGTGCACCACCAGCGGGCTGGCCGAGGCCTGCGCCTGCGTCACGTGCGTCACCAGGTCGGGCATGCCGGCGGGGCGCTGCATGGTGGCCAGCTGCAGGCCCTCGCAGCCGGGGCTGAGCGAGAACAGCCGCGCCGCGGCGTCGTTGTAGCGGCGGATGGCGAGCGCCTCGTCCAGCACCAGCAGCGGCAGGTCCACGCTGTTGTAGATGCTCTGCAGCTCCTCGGTGAGCTGCTGGTAGCGGCGCCACTGGTGGTTGAGCTCGGCGTTGACGGTGGAGAGCTCCTGGTTGGTGGCCAGCATCTCCTCGTTGGCGGCCTCGAGCTCCTCGTTGCTGGCCTGCATCTCCTCGTTGGTGGCCTGGGCCTCCTCGTTGAGGGCCTGCATCTCCTCGTTGCTGGCCTCGAGCTGCTCGACCAGGCTCTTGAGCCGCTCGCGCGCGTCGTGCAGTTCGGTGGTGTCGGCCACGGCGAGGGCGCCGCCGCCGTCGGCCGCGGCCGCCTTGCCGCGTGCCACGCCGCGGCGCACGAACACCAGCAGCGAGCGGCGCCGGCCCTGGCCGGCCTCGATCGGGTGCAGCACCAGCCGCCAGGCGGTGCGGGCGCGGCCCTTGCCGATGGCCACGTCGCAGTGGCGTGTCTCGCGGCTGTCGCCCTGCAGGGCCACGAGCAGGCGCAGGTCGGACTCGATCTCGGTGCGCGCCAGCGACACCACGTCGAACTGCTGCGGCCCCGGGCGCAGGGCGAAGAAGGGCGTGACGTCGCCGTGCACCTGCTGCACGTGCAGCTGCTCGTCCAGCAGCACGCAGGGCGGCAGGTAGAGCTCGCCGGCGCGGCGCAGCAGCAGCAGCTCCGGTTCGGCCGGGCTGGCACGGCGCAACGCCGCCGGCGCCGGGCCGGGCAGGTTGCGTTCCAGCACGCCGTCTGGTGAACGCGCCAGGGCATGGCTGGTGCTGCGTTCGTACAGCCGCGCCTCGGTGCTGATGCTGCGGAACAGGTCCTCGTGGTGCAGCACCGATTCGCTCTGGCCGAGCAGCAGCAGGCCGGCCGGGCGCAGCGCGTAGTGGAAGCTGCGCATGACGCGCGCCTGCGCCTCGGGCTTCAGATAGATGAGCACGTTGCGGCACGACAGCAGGTCCAGCCGCGGGAAGGGCGGGTCGCGCGTCAGGTCGTGGCGCGAGTACACCACCCGCTCGCGCAGCATGCGCGAGAACTCGTACTGCGAGCCCACCGCCGTGAAGTAGCGCGAGCGCAGCGCCGGTGGCAGCTCGTTCAGGCTGCTGGCCGGGTACAGGCCGCGCCGGGCCAGGCGCAGGGCCTCCAGGTCGACGTCGGTGGCGAACATCTGCAGCGGGCGCTCGCTCAGCGAGTTGCCCAGCACCTCGGCGAAGGCCATCAGGATGGAGCAGGCCTCCTCGCCGGTGGCGCAGCCGGGCACCCAGATGCGCAGCGGTTCGGTGTCCGGGCGGGTCGCCACCAGGGCGGCCAGGGCCTGCAGCAGGGTGTCGAAGGCGGCCTTGTCGCGCCAGAACGAGGTGACCGAGATGAGCGTGTCGCGCGCCAGTTCGTCCAGTTCGGACGGGTCGTGCTCGCACACGAGCAGGTAGTCGTCCAGCGTGGCGGCGCCGCGCGCCTGCAGGCGCCGGGCGATGCGCCGCAGCAGCGTGCCTTCCTTGTATTCGCCGAAGTCGATGCCGCAGTGCAGGCGCACGCGGGCGATCAGCTCGAACAGCTGGTCGCGCGCCTGCACACTCACCGGGCGCTCGGGGTCGGCCGCCTCGGGCGTGATGGCCGTGGCGCACAGCCGCGCGATGGCCGGGCCGATCTCCTCGGGCGGCAGCACCAGGTCGTGACCCACGGTGCGGATGGCCGCCTCGGGCATGCCGCTGTAGCGCGCGCTGGAGGGCTGCTGCACCAGCGCGTAGCCGCCCGCGGCCTTGATCTGGCGCAGGCCGAGCGAGCCGTCCGAGCCCGTGCCCGACAGGATCACGCCCACCGCGGCCGGCCCCATGCGTTCGGCCAGGCTGCTGAAGAACAGGTTGATCGACGGGCGCGGCAGCGCCTGCGGCTCGGGCTCGCGCAGGCGCAGGAACTCGCTGTCGTATTCGATGTGCGCGTTGGGCGGGCAGATCAGGATCTCGTTGGGGCCCAGGCCGTCGCCGTCGCGCACCTCGCGCACCGGCATCAGGCTGCGCGAGGCCAGGATCTCGGCCATCATCGAGCGGTGCGTGGGCGCCAGGTGCTGCAGCACGACGTAGGTGATGCCGGCGTCGCCCGGCAGCGTGGGCAGCAGCAGGCGCAAGGCCTCCAGCCCGCCGGCCGACGCGCCGATGCCCACCAGGCGGGGGCGCGCCAGCGGTTCGGGCGGGAATTCGGGCAGGGCCTCGAAGACTGGCGGATCCAGACTCGGTGTGCCGCGCCCGGCGCCGGTGTAGCGGCTGCCCGGCGGCAGCGCGGCGCTGCGGGCGTGCAGCTGCTGCAGCACGCGTCCGGACGGGCGCCCGCCGCCCAGCAGGCCGGCCTTGTCACCCGGTGTGGCAGTGGCTGCCGGCCCGGGCGCTGCCGCCTGCACCAGACGCAGCGCGGCCAGCTCGGCAGCT
The DNA here is from genome assembly GCA_046045865.1 of Pseudomonadota bacterium. GTDB lineage: Bacteria > Pseudomonadota > Gammaproteobacteria > Burkholderiales > Burkholderiaceae_C > Sphaerotilus. The sequence goes on along the minus strand of JBJOKY010000104.1, from coordinate 3,470 downwards.
GGCATGGGCGGGAGGGATGCGTCTGCCGCGTCGTCGCCGTCAGCCGGGTCCGCCGCGGTGGTCTCGAACTGCCAGGCCGACAGGTCGGCCAGGGGGACATGCTCGGCTGGGGCGGCGGCGGTGGCCGTCGCCGGTGCGCTGGACGGGGGCGGAGCCGCGGGCGGCGTCTCGGGCGGGGGGATGTTGATCACAGGCTTGCTCGGGTACATCCGCGCCGGCTGACATGAACGGGGCGCTGCCGCGGATCTGGCACACGCATGCTCATGTTGCCGATTCGGGCGGGTGCGAACAATAGCCGGACAGGCTGGCTCGAGGCACGGGCTTGTGCACTGTCAATGCCAGGGCAAACCCGGGGTGTGCACGCAACACCGCGGCTGCGGTGTGTGACCACATGTCACCTGGGCTGCATGCCGAAGCTCCAGGCGATCACGCTGAAGCTGACGAAGGACAGCGCGGTCGACGCCATGATGATGCGCACCACCCGGCCGCTGTCGGCGCCGTAGCGCTCGGCCAGCACGGCGACGTTGCTGGCGCTGGGCAGGGCGGCTGTCATCACCAGCACGGCGAGCTGGAAGCCGCTGAGCGGCGCGCCCAGTTCACGCGCCGCCAGGCCCACCAGCAGCACCAGCAGCGGGTGCAGCAGCAGCTTGACCAGCGCGACGGGCAGGTCCGGGCGCAGCAGCTGACAGGCGTTGCGCCCGCCCAGCAGCGCCGCATGGTGGCGCGCCAGCGCGAAGCGGCTGGTGGCCAGGCGCGCCGGGTCGATGCCGGACGTGTCGGGGGCACCCAGTGCGGCCTGCAGTTCCTGCGCGTGGATCTTGGCGCGCCACAGCACCGCGCCGATGGCGAACAGCGCCACCGGCGAGGCCGCGTCGCCCAGCATGGCGATGATGCGGTCGACCGGCCCGGGCAGCACGATGCCCAGCGCGCCGCAGGCCGCGCCCAGCGCGATGGACCAGGGCAGCGGGTTGGCCAGCGTGGCGCGCGTGAGCCGCCAGGCCAGTGCCAGGCGGCTGGCCAGGGACGCGTCGGGCGTCAGCTCCTCGTCGGGCAGGTGCGAGTCGATCACGCCGTGGCCGGGGCCGTGCGCCGGCAGGGTGTTGCGCTCCTCGCGCGACTGGGCCAGCGCGATGCACAGCGAGCTGGTGATGAACAGGTCGCACAGCAGGCTGCTCAGCACCGGCCCGGCCGCGCCCGGCCCGGCGATGGCGGCCAGCAGCGGCACGCCCATGAAGCCGCTGTTGGGGAAGGCGCCGACCAGGGCGCCGAAGGCGGCGTCCTTCATGGGCACGCGCGGCGAGAGGGTGACCGCCACGGTGAACACCACCACGATGAGCGCGCACAGCAGGTAGACGGTGATCACCACCGGGTCGAGCAGTTCGGCCAGCGGCAGCGAGTAGCCGAAGCGGAACAGCATGCAGGGCAGGGCGAAGAAGAGCACGAAGCTGTTCAGGCCCGGCACGGCGTCCAGCGGCAGGGCACCCGAACGCGCCGCCAGCAGACCCAGCCAGACCAGGGCGAAGAAGGGGATCGTGACGGAGAGGATGGCCTGCATGGCGCGGCAGTATCGCCGCCGCACCATGGCCCGCCTGGCCGGTTCGTTGTGTGTTTTGCCACTTCGGGTGGGTAGGCCCTGAGCAGACACCCGCCCGCCAGCGTGGAAACTTGCAGTCCGTGATGACAGGCAGCGACGAGGCGACAGGGATGGGGTGCGAGCAGATGGGGCGGCGGCCATGAGCGAGGTCTTCGTCTCGTACAAGCGCGAGGACGAGGCGCGGGTGTCCGCCCTGGTGCGTGCGCTGGAGCGGCACGGCCTGGCCGTGTGGTGGGACCGCGGCGTGGTGGCGGGCGAGAACTGGCGCGCGCGCATCCGCACCGAGCTCGACGAGGCGCGTGCGGTGGTGGTCGTCTGGACCGGGCTGACCGTGGGCGCGCAGGGCCGCTTCGTGCAGGAGGAAGCCGCCACCGCCTTCCGCGACGGCAAGATCGTGCCCGTGCGGCTGGACGCCGTGACGCTGCCGCACAGCTTCGCCGACCTGCCGACCATCGACCTGCGCCATTGGGCGCACGGCCTGCGCTGGACGCTCAGCCGCGGCCGGCTGGGCGCCTCGCCGCGCGATCCGGACCTGCTCGACGTGGTGGCCGCCGTGCGCGCCCGGCTGGCGCAGCAGCCACCGCCGCGCCTGCAGGGCCGGCGCCGCCGGCTGCGGCGCCGCCTGGCCTGGGGTGCGCTGGCCGCCTCGCTGCTGCTGGGCGCGGGCGCCTTCGCCACCGATGCGTTCGACGTCCAGGCACCGGTCTGCACCTTGCCGCTGGCCCAGCCTGCCCTGTCGGACGCCTGTGGCGCCTGGGGCCTGGGGGGCCGCCCGACGCAGGCCGAGCGGCTGGACTGGGCGGCGCTGCCGCGCGGCGACTGCAAGGCCTTGCAGGGCTGGCTGCAGCGCTACCCCCATGGCCGCTACCAGGCCACGGCCGCTGCCTTGCTGGCGACGCGCCATGAACTCGTGGAGCAGCGCTGGGCCGCCGCGGTGCGCACCCAGGTGGTGAGCCGCAGCGCCTCGGCCCCGGCGCGCGAGCTTGCCGAGCAGGCCGCCCAGGCGCGCGCGACCCGCGTCGACGCCCAGGCCCCCGTGTGCGAGCCCGAGAGCCGCCCGGCCGGCTGGGCCTGCAGCGTCGAGGCCCAGGCGCACTGCCAGGTCGACGAGGCCAGCGAGGTACGCACGGAACACTGCGACTGAAGGGGGGCGTGGCTGGTGCGGCGGTTGTGCGCCGTGGGGGCGCCGTGGGGGCGCCGTGGTGGTCGGCGGCCGGCGCATCGTCGCGCGGCGGCACGAAGGCTGCGCTGGCCACAGGCACGGCGTGCAGCAGCGCGGAGAAGTCGAGCAACTCATCCGGCCGCGGCTCGGGCTGCAGGATGATCTCGTCGGAGGCCGCTCACCCGAGACTGGTCGAACTTGACGGAGTCTGCGCCTGGAACGTTCCCGAGCAGCGGCGGCAGCGGCAGGACACCCGGTAACACGGCGGCACCCGGTGCCGACCTGCGCTCATGCCTTGCGGGCACCGGCCTGCCCGGCCTCGACCACGAAGCTGGCGTCGGTGTGGATGCCGCTGTCGGCCCTGAGCACGTCGTCGACCGAACGCACCCGCACCGTCATCTGCCGGGCGGTGACGTCGAAGGCCAGGTAGCCGTGGTCGTCGCCGCGGCCGTACCTGATGTGCGGATGGGCCGGCAGGGTGGCGGCGAGCTTGTCATGGCTCCAGCCGTTGCTGGTGATCGAGGTGCCGCAGAACTCGGTGGCCACGACCGGCGACTGGTCACTGCGCCAGTCGGGCCGCAGGTCGGCGACGTAGCTGGCGTGCACATCGCCGCCCAGCACGACGCAGCCGGGCACCTGCTGGTCGGCCACGGCCTGCAGCAGGCGCTGGCGGGCCAGGGGGTAACCTTCCCAGCCGTCGGTCCAGACCATGTC
>JBJOKY010000103.1:0-12201 GCA_046045865.1 Pseudomonadota bacterium | reverse complement strand
GGTCGGCTACCGCCTGATCGCGCTGGTGGACAAGGATCGTGGCGGCGACTTGCTCAACCGCATCAAGGGCGTGCGCAAGAAGTTCGCCCAGGACGTCGGCTTCCTGCCCCCGGCGGTGCACATCCGCGACAACCTGGAATTGAAGCCCAGCATGTACCGCATCACGCTGCGCGGCGCGGTGGTGGGCGAGGGCGAGGCCTTCCCCGGCATGCACCTGGCGATCAATCCGGGCCATGTGCAGCTGCAGCTGCAAGGGCCGGCCACCATCGACCCGGCCTTCGGTCTGCCGGCGGTCTGGATCGACGAGCGCCAGCGCGAAAGCGCCCAAATGGCCGGGTACACGGTGGTTGATTCCTCGACCGTGGTGGCGACCCATCTCTCACACTTGATGCAGACAAATGCCGCCCGCCTGCTCGGTCGACTGGAGACCCAGGCCCTGGTGGAACACGTCACCAAGCTCGCCCCCAAACTCATCGAAGACGTGGTGCCCAAGATGGTCGGAATCGCCGCCCTGCAGAAGATCCTCCAGCTGCTGCTGGACGAGGGCGTGCACATCCGCGACATGCGCTCCATCGTCGAGGCACTGGCCGAACACGGCGGTGCCGGCGTGGCCGACCCGCACGAGCTGGCGCGGCGCCTGCGCATCGCGCTGGCCCCGGCCATCGTGCAGCAGATCTACGGCAGCGCACGCGAGCTCGACGTCATCGCGATCGAACCCGAACTCGAGCGGCTGCTCACCCAGGCGCTCACGTCGCCTAACGGCGCCGCACTCGACCCGGGTGTGGCCGACCACATCAGCCGCGGCGCCATCGACGCCGCGCGCCGCCAGGAAGATCTCGGCCATCCGGCCTGCCTGCTGGTGCCCGACCCCATCCGGGTGCCGCTGGCGCGCCTACTCAAGCGCGCCGCGCCGCGCCTGCGCGTGCTGGGCCACAGCGAGATACCTGACACCCATTCGATCCGCATCGGCTCGATCATCGGAGCGACCGCATGAACGTCAAACGCTTCACCGGCAAGACCTCGCGCGAGGCCATGCAGAAGGTGCGCCTGGCCTACGGCGACAACGCGGTCGTGCTGTCCACCAAGCCCTGTGCGGAAGGCATCGAGATCCTGGCCATGGCGCCCGAGACGGTGGCCAAGATCGAGCGCTTCCAGGACCAGCGCGCGCAGGAGCGAGGCGTCGAACCCGCGCCGCCCGCCCGCGCCGTGCCTGCCGCGCCGACGCGCGCGTCCGTCCGCGCTGCTGCGCCCCAGAGCGGCAGCGCCCAGGTGCAGGCCGACGTCGGCACCCTGGCGATGAGCACCCTGTCCTTCCAGGACTACGTGCGCGAACGCATGCTCAAGAAGCGCCAGGCCGAGCTGCGCGCCCAGGCCGCGCCCGTGCCGGTGTCGCCCGACGCGATCGAGCAGCGGCTGCAGCAGCGTGATGCGCAGCGCGAGGCCCAGCGCGAGATGCAGCGCGAACTGCAGCGCGAGCAGCTCGCCGCCCAGCAGGCCGCGATGCGCGCCGAACCCTACATGGAGCCGTCGCAGCTGGGCGAAAGCGATTTCATCCCCGACACCGACATCGCCGCCTTCACCGCCGACCAGCTGCTGGGCCGGCCGCTGCAGGACGACCACGACGCCCGCCGGCTGGTCAGCAAGATGGCAGGCGAACGCCGCGCGCCGGCACCGCCCGCCGCGGTCGACCGAACGCTGGCCGCACAGGCCAGCCCGGCCAGTGCGCCGCAGTACACGTCCGAGCGCCGCCGCAGCAGCGCCGGCAGCACGCATCCCAGCGGCCACGCCATCGCGCCGCACGAACTGGCCGACAGTCGGCCCGCCCGCGCCGCGGCCAAGCCGGCAGCAGCCGAGCAGTCCTCGCCCGAGATGATGCGCGAGCTGCGCGCCATGAAGGGCATGATCGAGGAGCGTTTCGGTGCCCTGGCCTTCATGGAGAAGATGCAGAAGAGCCCGCGCCAGGCCCAGCTCGCCACCCGGCTGATGGAGTGCGGCTTCTCGCCCGCCCTGATCAGGAAGCTGGTCGAGTCCCTGGGCGAGGACGTGACCGACGAGGTCGGCTGGGCCGGCGACGTGCTGCAGCGCAACCTCGTCACCGCCGAGCAGGACCTGGCGCTGGAGGACCAGGGCGGCGTGTACGCCCTGGTGGGCTCCACCGGCGTGGGCAAGACCACCTCGACCGCCAAGCTCGCCGCCGCCTTCGCCACCAAGCACGGCGCGGGCAACCTGGGCCTGATCACGCTGGACGCCTACCGGCTCGGTGCGCACGAGCAGCTGCGCGCCTACGGCCGCATCCTGGGCGTGCCGGTGCACACCGCGCACGACCGCGTGGCGCTGGAGGATCTGCTCGAACTGCTGGCCGGCAAGCGCCTGGTGCTGATCGACACCGCCGGGCTGGCGCAGCGCGACACACGCACGCGCGAGCTGCTGGAGATGCTGTCGCACCCCAGCATCCACCGCCTGCTGGTGGTCAACGCCGCCGCCCAGGGCGAGACCATCGAGGACGTGCTGGTGTCCTACAAGGCCGCCAGCGCCTGCGGCATCGTGCTGTCCAAGCTCGACGAGGCGGTCAAGCTCGGCCCGGCGCTGGATGCGCTCATCCGCCATCGCCTCAAGGTCGTGGCCGTGGCCAACGGCCAGCGTGTGCCCGAGGACTGGCACCGCCTGACCGCCCAGGCCCTCATCCACCGCGCCCTGCGCTGCGCCAGTGCCCAGGCCTGGCGCATGGACAGCAAGGACGTCAGCCTCATGTTCGCCGCGCCGCCCACCACGCCCGAGCCGGCCCGGCGCAGCAGCCGCAGCAGCGCCGGACGCACCGCAGGCTGATGCACGTGCCCGTCGCCACACCCCGTGCCACCGCCCGCCAGCCCGTGCCGGATACCCCACGCCCGAACCTCCGCCACCCCCTTGGCCCAGATGGATCGCCGCTCATGAGCTCCCGCCGCAAGACCCCGCTGCTCGCCGAGCCGGTCGACCAGGCCGCCGGCCTGCGTCGCCTGTTCGCCAGCCGCACGTTGCGTTTCGTGCCCGTCGTGTCCAACCCCTTCATCAGCCACGGCGGCGTGCTGATCGAGCGCCTGTGCAGCACGCTGGACGACCTGGGCATGACCACGCTGGTGGTCGACGCGTCCGAACGCGGCAGCGCACCCAAGGAGCTGACGCGCTTCGACCTGAACGAGGGCATCGAGCCGCTCTCGCCGCGCATCAACTACCTGGCCGCACGTGGCCTGCCGGTGCGCTGGGTGGACGAGCGCGGCTCCACACGCGCCTTCCTCGACGCCGTGGCCGACGCCGCGCCCGAACACCAGATCGTGCTGGTGCACGCCGGTGCGCTCGAGCTGGCGCGCCTGTTCGGCCGTGGCGACGAGGGCCTGACCCGGCCACGCCCGGTCGTGCTGTGCGACGAGCAGCCCGAGGCCATGACCCACGCCTACGCCGCGCTCAAGATCGTCGCCCAGCGCTCGGGCTGGCTGGCGCACGACCTGCTGCTCAGCGCCGCACCCGGTTCGACGCAGGCGAGTGCCGTGGCCGAGCGGCTGGGCCACTGCGCCGACCTCTTCCTCGGCGGCGTGCAGCGCAGCTGGGTGCAGGTCGACCCGGCCGAACACGCCGGCGCCGCCCCCACGCACGAGCTGGGCGAACTGGTGACCAGCCTGTACACCGCCGCTGCGCGCTATTCGGCCACCGACAGCCAGTTCGCTGCCCTGGCCCGTGCCCCGGCCCTGCCGGCCACGCCGCACAACTCGATGAATTGATTCGTCACGGGAGACCTTCGATGTACACCGCCACCGGTCGACTCGACGTCAACACCATGCTCAAGCAGTACAGCCCGCTGGTGCGCCGCCTGGCCCACCAGATGATCGCCAAGCTGCCGGCCAACGTGGAGATCGACGACCTCATCCAGGTCGGCATGATCGGCCTGACCGACGCCATGAGCCGCTTCGACGCCGGCCAGGGCGTGATGTTCGAGACCTTCGCCACCCAGCGCATCCGCGGCGCCATGCTCGACGAGCTGCGCGGCGCCGACTGGATGAGCCGCGGCAACCGCAAGCACCAGCGCGACATCGAGACCGCGCTGCACCGCCTGGAGCAGAAGCTCGGCCGCGCGCCCAGCGAGGGCGAGATCGCCAAGGAGATGGGCGTGAGCCTGGCCGAATACCAGGACCTGCTCAACAAGGTGCGCGGCACCCAGCTCATCTACCTGGAGGACATGAGCGGAGAGGACGGCGACAACGACTACCTCGATCGCCACGTGGTCGAGCAGGGCAGCGACCCGCTGGCGCGGCTGGCTGACCACCGCATGCGCCAGGCACTCGTGGATGCCATCAAGAACCTGCCCGAACGCGAGCAGTACGTGATGAGCATGTACTACGAGGAGGACATGAACTTGAAGGAGATCGCCGCCGTGCTGGGCGTGACCGAATCGCGCGTGTGCCAGCTGCACAGCCAGTCGATCGCCCGGCTGCGCACCAAGCTGCGCACCTGGTGAAGCGCGGCGTGGCGGCCTGCGTGCGCCGGGTGCTGCAGGGTCAGCGCAGGCGCACGGCGTCCAGCCAGTCGCAGCGCAGCAGCCCGGCGTGGTGCAGATGCTTGCGCAGGCCGCAGTAGATGTCGGGCAGCAGCACGAGCGCGAGCGAGACCGGCATCACCAGCTCGGCATCCAGCACCACCAGCGTGGGCAGCAGCATCCAGCCGAACAGCCAGGCGCCCAGCACCAGGTCGCACAGGGCGAACTCCAGCTCGTGACGCTGGCGGTGGCAGACATGCCAGTGCTTGAAGTGGTTCAGCTGCTGCAGCGTCATGGGTCTCTCCGGTGATGAACGGAAGGCAGACCGCCGCAGTGTAAGTTTGATGTCAGCGTCTGGCCAGCACCCGCGGATGACCTTGGTCGCACCGGGTCGGGGCGCAGCACGGACCGGCGCGCCTGCCTGCCTGACGGGCAGACAGGCCGGTGGTGCGGCGTGCCTCAGTGGCCGCAGCTGCCCGAGCCGCAGCCGCTGCGTGCGGCCGGTCCGGTGCCTTCCAGCGCGAGCTCGCCGCCGACGTCGCCGGCAGCCACCGGCTCGGGGTGCAGCAGGATCTGCGCCAGGCCGTAGTCGGCCGCCTGGGCGTGCTGGCTGAACCATTGCATCAGCGCGGGCAGCAGCTGCTCGACGTATTCGCGCTTGCCCTGATCGACGAACAGGCGGCGCACCTCGGCCACCACCTCCAGCACCTGCTTGTGCTGCATGCTGTGGCAGTTCTCGGCCGCAAAGCCGTTGGCGGCCATCCAGGCGTCCTCGCGCGCGAAATGGTCGACCGTGTGGGCGCCGAGGTCGTCGTAACGTGCCAGCAGCGTGGCGTCGTCGCTCGCCAGGGCGGCCTGGACCTGCTGCAGCAGCTCGACGAATTCGCGGTGCGTGTCGTCCATCTGCTCGTGGCGGGTCTCGTAGTCGGGGTTCCAGGCGATGGTGCTCATGGTCGGGCGCAGGGGTGGGGGTGTCGAGGTGGCGAGGCCGCAAGGCTAACCTGGGTCGTTCGGCCTGGCTTGAGCTGGCTCAAGACCCGGCGCCCGCCCCGGCCTGGCAGGCGGCCAGCCCAGGTGCTCAGGGATACAGGCCGCGCTCCTCGCGCGCCGTGAGGATGCGCTCGCAGGCCACGGCAAAGGTGGCGGTGCGCAGGCTGATGTGGTGGCGGTCGGCGGTGTCCCAGATCTTGCGCAGTGCGTCGACCATGATCTTGTCCAGGCGCAGGTTGATCTCGTCCTCGCTCCAGAAGAAGCTGGAGAAATCCTGCACCCACTCGAAATAGCTCACCGTCACGCCGCCGGCGTTGCAGATCACGTCGGGCACGACCAGGATGCCGCGCTCGGCCATCATGTCGTCGGCCTCGGGCAGGGTCGGGCCGTTGGCGCCTTCCAGCACCAGGCGGGCCTTCAGGCGCTGCGCGCGCGGCACGGTGACCTGGCCCTCGAGCGCGGCCGGGATCATGATCTCGCAGTCGGTGTCCCAGAAGTCCTCGTCCGCGATGATGTCGCCGCCCTTGAAGCCGCCCACGCCGCCGCTGTCGCGCACATGGGCCATCAGGTCGGCCATGTCGAAGCCGCGGCTGTTCACGACCGTGCCGGTGTGGTCCTGCGCCGCCACGATGAGCGCGCCGGCGCCGGCGAACATCTCGGCTGCCGCACCGCCCACGTTGCCGAAGCCCTGCACGGCCACGCGCGCGCCATCGATCTTGAGGCTGATGCGCCTCGCCGCCTCGCGCCCGGTGACGAACACGCCGCGCCCGGTGGCCTTGACCCGCCCGAGCGAGCCGCCCAGGTGCAGCGGCTTGCCCGTCACCACGCCGCTGGCGGTGGCGCCGGTGTTCATCGAGTAGGTGTCCATCATCCAGGCCATGATCTGGCCGTTGGTGCCCACGTCGGGCGCCGGGATGTCCTGGTTGGGGCCGATGATGATGCCGATCTCGCTGGTGTAGCGCCGCGTCATGCGCTCCAGCTCCTTGTGCGACAGGCTGCGCGGGTCGACGCGGATGCCGCCCTTGGCGCCACCGTAGGGCAGGTTGACGGCGGCGTTCTTCACCGTCATCCAGGCCGACAGGGCCATCACCTCCTCCAGTGTCACCTCCGGGTGGTAGCGCACGCCGCCCTTGCCCGGGCCGCGGCTCAGGTTGTGCTGCACCCGAAAGCCCTCGAAATGCCGCACGCTGCCGTCGTCCATCTCGATCGGCACGTCCACGATGAGCGCGCGCTTGGGGCGCTTGAGCGTCTCGGCCCAGCGCGCCAGCGGGCCCAGGAAGGGCGTGACGCGGTCGACCTGCGACAGGTAGGTCAGCCAGGGGCTGTGCGGCGCGGGTGTGACGTAGGACAGCGTCTGCTGCGGGCCGGACGAGGTGGGTGAGGAGGGTGTGGTGTTCATGCGGTGGGCCGTCTCGATGTGGACTGACATGGCAGGCAAGCAGGCAGCCGCAGGTCGGGTGACCTCACGCCGGGTCGGCGTGGCCGGCTGCCCTGCCGGACCGGTGGCGCGACTCTAGGCGAGGCCGCCACGCCCTGGCCATGCCAGGCATGCGTGCTGTGCATGGCCAGATCGCCGCCCGCGATGCTGCAGGGCAGCATCGGCACGCGATCCGAGGCCCTTCAGGGCGCATGAACACGCCCCGGGCTGGATTGATCCAGGGCAAGCCAGACGGGCCGCCCGTGCGCTCAACGCCCGAACTCGCCTCCCAGTTCCCGCGCCCGGTTCTGCGCTGCCTGCAGTGCCTCGACAAACCGCTCCGCCACCTCGCTCGCACGCAGATGCTGCAGCGCGGCGTAGGTGGTGCCGCCCTTGGAGGTGACGCGCTCGCGCAGCACCGCGGGCGTCTCGGGCGAGCGGCGCGCCAGTTCGGTGGCGCCGGCGAAGGTGGCCAGGGCCAGGGCCTTGCCGTCCTCGGCCGTGAGGCCCATCTGCTCGGCCGCGGTCATCATGGCCTCGACGAAATAGAACACGTAGGCCGGGCCGGAGCCGGACAGGGCGGTCACGGCGTCGAGCTGGCTTTCTTCCTGCACCCACAGCGTGGTGCCGGTGGGCGCGAGCAGGGCCTTGATGGTGGCGCGCGCCTTGTCGTCCACGCCCGGGCGGGCGTACAGGCCCGCGATGCCCATGCCGATCAGCGCCGGCGTGTTGGGCATGGCGCGCACGATGCGTTCGCTGCCGGTGGCCGCGGCGATGGCATCGCTGCGAATGCCGGCCATCACGCTCAGGTGCAGGGCGTGGCGGCCGTAGGGCGCGCAGGGCTCGGCCGCCTCGACGAAGGTCTGCGGCTTGACGGCCCAGACGATGGTGGCGGCGCGTGCCAGGCGGGCGTCCGCGGCCGCCAGGGCCTCGATGCCGAAGTCGGCCAGCAGCTTGTCGCGCTGCGCCGCCCAGGGCTCGACCACCAGGATCTCGCCGGGCGCGGTGCCGGCCTTGATCAGCCCGCCGATGATGGCGCTGGCCATGTTGCCGCCGCCGATGAATGCGGTGACGCCCGCTGCGATGGAGGGGGTGGACGTAGTGATGATGTCGGTGTCGGTGCTCATGGCGGAGCAGTTTAGTCAGGCGCTTCAGGCGATGTGCTGGCTCATCAGCTCCACGTTGCCGCCCGCCGCCGCGGTGTTGATGGTGAGCGTGCGCTCGGCGCAGAAGCGGTACAGGTACAGCGGCCCGCCGGCCTTGGGCCCCGTGCCCGAGCGGCCTTCGCCGCCGAAGGGCTGCACGCCCACCACCGCGCCGATCATGTTGCGGTTGACGTAGACATTGCCCACATGGGCACGCTCGGCGATGCGCAGGGCGCGGCTGTCGATGCGGGTGTGCACGCCCAGCGTGAGGCCGTAGCCCAGGGCGTTGATGTGCGCCACCAGGGCGTCGACGGGGCCGCTCCAGCGCACCACGTGCAGGACAGGGCCGAAGATCTCCTCCTTCAACTCGGCCAGGTCAGCCAGCTCGAAGGCGACCGGGGCGATGTGGCTGGCGGCGAGTTCGGGCGCCAGCGGGCCGCGCGCCAGCAGCCTGGCCGTAGCGCCCAGGCGCTCGATGTGTCGCGTCAGACGGCCATGTGCGGCGCTGTCGATGATGGGGCCCACATCCGTGGCCCAGTCCTCGGGCGCGCCGCTGCGCAGTGCGGCCAGGGCGCCGGCCAGCATCTCGATCACGCTGTCGGCCACGGCCTCGTGCAGGCACAACACGCGCAGCGCCGAGCAGCGCTGGCCGGCCGAACGGAAGGCGCTCTGCACCACGCCGTCCACCACCTGCTCGGGCAGGGCCGAGCTGTCGACGATCATGGCGTTCAGGCCGCCGGTCTCGGCGATCAGCGGCACGATGGGGCCGTCGCCGGCGGCCAGGGCGCGCTGGATGGTCTTGGCCACGCCGGTCGAGCCGGTGAAACACACACCCGCCACGAGCGGATGCGCCACCAGCGCCGCGCCCAGCGCCGGGCCGCTGCCGTGGCAGAGGGTCAGCGCGTCGCGCGGCAGGCCGGCGGCCACCAGCAGTTCGACAAAGGCCGCCGCCACGGCTGGCGTCTGCTCGGCCGGCTTGGCGGCCACGCTGTTGCCGGCCACCAGCGCGGCCACCACCTGGCCGGCAAAGATGGCGAGCGGGAAGTTCCAGGGGCTGATGCACACGAACACGCCGCGGCCGGTGAGGCGCAGCTCGTTGCGCTCGCCGGTCGGGCCGGGCAACACGCGCGGCGCCAGGTCGACCTCGGCCTGGGCGGCGTAGTAGCGGCAGAAGTCGACCGCCTCGCGCAGCTCGGCGATGGCGTCGCCCATGGTCTTCTTCGCCTCGCGCACCAGCAGGGCGATGAACTCGGGCGTGCGGGTTTCCAGAGCATCCGCCGCACGGTCGAGCACGGCGCAGCGTTCGGCCAGCGGCGTGGCGGACCAGGCGGGTTGCGCGGCGTGCAGGGCCTGCATCACGGCGTCGACGCGGCCGACGTCCATCGGCACCAGCCGCGGCGCCTGGGGCAGGGCGGCGATGGCGGCCTGCAGCGGCCGGCGCTGGGCGGCGCAGGCGAGGTCCGGGCCGGCGGAGTTGCGGCGCCGCTCGCCGTACAGGGCCGGCGGCAGCAGCACGCCGGGTTCGGCGGCGACGAAGAGCGGCGAGGCCAGCAGATCCTGCGGGCTGACCGAGCTGTCCGCCAGCTGGTGGACGAAGGACGAGTTGGCGCCGTTTTCCAGCAGCCGGCGCACCAGATAGGCCAGCAGGTCGCGGTGCGGGCCCACCGGGGCGTAGATGCGCAGGGCCGGCGCGCCGGGTGACTTCTGCAGCTCGCGGTGCACCGCCTCGCCCATGCCGTGCAGGCGCTGCAGCTCGTAGTGGTCGGCGCTGTTGCCCAGGTCGGCGCCGGGCGGCAGGGCCGGGGCACGCGCCGCCAGTTCCATCAGCGCCGCCAGCGTGGCAGCGTTGTGGGTGGCGAACTGCGGATAGAAGCAGTCCGGCGCGGCCAATAACTTCTCCGCACAGGCCAGGTAGGCCAGGTCGGTGTGGTGCTTGTGGGTCCAGACCGGGTAGCCGGCCAGGCCCAGCTCCTGGGCGCGCTTGATCTCGGCGTCCCAGTAGGCGCCCTTCACCAGCCTCACCATGAGCCGGCGGCCGTGGCGGCGCGCCAGGCCCGCCAGGGCGTCGATCAGCTCGGGCGCACGCTGCTGGTAGGCCTGCAGCGCCAGGCCCAGGCCGCGCCAGCTGCGCGCGTGCGGTGCGGCGCTGGCGGCGAGCTGGGTGCAGAGCTGGTCGAGCAGGGCGATGGAGAGTTCCAGTCTTTCGCTTTCCTCGGCGTCGATGGTGAGATGGATGTTCGCCGCGGCGGCAGCCTCGGCCAGGCTCAGCACGCGCGGCAGCAGCTCCCGCTCCACCGCATCGGCCTGCGCGGCCTCGTAGCGCTCGAACAGGGCGGACAGCTTGATCGAGATGCCGTCCGCATCCTCGGGCCGCCCGGCGCGCCCGCCCGGCTGCTGGCGCGCGATGGCGGCGATGGCCTGGTGGTAGGCGTCGAGGTAGCGCAGCGCATCGGACTCGGTGCGTGCGCCTTCGCCCAGCATGTCGTAGCTGTAGCGCAGGGCCGGGCGGGCCAGGAGGCCGCCGCCGGCCGGGTTGTCGGCCTGGTGCGCGCGCGCATGCTCGGCTCGCGCAGCGTGGGCACGCTTGAGCGCGCCGGCCATGTCCTGCCCCAGCACGAACTGCTCACCCAGCAGGCCGATGGCGCGCAGCGTGGCGGCCACCACGCCGTGTGCGCCCAGGCGGGCGATCAGGCCGGGGCGCTCGGCCCCCTCGGCCGGCAGCAGCTTCTGCGCCAGCGCCAGGGCCTGGCCGGCCAGGCGGCCGACAAGCTGGTTCGCCGTGCCCTCGGCATGGCTGGCGTGGGCAGCAAAGTCGGCCGTGCCGAGCTGGTCGCTGGCCAGGGCGATGGCGGTGTCGGTGTCCGGCACACGCAGCAGGGCTTCGGCCAGACGCATCAGGGCGCGGCCCTCGGCGCTGGAGATGGGGAACTCGCGCAGCAGCGATTCCAGCGCCCAGAAGGGGGCCGGGTGGGCGCGCACCTGTTCCACCCAGGGCAGCGCGCGGGCCTGCACGGCCGCCCAGTCCAGCCGCGGCGCCAGGGCGGCGAGCAGGGCGTGCGCCAGCGCGGCCTCGGCGCGCACGGGCGGCGGCAGCAGGTCGGTGTCCAGCGTGCTGCGCAGTGCACTTGAAGTTGCGGTTGCAGTTGCCGCGGCCGCTGCCGCTGCCGCGGCAGCAGCGTCGTTCGCAACCAGGTTGTCACGAGGCAGGTCGAGGATGGCGTTCATGCGGTGGCTCCGGGCAGATGGTGGGGACAGGCGCCAGAATAGGCCGCTGAGCGCAGGATATTGCTCGGTTATCAACCCCTCCCGCCGGATGTTCTTCAGCATGGCCAACTCGACCAGCTCCGCCAGCACCTCAAGCACCAGCACTGCCTCCAGCCCGGCCGACGACGCCGTGACGCTGGACCGCATCGACCGCAAGATCCTGCGCATCCTGCAGGTCGACGGGCGCATCAGCAACCTGAAGCTGGCCGAGCAGGTGCAGCTGTCGCCCACCGCCGTGCTGGAGCGGGTGCGCCGGCTCACGCGCGACCGCTACATCCTGGGCTACGAGGCGCGCCTGAACCCGGTGCTGGTGGGCGCCGGCCTGCTGGTGTTCGTGGAAGTGCTGCTCGACCGCACCGTGCACGACGTGATGGACAGCTTCAAGGCCGCGGTGCAGGTGCACGAGGAGATCCTCGAATGCCACCTCGTGGCCGGCGGCTTCGACTACCTGCTCAAGACCCGCGTGGCCGACATGGCAGCCTACCGCCAGTTCATCGGCAGCGTAATCTGGACCCTGCCCGGCGTGCGCGAGACGCGCACCTACGCGGTGATGGAGGAGGTGAAGTGCACGTCGGCCTTGCCGCTGTGAGCACCCGGCGCGCAGTCTGGCGTACGCCCTCGGGCCGCAGCGACCGTACCTGGCGCAGGGAATGCGGGAACGCCCTGGGGCGCGATGCGTCACGCTGGTGCCTAATCACGCCGTTTCCATTTCGGGGTGGTTTTTCTTGTATCAAAAAGTTTGATATTACTTTCTTTTAAAAGCAGAACAAGTTCATTTGTATAAGTAGCAATTCCGCTCATGCGAGCCAGATAATTGAGAGCAGTACGCTCTCCAATCAAAAGATTTTGTACATTTCCGGATAATTTTGCAAGAAGAT
>JBJOKY010000437.1:0-4019 GCA_046045865.1 Pseudomonadota bacterium | reverse complement strand
GTAGCCGCTGGCGCGCACCATGTATTCGGCCTCGGCCAGTTCCAGCACCGAGCCGCCGTTTTCCTGGTTGCCGGCCAGCAGGGCATCACGCACCTGGGCATGGGTGATGCCGTAGGCGGCCAGCTTCATGGGGTCGAGCACGACCTGGTACTGGCGCACCATGCCACCCACCGAGGCCACTTCAGCAGGTCCTGGTTGCAGGCGGGTTTGGTCGCGCTATTGACGGTGGTGGCTTCAGGCCGGCACACCAGCGCATATTGAAAGATCCAGCCCACGCCGGTGGCGTCCGGTCCGAGCGCCGTTTTCGCCGCGGCGGGCAGCCGGCCCTGCACCTGGTTCAGATACTCCAGCACGCGTGAGCGCGCCCAGTAGAGATCCGTGCCGTCCTCGAACAGCACGTAGACAAAACTGTCGCCGAAGAAGGAGTAGCCGCGCACCGTCTTGGCACCCGGCACCGACAGCATGGTGGTGGCCAGCGGATAGGTCACCTGGTTCTCGACGATCTGCGGCGCCTGGCCCGGCAGGCTGGTGCGGATGATGACCTGCACGTCCGACAGGTCAGGCAGGGCATCGACCGGAGTGCTGCGCAGGCTCCACGAGCCCCAGGCCGCGAGCATCAGCGTGGCCAGCAGCACCAGCAATCGGTTGGTGACCGACCAGCGGATGAGGCGGGCGATCACTTCGAGGCTCCCGAAGGCATGACATGACCGGCATGCGGGTCAGCGCCGGCCTTGGGCTTGCTGTCGGCCGCCTTGGGTTTGATCTGCGTGATGCGCGTGATCTGCCAGTCGTCGCCCTTCTGGATGAAGCGGAAGTCGACCGACTGCCCCGCTTTCATACCCTTGACGAGCTTCTGGTCCGCCAGCTTGAAGGGCATCTCCATGCCCGGCCACTTCAGCGCCGGCACGGGCTGGTGTTCGAGGGTGATGCTGCCGGGCTCGATCTCGACGATCACGCCCTGGGTGCCGTAGTCGGGCACGGCGGCGGTGATCGGCGCGGGGGCTGCGGCGGGAGCCGGCTTCGGGCTGCTGCCCGCAGTGGCGTGGTCATGCGTGGCCGGACTGGCCGGGGTGGGCGCTGCGGTTGGGGCCGCACCCGCTGCGACGCTGGTGACGGTCGTCGCCGCACCGCCGAGCGCTGCGGGCAGCGTTGACGCCACCGGCTGGCTGCGCGCCATCACGCCCTGCAGGCTGGCCTCGGAATCGAGCAGGAACTGGCCCGAGGCGACCACCTGCTGGCCTTCGGCCAGGCCCGAGCGCACGGTGAGGAACTCGTCCACCTGCTCGCCCACCTCCACCTCGACCGGACGGAAGCGCCCCTGCGGCTCGGCGATGTAGACCAGGGCGCGTTTGCCGGTGCGGATGACGGCCTCGGCCGGCACCACCAGCTGGCCCGCACCCGGCGCCGCTGATGCGCCGCGCAGGGCGACCTGGGCGTACAGGCCGGCCTTGAGCCGCCCGCCCGGGTTGGGCAGCTCGATGCGCACGCGCAGGGTGCGCGTCTCGCGGTTCGCCTCGGGCAGGATGGCGGCGACGCGGCCCTTCACCTTCTCGCCCGGCAGGGCAGGAAAAGTCGCCTCGACCAGCTGGCCGGGCCTGACCGTGGCGGCCTGCGCCTCGGGCACCGCCGCTTCCAGCCACACCGTGCCCAGGCCGTTGATGCGCGCCAGCGTCATGCCGGTGCCCACCGTCATGCCGGCACGCACCATCAGCTCGGCGATCACGCCGCCGCTCGGCGCGGTGAGGGTCTGCACTGCCTGGGCCGCGCCGCTGGCCTCGACCTTGTCGATCAGCGCCGCGGGCATGCCCAGCAGCACCATGCGCTGGCGCGCGGCCTTGGTCAGCGCCGCGTCGCCGGTGGCGCGCACGGCCAGGTATTCCTGCTGCGCGGCCAGCCATTCGGGCGTGAGCAGGTCGACCAGGGGTGCGCCGGCAGCGATGACGTCGCCGGGGGCACGCGCGTAGACCTTCTCGACAAAACCGCCGCTGCGTGCCTGCACGATGCTGATGTCGCGCTCGTTGAGCGACACGCTGCCGACCGCGAGCACCTCGCTGGCCAGCGCGCGTTTCGTCACCGTGGCCAGGCGCAGGCCCAGGGCCTGGCGGGCTGCGGTGGGCACGGCCAGGGCCGGGCCTTCGTCGGCGCCGCCGGCACCTGCCCCTGCGCCGGACTCGTCCGCGTAGCGCGGCACCAGCTGCATGTCCATGAAGGGCGACTTGCCGGGCTGGTCGAAGCGTTGCGTGGGCACCATGGGGTCGTACCAGTACAGCACCTTGCGTTCGCCGGGGGCGGCGGTGGCTGATGAGGCCGACGCGCCGCCGCCCGCACCACTGGCTGCGGCGGTCGCCGGGCCGGCGCCGTGGCTGGCATCCCCCGCGCTGCCAAGGCGGGCCGTGAGCTGGGGCAGGCCGACGCCCAGGCCCACGCCGATGGCGATGCCGGCCACCAGGATGGCCAGCGTGCCGCGGCTGAACGAGGCGGATGCCGAGGCGTTCGAGGAGGAGGGTGAGGAAGAAGAGGTGTTCATGTCGATGCTCCGTGTCCTGTGCGGTCCGTCAGGGCGCGATCAGGGTGGTCAGGCGCAGGCCCAGGGCGGCGCGCTGGGCGTCCAGGTCGATCAGGCGCAAGCGGGACTCGACCGCCTCGCGGCGCGCCTGCAGCACGGCGCCCAGGTCGGCGCGACCGGCCTCGTAGGCGGCCAGGGCCAGGCTGATGCGCTCGCTGGCCAGGGTGATGCCGGCGTCGGCCAGGCGGGCGCGCTGGGTGTCCAGGGCGGCCAGTTCGGCCAGCTGGCCCTCGATCTCCTCGCGGTGGCGGCGCAGCATGTCCTCGCGCTCGGCCTCGATGCGGGCCACCTCCTTGCGCCTGGCGGCCACGGCCGGCTGCTGGCGCCGTTCGCGCTGCCAGGGGATGTCCAGGCTGAGCTGGAAGGAGACCATGTCCGCATAACCCGGGCCGCGGCGGCTGTAGACCACCTCCCAGCCCCAGTCGCCGGTGGATTCGGCAGCGGCTTCGCTCACCTCGGCCTCGGCCATGGCGCGCTGGGCGTCGTACGGCGTGATCTCGGCGTGGCGGTGCAGGCCGGCGCGCACCTCGGCGGCATCGGCGGTCGGCATGGGTGCGGGTGCCGGCGCGGCCTGGCCGTCAGCGCTGCCGTTGCCGGTCCCGGCGCCGCGGCTGCTTGTGGTGCCGGTGCCGGCGTTGCCACCTTCGAGCGGCTCGTCGGCGCGTTCGCCCACCCAGCGGCGCAGGCTGGCGCGGGCTTTCGCCACGTCGCGCGCCAGGTCGTCGCGCCGGTCGGCCAGGGACAGGGCCTCCTGGCGCGCCATGGTCAGCTCGGCCGGCATGGCCTTGCCGGCGGCGATGCGTGCGCCCAGGGTGGCCTGCAGCACCTCGTTCTCGCGCTGCAGCTCGGCCAGCTGGGCAACGCGCCGTTCGGCGTACCAGGTGGCGAGCCAGGCCAGGCCGGCGTCGCGCTGCACACCCAGGCGGGCGGCGACGAGCAGGGCGCGTTCGCGCTCGATGCGCGCCTGCGCGCCGACCGCGCGGGCCGCGCGCTTGGCGTGGTTGGGCACCTCCTGCATCAGGCCGAAGCGCTGCATGGTCATGAAGTCGCGCGACAGGCTGAAGGTGTCGGCGCCGCTGATGGGCAGGTTGTCCACACCCACGGTGAGGCGCGGGTCGGGCAGGGCGGCGGCGCCGGGCTGGGCGGCCACGGCGCCGTCCACCGCGGCTTGCTGGGCCGAGAGTGCGGGCGCCTGTTCGGTGGCCAGCCGGGTGGTGTCGGCCAGGCTCAGGCCGGCGCGGGCGGCGGGCAGGGCCAGCGTCAGGGCGAAGGTCAGGGCGGCCGCACGGGCCAGGGGCCGCGGCCAGAGGTGGCGGCGCGGCAGGGCGGAATGGAACATGGCAGGAAGTCCTGGTGGCGACACGGCGTGAAGCGGGCGCACGCGCGCGGGCGCGGCTTCGGCGGTGGGGGCCGGCGCAGCAGGTGGTCAGGGGGATGGAAAGCCCAGCCCGCT
>JBJOKY010000102.1:0-12289 GCA_046045865.1 Pseudomonadota bacterium | reverse complement strand
TGCGTGCGCTCCTCGATGCTCAGGCTTGAATAGTGTTGTCCCATCGGCTCAAACTGTTGATTTCGTTGGTGGTGTTGCACTTCAGTTTAGAGTCTGCCAGGATTGAGTAACCAATTCAAATTCTTTCCCCATGGAGGCGCAGTGTTGATTGCCTTCTGCCATTAAGTTGCCAGCCACAACACCAACATCGCCAAATATTCCGGCAGTATTTGTCCTTGAGGAATAATATGTGTCGGCGCCGATCTTTATCGGTGCCGAACTCGCACAGGCGGTTGTAAAGCAGATAGCGCCAAGAATTGAATAGTGTGTTAACTTCATTTTTACCCCAACTGATGATGAAAATTAATTGATTGAGCTTTGATGTACTTCTTAACGATAGAGTTACCGTTTGATGTAATTGGTGTTTTACGGCATGCGGCTTTCGGACTTCATTTCATTCTCACCCAACTCCGCACGCAAAAACATCCGATTGACATGATGGTCAGATCGCAATTCTAGGAATACTGAATGTCAATTATTGAAAGACGAAGGATCTCTAATTGTCGCAGAATGATTTCCATATCCTGAATTTCCTTTTCCAACCGGTCGGCAATTATGTCTTCCTCTGCTTGAGTGCGCAGTCCTTCGCTTGGTTTGAGCTTTGTTGGCTGTCTTGCCAATGCAATGCTTCCGTCAACTGTCATGAGCGGTGTGTAGAAAGAGTGGACGAGATCATTACGACGTGTCGCAAGTTTCTGAATTTTGACGGAGAGGCTATGAGTCTTTGGTTCCGGTGATTTATCAGTAATTTTGTGGATCTGAGCGAAGCGTGTGTAGATAACATCAAGCGCACGGGCTTTAGCAGTGAAATCCAGTTCCGCTGTCAGTGTGGCGACATACTCAGGGTCAGAATTTGTGATGTGGACAATGAGGTTTACCATCGCTGCTTCCACAGCCTGAAAGGTGAGGACGAACTGCCCAAGACGTGCATAGAGTGCATCAGTGATCATTTCGGGAGGTGTAATGTTTGAATTCAGCGATTGCCAAATGGAGTCGGCTGGACTGACCGCTTGGGCACCATTTGTTGCACTGCGCTATCGGCCAATTATATTCCTGGCAATTATTGCATCAACTAGCACAGATCTTTCTAGGAAGTGCATCCTGCTTGATTTGGCCGTGCCTCGAACAACCATTCCGCATAGGGCGATACGTGGCATGCTGCTTGGTTCGTTTATATATGCAAATACTGGAGAGCCGCTGAACCCACTAAACGTTGTCAGTGAGTGCGGGGTTGTAATTTCGATTTCGTGCAGAAAAGGCATTGATGATCTTCCAATATATTGCGCACTGAGACATACCCGCTCGGCATGGAGTTCTTCTTCGATATAGTCGACGAACGCGTGATCTTCGGGGAATCCTATTATAATGAATTCCAAATATTCTGCGCAATTTTCCCAGTCACTCGAAGCCAAGGCGATATCGATAAGAGTCGCCTCTGCAAGTTCCAAGTCATGTATTCGTGACGTGTCTATTCCAATTACCGCCAAATCCATAAAGTCTTCCGCCTCGCATTCGTGCGGCACAAAGAATATGTCAGCAAGTGGAAGAAATTTGCGCGAGGTGTCAGATGGAAATATGCAAATTGGAAAAATTTTTTCCGGGGATAGTGAATGTCGCGTTGTTAATATAAATGGATCTCCATCATAACCAACGAGAAACACAGTTCCATATATTGAATATGGAAATTCTGGGATGTTAGTTTCAAAAACAAGTGGCTGCACGGACTTTGCAAGCCTGGCAATGGTCTCAGGTGCTGGAGGCATGTTAATTGTGACGCCCAATCTTAATATCTAGCACAGATCTAATGTGTACGCAAGAATGCCGCACTCAATACACTCATACGAATTACTTATCAAAGATAAATACAAGCTCAGCCGGATAGTTTTTACTCGGATATTCATTCAACCGCTCTGCCGCGCCAAGCAGCCCTCCCTTGCATCGACTTTGCCGCGTCCACCCTCCGCCGGCAAGTAGGTGCGCTCAACCGCGGGGCTCGCAGCATCGCGCAGCCATCGGCCCGACACTAGCCGGCCGTTCACCCACCCCACGCCGCCCCATGCGTTTCACCCCCCGCCAACTCGCGCTGCTGGTCGCGCTCACGCTGATCTGGGGCGTGAACTGGCCCATGATGAAGTTCTCGCTGCGCGAGATCGGGCCCTTGTGGTTCCGGGCGCTGACGATGACGGGCGGTTCGCTGGCGCTGCTGGCCTGGTATCTGGGGCGGGGTGGCGTGCCGATGGGGCTGGCGCGGGCGCATGCGGGGCGGGTGGCGTTGCTGGGGCTGCCCAACATCCTGGGCTGGCATCTGTTTTCCATCCTGGGGCTGAGCCTGCTGGCATCGGGCCGGGCGGCGACGCTGGGGTTCACGATGCCGGTGTGGACGGTGCTGCTGGGCGTGTGGCTGGGCAGCGAGCGGCTGCAGGGCCGCGTGCTGGTGGGCGCCGGGGCGGCGCTGGGCGCGGTGGCGCTGCTGTCGGCGCAGGAATGGCAGGCGCTGGCGGGCCGGCCGGCGGGCGTGGTGTGGATGCAGGTCGCGGCGCTGTGCTGGGCCGGCGGCACGCTGATGATGCGGCGCCACACGGTGCCGATGGCGACCGAGGCGATCACGGTCTGGATGATGCTGATGGCCTCGGCGGTGTTCTGGGTGCTGGCGCTGCTGTTCGAGCCGGTGCCTGACACGGCACGCTGGTCCGCCGGGCTGTGGGGCTCGCTGCTGTGGGGCGTGCTGATGAACTATGGCGTTGCGCAGGTGATCTGGTTCGACATGGCGCGCCAGATGCCGCCGACGGCGAGCGCGTTTTCCATCATGGCCGTGCCGCTGCTGGGCACGCTGGGCGCGCCGCTGATCGTGGGCGAGACGCCGGTGTGGCAGGACGGCGTGGCCGCCGTGTGCGTGATGGTGGCGATCGCCAGCGTGATGCTGCGCCGCCGGCAGCCGCAGCCGCAGCAGCAGCAGCAGCCCGCCACGGGCAACGGCACCGGGTGAGCGCAGGACGTCGATGCCTTCCCAGCCCGGTGCGGCAGACAGGCTGCCGGCCTCCGGGGTGATCCTGAGCCCGGGCCGTCACTCGTGCTTGAGACAATGCGCGGCTTTTCGCCTTCTCCCCCGCTTCCCCCGCCGGCCCCCATGCCCTCCACAGCGCCAACCGCCCTGCCCCGCCCCCGCCTGGTGCTGATCGCCGCCATGGCCCGCGACCGTGTCATCGGCCTGCACCAACGGCTGCCCTGGCATCTGCCGCCGGACCTGCAGCACTTTCGCCGCGTGACCATGGGTGCGCCGGTGCTGATGGGGCGCCGGACCTGGGAGTCGCTGCCGGCGCGCTTCCGCCCCCTGCCCGGGCGCACGAACATCGTGCTGACGCGCCAACCGGGCTGGCGACCTGTTGCAGCGGATGCACCGCAGGCGCCGGGCGTGCTGGTGGCACCGTCGGTCGAGGCGGCGCTGGGCGCCGTGGCCGAACTGGCGCCGCCGCCCGAACGCGTGTTCGTCATCGGCGGCGCCGAGCTCTACGCCCAGGCGCTGCCGCTGGCCGACGAGCTGGTCATCACCCACCTCGACGCCAGCTTCGAGGGCGACGCCTGGTTTCCCGCCTGGTCGGCCGCCGACTTTGCCGAGACGGCGCGCGAGACACATCAGCAGCCCGCCAGCGACACCGCCGCGGGCTTCGAATTTGCCTTTGTCACCTATCAGCGCCAACACGGCCGCTGAATCACCACCCCACCCCAAGGAGAACACCCATGTCAGGTCACGGTTTCCACGTCCACGGCCCGCACGATCACGAGGTCGAACACGCCGCCCAGCACGGCGGCGCCGACAGCTTCGCCGGCAAGATTGCCGTCATGACGGCGCTGCTGGCCACCGTCGGCGCGCTGTTCAGCTACATGGGCGGCGCCACCCAGGCCAATGCCGGGCTGTTCAAGAACAACGCCGCCATCAAGAAGACCGAAGCCAGCAACCAGTGGAACTACTACCAGGCCAAGAGCAGCAAGCAGAACCTCTACGAGGTGACGCTGACCCTGCTGCCGCCCGAGAAGCAGGACAAGTACCGCGAGGAGATCGAGCGCTACAAGAAGGAGAAGGGCGAGATCAAGGCCGCCGCCGAGAAGCTCGAGGCCGAGGCCACCGCCTGGGACAAGCGCAGCGACGACGAGCTGCACCTGCACCACCGCTGGGCCCAGGCCACCACGGCGCTGCAGGTGTCGATCGCCCTGGCCGCCATCGCCATGCTCACCAAGCGCAAGTGGCTGGTGATGGGCATGTACGGCGTGGCCGGTCTGGGCGTGGTGCTGGGCGGTCTGGCCATGGCGCATATCTGAGCCGATGTCCGGGACGGCCTGCGCCGGGCGTCACAAGGCGTGGGTGACGAGCCGGAAATCCGGATCCTCGTCAAACCGCTTGACCGCAAAACCCAGGCTGACCATGAGCTTGAGCATGCGGTCGTTCTGGGTCAGCACCAGACCCTCGATCTCGGTCAGGCCCTTGTCGCGCGCCACTTCCATGATCGAATCCATCAGCCTTGAGCCCAGGCCCATGCCGGCGCAGTCGTCGGCCACCACCAGCGCGAACTCGCAGCTGCTCTGGTCGGGGTTGGTGACGTAGCGCGACACGCCCACGATGCGCTCGCGCTCGACGATCTCGCCGTCGGCGCCGGCGCTGCGCTCCTTGAGCACCGCCACCAGCGCCATCTCGCGGTCGTAGTCGATCAGCGTGAAGCGCGCCAGCATCTGCGGCGGCAGTTCGCTGATGCTGGAGACGAAGCGGAAGTAGCGGCTCTCGGGCGACAGGTGGGTCATCAGCTCCTGCAGCATCTGCGCGTCGTCCGGGTGGATGGGCCGCACGGTGTACTCGCCGCCGCCGCGGCGCGGCCAGACCTGCTCGTAGTGCGCCGGGTAGGGCAGGATGGCCAGGTGGTCGTCGCTGTGGCTGGCGCCCAGACGCGGCGGGCGGGCGTGGTCGATGACGATGCGCGCGTCCACCGCCACCGCGCCGTGCTCGTCCACGATGATGGGGTTGATGTCCATCTCGCGCAGCTGGGGCAGCGCGCAGACCATCTCGGACACGCGCAGCAGCACCTGCTCGAGCGCGTCCATGTCGACCGCGCTGGCGCCGCGCCAGTCGCCCAGGGTCTCGGCCACACGCGAGCGATCGATCAGCCGGCGGGCCAGGAACTGGTTGAGCGGCGGCAGCTCCATGGCGCGGTCGCGGATCAGCTCGATCATGGTGCCGCCGGCGCCGAACATGATGACCGGGCCGAAGGGGTCGTCGGTCACCAGGCCGACGCAGACCTCGCGGCCGCGCCGCGCACGTGCCATCTTCTGCACCGTCACGCCGTTGATGCGTGCGCCGGGCTGCAGGCGTGCCACGCGCTCGACCATGTCGTTGTAGGTGTCGCGCGCGCCCGTGCCATTGACGATGTTGAGCGCCACGCCCTGCACGTCGGACTTGTGCGCGATGTCGGGTGAATCGATCTTGAGCGCGACCGGGAAGCCGATCTGCGTGGCGATCATCATGGCCTCGTGCGCGCTGCGCGCCAGGATGGTCTGCGTCACCGGGATGTGGAAGGCCGACAGCAGCGTCTTGCTCTCCATCTCGGTCAGCACCTTGCGCCGCTCGGCCAGCACGCTCTCGATCACCAGGCGTGCGCCCTCGATGTCGGGCTGGGCCAGGGTGGTGAGCGGCGGCGGCGTCTGCTGCAGCAGCAGCTGGTTCTGGTAGTAGGTGGCGATGTTGCCGAAAGCGCCCACCGCCGCCTCCGGCGTGCGGAAGCTCGGGATGGCCGCGTCGTTGAGCACCACGCGCGCCGGCAGCACCGAGGCATCGCCCATCCAGCACGCCAGCAGCGGCTTGCCGTAGCCGCGCTTGGCGTCGGCCACGGCGCGCGCCACCGCGGCGGCATCCACGCCGGCCTTGGGTGAATGGATGACGAGCACGCCGTCGATCTGGCGATCGGCACCGGCGGCGGCGATGGCCGCGCCGTAGTGCTCGGGCCCGGCGCCTTCGCTCAGGTCGATCAGGTCGACCAGCGAGGCCTGGTCGGGCAGGCCGGGCTTCAGGCGCGCTACCGCCTCGGGCGCGAGCCGGCCCAGCTGCAGGCCGATCTCGTTGACCCAGTCGGCCGCCAGCACGCCCGGGCCGCCGCCGTTGGTGACGATGGCCAGACGCTTGCCCACCGGGCGGTAGCGCGAGGCCAGGCACTTGGAGGCCGAGAACAGCTCGACGAAGCTGCGCACGCGCACCGCACCGGCGCGGCGCAGGGCGGCGTCGAACACCTCGTCGCTGCCCACGATGGCGCCGCTGTGGGTCTGCGCCGCCTCGTTGCCGGCCGGCTTGCGCCCGGCCTTGAGCACCACCACCGGCTTGGCGTTGGCGGCCGAGCGCAGCGCGCTCATGAAGCGCCGCGCGTTGGAGATGCCTTCCATGTAGACGACGATGGAATGCGTCTGCGCGTCGTTGGCCAGGAAGTCGAGCACCTGGGCCAGACCGACCGAGGTGTGCGGCCCGAGCGACACGACCGACGAGAAGCCCACCGCGTTGCGGCTGGCCCAGTCCAGCATGGACGCGGTCAGCGCGCCCGACTGCGACACCAGCGCCAGCGGCCCGGCCTTGGCCAGCGGCCCGGCGGCACTGGCGTTCAGCCCCAGCGCAGGGCGCTGCAGGCCCAGCGAGTTGGGGCCCAGCAGGTGGATGCCCTCGTGCCGGGCGATGGCCTTGAGCGCGCCGGCCTGCTCGGCACTCATGCCGGTGGTCAGCACCAGCGCGGCGCGGCAGGACATGCGCGCAGCCAGCTCCAGCGCCGCGGCCACGTCGGCGGCTGGCAGGGCGATCACGGCCAGGTCGGCGCGCGTCTGCGCCAGCTCGGCCAGCGTGCCGCTGGTGTGCAGGTCGATGAACTGCAGCGTGCCGCTGTAGCGCTGCGCCTTGAGCGCCGCGACGACCGCCTGCGCCTGCGGCGTGAGCGTGGCGGCCGGGCTGGGCGCCTGCGCCGGGTCAACGGCGGCGGGGGCGCCGGATGCATCGGGCGCGGCGCTGCCCGCAGACGCCAGGGCGGCCGCCACGCCGACGGCGGCCGCGTCGTCGACCTTGCCGGCGAACACGACCACCGAAGCGGGCGCGAACAGGGGGGTGAGGTAATGCTTGTCCATGGTCGGTGGCGGTTCTCGGTTCGGGCGGGTCGAGCGGGGCGACAAAGATCAAGAATCAGGGTTCACCCTGAGTCTAGGCGCGCCTGGCGGCACGATCCATGACGACGGGCAAGACCGCGACGGTGGCCGGCCCCGATGACCCGCGGCCATGGCTCGCCGCGCCGCGCCGCGCCGCGCCGGACCGGACCGGCCTGGCCCGGCCGCCCCCCCCGGCACGCTCAGCCGGGCGCCACGCCGGCCCAGCGCCCGCCTGCAACGCTGGCGTCGTCGCTGCGCCGTGCCCGCCCCTCCTGCGCCAGCTTGAGCAGGTGGGCCAGCAGCGAGCGCGCGGCGACCGGGTGCATGTGCGCCGGCACGTCGTCGTAGACCAGTGCCAGCAGCTCGTCGATCGAGCGCGCCACGGCTGCGCCGGTGCCGCCCGCGGCAGCCGCACCACCGACCGCGCCCAGCGCGCGCAGCACCTTGTGCTCGCGCGCCGCGCGGTGCGCCAGCAGCCGGGTGATGCGCTCGGCCGGGCGGTCCATCAGGAAGCCGTGGCCGGGCGCCAGCCAGGCCAGGCCGGGCAGGCGGTCGGGCAGGCTGCGCAGCTGCGCCAGGTAGACCGCCATGTCGCCGTCCGGCGGGTCGATGACGACGGTCGAGCCCTGCATCAGGTGGTCGCCGGTGAAGAGCAGGGCCTCGCGCGCCAGCCACCAGCAGACATGGTTGGACGCGTGGCCGGGCGTGTGCAGGGCCTGCAGGCTCAGCTCGCCCCAGCGCAGCAGCTCGCCATCGACCGGCTGGCGGTCGGGCGCGAAGCCGGCGTCCTGGCGGCCGTGCGCGGGTGGCGCCAGGCCGATGCGCGCCGCGCCGGCGTCCAGCAGCGCCGCGCCGGGCGAGTGGTCGATGTGGGTGTGGGTGACGAGCACGGCGCGCAGCGTGCGCCCGGCGCAGGCGGCGCGGATGGCGTCGGCGTGTGCCGGCAGCGCCGGGCCCGGGTCGATCACCACCGCGCCGCCGTCGCCGGTGTCGAGCACATAGGTGTTGGTGCCCGGTCCGGTCATGCGCCCGGGGTTGGGCGCGGTCAGGCGCAGCACGCCGGGCGCGATCTCGACCGGCTCGCCGGCCGCCAGGCTGCTGTGGGCACGGCCGTGGCCGAGCGGGTCGAGCCGGCAGACCTCGGCGTAGGCCGGGTGCTCGGGCAACAGCACCTGGCGCTGGCCGGCGTGGGTGCGGCTCACGCGCGGGTGGCGCGGCGCGATGGCCTGGATGCGTGCCGCGGCGCCCAGCACGCCGGCCACGTCGGTGTGCTGGGCCAGTTCCTCCAGCGTCGTGCGGGTGGCGAAGGCCAGGTCGAACTCGCCCGCGCGGTGGCGCTGCAGCGCCTGGGCCGGGTGCCACCAGGCCAGGGCGGTGGTCTCCTCGGCGTCGACCACCGGGGTCTGGCCGGCCGGCATGGCGACGACGAAGAAGCGCGTGTCGAATCGCTTGGGCAGGCCCAGCGGCGTGACCCAGTGGCTCCAGGGCCGCAGCGCCGAGCTGGCCAGCGGCAGGCCCAGCTCGCGCGCCAGCGTGGCCAGGTCGGCCGTGCCGGCGCGCAGGCGGGCGCGCGCGTCGTGCAGGCGGGCCTGCCAGGCTGCCAGCCCGGCCGGGTCGCCAGCCGGCGCGGGTGCGCCCAGCCACACGCCGCATTCCTCGAAACACTCGCGCAGCGCCGCCACGGCCAGGCCGGGCGGCAGGTCGCCCAGCAGCAGGCGCGCGCCGATGCGCTCGGTTGGCTCGTCGGCGGCGGCCAGCTGGGCGGCGTCGGCGCGGTCGAGCGTGCCGCCGGGGAACACGTGCGTGGCCGGCATGAAGCTGGCCTGGGCCGAGCGCAGCAGCATCAGCACCTCGAGCCGGCCGGCCTGGTCGCGCAGCACGATGGTGGTGGCGGCCGGGCGCGGCACGGCCGGCGCTGCGCCCGGCAGGGCCGATGGCGGCAGCACGGGGTCGAGCGCGCTGGCGGTGGTCGGGTACACGGCGCTGCCGCCGCTGCTGGCTGTGTGGACATTGTTCATGCGGCCATTTTCCCGGCATGGGCACAGCAGCGGAACTACACCGCGAAGCCCCGTGTTTTGCAGCGACCTGGCGAGCTTCACCCAGGCCAGAGTGCCATCCATTCACATTGTGGAGGTGTCATGCGCACGAACCTGCCCGTCACGCAGAAGGAGTACGCCTTGCCCGCCGGCCAGTCGCTGGTGTCGGTGACCGACCTGAAGGGCCGCATCATCTACTGCAACGCCGGCTTCATCAGCGTGAGCGGGTACACGCGCGAGGAGCTGCTCGGCCAGCCGCACAACCTGGTGCGCCACCCGGACATGCCGCCGGCCGCCTTCCGCGACCTGTGGGACACGATCGCCAGTGGCACGCCCTGGACCGGCCTGGTCAAGAACCGCCGCAAGGACGGCGACCACTACTGGGTGCGCGCCAACGTCACGCCCATGGTCGACGGCGACCGCATCACCGGCTTCCTGTCGGTGCGCACCGCGCCGACCGCAGCCGAGGTGCAGGCGGCCACCGCGCTCTACGCCCGCATGCACGACGAGCAGACCCGGGGACGCGTGTCGCTGGACCTGCATCGTGGCGCGGTGATCCGTCACGGGCGGCTCGGCCACGGCCTGCGCCGGCTCGCCACAGCGCTGGATGCGCTGGGCGGCACGGCCGGTGTGCTGCAGCTCGGCGCCGCCTTCGCCCTGGTGTTCACGCTGGCGCACCACACGCCGCTGTGGCTGGATCTACTGCTGGCCCTGCCCCTGGCCGCCGGCACGGGCTGGTGGACCTGGCGACGCACGCACCACACGCTGGTGCAGATCACGCGCGACGCACAGCACCTGGCGGCTGGCGACCTGGCGCACCCGGTGGCCGTCGGTGCACCCGGACGCCTGGGCCTGCTGCAGCTGGCGCTGCGGCAGATGGCCATGAACGTGCGCACCGTGGTGCAGGACAGCCGGGTCGAGATGGACAACGTGCGCGGCGCCGTGATGGAGATCTCGGCCGGCAACCACGACCTGTCGCAGCGCACCGAATCGCAGGCCGGCAGCCTGCAGCAGACCGCCGCGTCGATGGAGCAGATCACCGGCACGGTGGCCGAGGCCGCCGTCGCGGCCGTGCGCGGCGCCACGCTGGCCACGCGCACCGAGGCGGTGGCGCGCCAGAGCTCCGAGGCCGTGGCCACCGTCAACCACACCATGGACGACATCAGGCAGTCGTCGCACCGGGTGGGCGAGATCATCCAGGTCATCGAGGGTGTGGCCTTCCAGACCAACATCCTGGCGCTCAACGCCGCGGTCGAGGCGGCGCGCGCGGGCGAATCCGGGCGCGGCTTCGCGGTCGTGGCCGCCGAGGTGCGCGCCCTGGCGCACCGCGCCGGCGACGCGGCCAAGCAGATCCGCACCCTGATCGGCCAATCGACCGGACACGTCGAGCTGGGCAGCACCCAGGTCGGCCAGGCCAACGCACACATGGCGCAGGCGCTGCAGGCGGTGCACGAGGTGACCGAGGTGCTGGCCGGCATCCGCACCGCGGCGGTGGAGCAGCAGACCGGCATCGGCCAGGTCAACGCGGCCGTCGCGCACCTGGACGGCATCACGCAGCAGAACGCCGCCATGGTCGAGCAGCTGGCGGCCTCGGCCGCGGCGGTGATGGGCATGATCGAGGATGCCAGCCAGACCATGCGGCTGTTCCGCCTGACACCGGGCGAACGCAGCATCGCCGAGCAGGACGCCGTCGCCCTGCGTACCGACATGAAGCAGGCAGCCCAGGCCGCCGACGCCGACATCGACCTGTCCGAGGCGATCGGCAAGCACATGCAGTGGAAGACCACGCTGCGCAACGCCGCGCTGCGCGGCGAGGCGCTGGACGTGGCGACCATCCGCCGCGACGACTGCTGCATGCTGGGCAGGTGGCTGCACGGCCCGGGCGCGCGGCAGTGGCAGGGCCAGCCGAAGTTCGTCGACCTGGTCGAGCGCCACCGCGGCTTCCACCACGCCGCGGCCGAGGTGGCCGGCGCCATCGTCGCGGGCGACCGCGAGCGCGGCCTGCAGATGATGCAGGGCGGCACCGAGTTCACCCGCTCGACGCAGACGGTGGTGGTGGCCATCCGGGCGCTGATCCAGCAGCAGCAGCAGGCCCGGCAGCAAGGCGGCGCCCGCGTGGCGGCCACCGCGGCACCCGCCACCCCGCGTGCCGGCGCCGCGCCGCAAGCCCGTCAGGCCGCCGCAGCCGAGCCGGGCTGGGAGACGTTCTGACCCCCGGCCGGACGGCTGGTGCGGTCAAATGTGATGCCATCACCACCCGACCACACCATGAAGCTCGCCACCTGGAACGTCAATTCCCTCGCCGTGCGCCTGCCGCAGCTGCTGGACTGGCTGCCTGCGGCCAGCCCCGACGTGGTCGTGCTGCAGGAAACCAAGCTCACCGACGACAAGTTTCCGCATGCCGAGATCGAGGCGGCCGGCTGGAACGTCGCCTGGTTCGGCCAGAAGACCTACAACGGCGTGGCGGTGCTGGTGCGCGCCAGCAGCGCGGGCGCGCCGCTGGACGTGGTGCGCAACATCCCCGGCCATGCCGACGACATGGCACGTGTCATCACGGCCAGCGTCACGGCACCGGGAGGATCCCGGCTGCGCGTCATCGGCGCCTACTTCCCCAACGGCCAGGCGCCCGACAGCGACAAGTTCGTCTACAAGATGGCCTGGCTGACGGCGCTGCGCGGCTACATCGCCGCCGAGCTGCGCACGCACGGGCAGCTGGTGCTGATGGGCGACTACAACATCGCGCCCACCGATGCCGACGTGCATGACCCGGTGGGCTGGAAGGACCAGATCCACTGCACGGCGCAGGAACGCGAGCACTTCGCCGGCCTGCTCGGCCTGGGCCTGCACGATGCCTTCCGCCTGTTCGAGCAGCCGCCGAGGAGCTGGAGCTGGTGGGACTACCGCAACCTGGCCTTCCGCAAGAACCAGGGCCTGCGCATCGACCACATCCTGGTCAGCGACGCGCTGCGCCCGCACGTGCGGGCCTGCACGATCGACAAGGCCATGCGCAGGAACGAACGACCGAGCGACCACGCGCCGGTCATCGTGGAGCT
>JBJOKY010000436.1:0-3877 GCA_046045865.1 Pseudomonadota bacterium | reverse complement strand
CCCGCGCCCAGGCCCTCGGGCCACGACTGCACGAGCCTGGTCGTGTCGGTCGAGAACAAGCCCGGCGCCATGCACGACATGCTGGTGCCGCTCAAGCGCCACGGCGTGTCGATGACGCGCATCGAGTCGCGCCCGGCGCGCTCGGGCCAGTGGGAGTACTACTTCTACATCGACATCCAGGGCCATCCGGACGAGGCCCACGTGGCCCTGGCTCTCAAGGAGCTGCGCAGCGTGTGCGAGTACTTCAAGCTGCTGGGTGCCTATCCCATCGACGTCCACTGACAACACAGAGTCACCGGGGATCAAGGTGTTCAAGCAACTCGGATTGATAGGCTGCGGCCTCATGGGTGGCAGCTTCGCGCTGGCGCTCAAGCGCGCCGGTCTGGTGGATCACGTGGTGGGCTACAGCAAGTCGCCGTCGACCACCGACCGCGCCAAGCGCATGGGCGTGATCGACACGGTGGCCGAATCGGCGCTGCAGGCGGTGTCGGGCTCAGACCTCGTGCTCATCGCCGTGCCGGTGGCCGCCACCGAGAGCACCTTCAAGGCCATCCGCCACACGGTGGGGCCCGACATGCTGATCATGGACGTGGGCAGCACCAAGCGCGACGTGGTCGACGCCGCCCGGCGCGCCCTGCGCGACCAGGTGCCGCAGTTCGTGCCGGCGCAC
This sequence comes from Pseudomonadota bacterium, assembly GCA_046045865.1. GTDB lineage: Bacteria > Pseudomonadota > Gammaproteobacteria > Burkholderiales > Burkholderiaceae_C > Sphaerotilus. Next base: position 3,207 of record JBJOKY010000436.1, on the reverse strand, counting down.
CCGATCGCGGGCAAGGAGGTGTCGGGCGTCGAACACGCCGACGTGAACCTGTACGTGGGCCGCCAGGTCATCCTCACGCCCATCGACCAGACTCCCACGGCGCTGGTGCAGAAGGCCACCGACGTCTGGGCTGCCATCGGCTGCACGGTGCTGCGCATGACGCCGGAGAACCACGACGCCGCCTTCGCCGCCGTGAGCCACCTGCCGCACCTGCTGGCCTTCGCCTACTTCAACGCCGTGGTGCAGCAGCCGGCCGGGCGCGAGTTCCTCGCCCTGGCCGGGCCGGGCTTCCGCGACTTCACGCGCATTGCCGCGGGCGACCCGGCGATCTGGCGCGACATCCTGTTCAGCAACCGCGAAGAGGTGCTCAAGCAGACGCAGCGCCTGCGCCGTGCCATCGACGCCTTCGAGCACGTGATGAAGTCCGGCAACCTCGACGCGCTGGAAGACCTGATCCGCAGCGCCTCGCAGGCGCGCACCACCTGGCAGATGTCGACCAAGCCCGGCAGCCAGCGCTGAGCCACGACGCCAGAGGAGCGCGCGGGCGGTCTCCCGCGTCACATGACCTAGACTGCCGCGCCTTGTTTTCCGCGCCGCAGTGCGCGTCCGTCCCGGGTTACGCCGCATGTATTCGACCGAATTTCTCGACCTGCCGCCACTGGCTGCTGCCGCGGGCCGCGTGCGCCTGCCGGGCTCCAAGAGCATCTCCAACCGCCTGCTGCTGCTGGCCGGCCTGAGCGCCGGGCGCACCGAACTGGTCGACCTGCTGGATTCCGACGACACCCGCGTCATGCTGGCCGCCCTGGCCGCCCTGGGCTGCGAGATCGAGCAGGCGCATGGCGTGACGCACGTGCTCGGGCTGGGCGGGCGCGAGGCCGCGCGGGTGCCGGATGGCGAGATGTTCCTCGGCAATGCCGGCACCGCCATGCGCCCGCTCACCGCCGCGCTGGCCGTGCTGGCCACGCTGCACGGCGGCAGCTACCGCCTCACGGGCGTGAAGCGCATGTACGAGCGCCCCATCGGCGACCTGGTCGACGCCCTGCGCGCGCTGGGCTGCCAGATCGACTGCCCGGGCCAGGAAGGTTATCCACCGCTGCTGCTGGCTGGCCGCCCGGGTGGGCGGCTGGAGCTGTCGGCACCGGTCAAGGTGCGTGGCGACGTCTCCAGCCAGTTCCTCACCGCCCTGCTGCTGGCGCTGCCGCTGGCCGCGGCCGGGCAGGAGGTGGTGGTCGAGGTGGTGGGCGAACTCATCTCCAAGCCCTATGTCGAGATCACGCTGGCCTTGCTGGAGCGTTTCGGCGTTCATGTGGCACGTGATGGCTGGCAGCGCTTCACCATCCCGCGCGGCAGCGTCTACCGCAGCCCGGGCCGGGTCTACGTCGAGGGCGATGCCTCGGCGGCGAGCTACTTCATCGCCCTGGGCGCGATCGCCTGCGCCGACGCGCCGCTGCGCATCGAGGGCGTGGGCAGCGCCTCGATCCAGGGCGACATCCGTTTCGTCGAGGCTGCCCGTGCCATGGGCGCCGAGGTGATCGAAGGGCCGAACTGGCTGGAAGTGAAGCGGGGCGCACCGGGCACAGGCTGGCCCCTGAAGGCCATCGAGCTGGACTGCAACCACATCCCCGACGCCGCCATGACGCTGGCCGTGATGGCCTGCTACGCGCGCGGCCGCACCCGGCTGAACAACATCGCGAGCTGGCGCGTCAAGGAGACCGACCGCATCGCTGCCATGGCCACCGAGCTGCGCAAGCTCGGCGCCACGGTGGAGGAGGGCGCCGACTACATCGCCGTCGAGCCACCGGTGCGGTGGCAGGCAGCCGAGATCGGCACCTACGACGACCACCGCATGGCGATGTGTTTCTCGCTCGCCGCCTTCAATGCCGTGGCAGGGAACGGCGCCGACGCGGCGGGTGGTGCCGGCGTGCCGGTGCGCATCCTCGACCCGAAGTGCGTGGCCAAGACCTACCCGGACTACTTCGAGGAACTCTTCGGACTGGTCACGCCGGTGCGGCCGTTAGTGCCTGTCATCACCATCGACGGACCGACCGCCTCGGGCAAGGGCACGCTGGCGGCGGCCGTGGCCGAGCGGCTGGGCTACCACACGCTCGATTCGGGCTCGCTCTACCGCGTCACCGCACTGGCCGCCATGCGCGCCGGCGTGGCCTTCGACGACGAAGCCGGCCTGGCGGCGCTGGCGCGGCGCCTGAAGCTGGCCTTCGTCGGCACCCAGGTCGTGCTGGACGGGGTGGACGTGAGCGACACGCTGCGCCAGGAGGCGGTCGGCGTGGGCGCCTCGCAGATCTCGGTCTGGCCGGCGGTGCGCGCCGCGCTGTTCGACCTGCAGCATTCCTTTGCGCGCCTGCCCGGCCTGGTGGCCGACGGGCGCGACATGGGCACTGTCATCTTCCCCGCCGCACCGCTCAAGGTCTTCCTCACCGCGACCGCGTCGGCAAGAGCCACCAGGCGCTATAAGCAATTGATTGACAAGGGAATTCCTGCTAACCTCGACAGTCTTCGCGCCGTGCTCGAAGCTCGTGACGAACGTGATCGCAATCGCGCCACCGCACCGCTCCGGCCTGCCGAAGACGCTGTCTTGCTGGACAACTCGGCCCTGTCGATCGAAGCCTCGGTCGACGCCGTGTTGAACTGGTGGAGCCAGCGGGGTCCGATGGCCGCAGCCGGCCGCTGAATCACGCCGCCACCGTGGCGTGTCCAGCCCGGCAGGTGACGCCGGGCCAGGGTCCGATGCCCAATCCCGTGCCGCAAAGGCACACCGGGCACCGGTTCGACAACTCAACCCCGCCACGTGAGTGGCACCCGTCGCCGACCGCTTGGTGCCGGCGCAGAAAGCTCCCAATGAACACTGCAGTCGCCTCGCAAGGCATGGAATCCTTTGCCGCGCTGTTCGAAGAATCGCTGCAAAAAGCGGACATGCGCGCCGGTGAGGTCATCTCCGCCGAAGTCGTCCGCGTCGAGCACAACTTCGTGGTCGTCAACGCCGGCCTGAAGTCCGAGGCCTATGTGCCCATCGAGGAATTCCGCAACGACCAGGGCGAGATCGAGGTCCAGGTCGGCGACTATGTCTCGGTGGCGATCGACGCGATCGAGAACGGCTACGGCGACACCATCCTGTCGCGCGACAAGGCCAAGCGCCTGGCTTCCTGGCTGAGCCTGGAGACCGCGCTGGAGTCCGGCGACTTCGTGACC
>JBJOKY010000435.1:0-6512 GCA_046045865.1 Pseudomonadota bacterium | reverse complement strand
CCTGCGGCGCTACCGAACTTTGGGGCTCCGTCTTAATCCCTTCGAATTCAGGGCATGTATTTGAACCGGTGTACTGCTGCTGTGCATACTGGTGGCGCGTCTTAATCCCTTCGAATTCAGGGCATGTATTTGAACCTTTTTATAGCAGACTGACCGATCCCCTGCCCGTCTTAATCCCTTCGAATTCAGGGCATGTATTTGAACCACAGGAACAATTCAGCGCGTCGTCACCGAGCGTCTTAATCCCTTCGAATTCAGGGCATGTATTTGAACCGATGTCGGCGCACTAGTGACTTTCCGGTATCGTCTTAATCCCTTCGAATTCAGGGCATGTATTTGAACCCACGGGGAACACTTCTTTGTGCGCTGGCAGGGTCTTAATCCCTTCGAATTCAGGGCATGTATTTGAACAGCAACTATCTTCGTTCCGACGTTGCAGCCGAGGTCTTAATCCCTTCGAATTCAGGGCATGTATTTGAACGTACTACATGGAAGACAATGTTCTTAAATGGGTCTTAATCCCTTCGAATTCAGGGCATGTATTTGAACCGCGCAACGTCGTGCATCTCAGGAGGATGGGGAGGGTCTTAATCCCTTCGAATTCAGGGCATGTATTTGAACCCCGCGTTTTTCTCGGCCCTGGCAATCGCTGTGCGTCTTAATCCCTTCGAATTCAGGGCATGTATTTGAACCGTTCGCGCGAAAAATCCTTTTTCTGACAAGGACTTGGCGTGGGGGTTGAAGACTTTCGCGGCGGGCTGCAAGCTGATGGATGAGGGGGGAGCATTGGGTGCTGGTGGGTGGGGTGGTGGATGAATGCGCCAGCATAGCGCACGACGCCGATGCCCCACAGGGTCAGGCGCGCGCGCATCGCGGCGGGCTGTTGCGGGCCGTTCAGGTGCTCAGCCAGGCGCGGCTGATGGCGCCGCGCAGGTCGCGCAAATGGGTGCCGGCAACCACCTCGATGCCGGCGTTGCGGGCGCGGTCCAGATTGGCCTTGTGGGCCGACAGGGCGCCGCGGTAATCCACGATCATGCCCCGCGTGCGCAGGCCGCCGAGCTTGAGCAGGGCTTCCATCTTGTAGATGGCTTCTGTCGCCTTGTCGTCGCCGCTGCTGCCGTCCTGCGCCAGGTTGGCGGTCTTGCATTCGATCAGGTGCAGGGTATTGCGGTACAGGAAGGCGACATCGATCTCGTTGCGCGTCTTGCCGTCCGGATGGGTGGCGCGCAGGTTCAGGGCGACGTCGGTGATGCGCTGGTCGTCGTCACCACCCCCGCGCAGGTTCTGCAGCACGCCGTAGACATGGGTTTCCAGCCAGCCGCCGTTGACGAAGGTGCGTGCCGATTCGCTGGCGAATTGCACGATCTGGCCTTGCCAGTGCAGCTGGCCGGCGTCGGCAAACAGCGCCAGCATGTCGCCCAGCGTGCGGGAGTCGAGTTGCTGGTCGGTCAACCGGGCCTTGAGTTGCGCGTCGGTGCGCGCCTGGGCGGCCAGCAGGTTCAATTGGCCCAGGGCGCGCCCGGCGCTGCCCACGTGATCGACCACGCGGGTGCACAGGTCACGTTGTTCGGCCGGTATCTGGGGTTGTTGCAGGTGTTCGACTGTATAGCCGTGCGATTCCAGCAGCTCACGCACCTTCAGTTTGGCGCGCAGCGGTTCGCTGTGTCCGCTGCGGCCGACCACGATCACTTCATCGGTTTCGACATTCACGTACAGCACGGGCTGGTCGCTGCCGCGAAAAACCTCCTGCGCGGCCACCGCCATGAGTTTGGTGCCACCCGTGACATTCAGCGCCACAACCTTGTCGCCCTGCCCCGCCAGATAGTTCAGGAAGGTGTCGCACAAGGCGTCGTAGGCATAGGCGTCGGGCAGTTCCAGCAGTTCGGTGCTGATGCCCAGGCCTTTGCCGCGGATGACGTGTTGCAGCGCCGCGGCCGCCGCGCGCATGCGCGGGCTGGTGGCCAGCACGACGTGGCGCGGGCGCCAGCGTTCGTCCAGCACCGGCAGCAGGTTGGGCGTGGCCTGGGCACTGACCAGGCACAGGTGGGTGTCGTAGTTGGGCATGGATGGGTGTCCTCATCAAGCGTGGGGGGTGCAGCAGCTGGCCAGCACATGAAACTGTTCCAGTCGTGCGCCGGCCAGCGCCAGGTCGTCGGCGCTGAGTTCGCGCCCGCGCAGCCGGGCCGGCAGGTCCAGGCTCAGGTGCAGATAACGCGCGCCGCGCTGGCAGACCTGGGCGGCCAGGTGGATGGGCAGGGTGCCGGCCACGGTGTCGCCGGGGCCGATGACGGCCAGGTCCAGGTCCAGGTGCATCAGCCAGTGGTCGACCTGCAGGCCCTGGCGGCGCGCCCATTCGACCGCGCCGGGGTGGCGGGAGATGAACCAGGTGGTCATGCGGATGGCGGTGGCGGCGGCGGCGATGGTGGTGGTGGCGGTGAACTCAGCACGGCGTGGCCTGCCCACACGGCCACCGCTTCGATCCAGCCACCCACAACCGCACGATTCAGCGCCCTCAGATCACCCAGACCGTAGCGTGCCTCCACAGCATAAGGGTTGAGTTCATCCAGTCGATCGGCAAATGGTGGTGGCATCAGGCCGGCGTCTGACAAGACGTCCAGCAACTCGACCAGATCATGTGTGCGGCGGAATGTGATCCGCGCATGCGCGAGGACGGCCTTCAGGTTCTTCTCGACCGACTGCTGGGCGTGAAAACCAAGCATCGCGTCATGCACGTCGCCATCGGCAAACAGCTTGCGCCAGACTGTCAGATCACGCTCGGCGGCTGCGAGCATCTGCCTGGCGAAATCAGGCTCGGCCATAGACGACCTGTCCTTCCTTGAGTGCCCAATAGAGCACATGGCCGGGTTGGTCGGCGTATTGCGCCACCTCGGCGGCAGATGCCACCAGCACGTCCACCGGTATGCGCAAGTGCCGCAGGGCGCGGCGCAGGCGGACCATTTCAGCGGCCCGGTCATCCATGTGTTCCTCGATGACCAGCAGGTCAAGGTCGGAGTCGGGGCCGGCCTGCCCGCGGGCATGTGAGCCGAACAGCACGATGCCTTGTGGTCGGGCCGTCTCGGCCAGGGTGCGTACGGCAACGTCAATCACGGCGGCAGGCAACATGGCATCTCCTTGAACATGAACAACACCGCACGATTCATCCGCCCTTCACGACATTGTGGCCGTCGGCCAGACACCCAGCCGGTAGCCCCCCATGCCCATGGTGGCGTTCTTGCCCAGGTGCAGCAGCTCGCCCAGCGCCAGCCAGGGCAGCAGCACGGCCAGGTCGCCGTGCAGGGTCCAGCGGCCGAGCACGCCGCCCAGGGTCATCTCCTGCTGCTGGCGGGCGGAGTAGCGGGTCCAGTCCTTCCACTGCAGCCCGCTGCGGTCGTCGCGCAGGCCTTCGGTGAGGGCCAGCAGGGCCTGGGCGTCGAAGGGCGCGGGGCGCAGATCGAGGTGCAGGTCGAGCATCAGGTTGATGCGCCGCAGCAACTGTGCCACCAGGGTGCGCGGCGTGAGTTCAGCCGGGCCCAGCGCGTGGCCGTTGTGCTGCAGCCGCAGGGGGGTGTGGATGTGCAGCGTCAACTGGCGGGGGGCGGGGGCGGCGCTGTCCGCGGCGGGTGCCGCCGGCAGCGCCCAGCCCGTGTCGTGCGGCAGCACGCGGCCGGTGGCGGTGTCGAACACGGGCAGGGCAGCGCAGGCGTCGACATCGGCCTGCGTCACGAGATCCACCGCCTGCAGCCGCCCACGCACGCGGGCCTTGCCCAGGCCGTGCTGCAGCGCACCGTTGCCAGGCATGCACGATGAGCGGCAGCTGGCGCAGGCTCGCGCCGCCGATCAGCACCATGTGAAAGACCAGGGCCTCGCCCGCGGCGATGCGGCGCGTGCCGATGGGCGGTGGTTCGATCACGTAGGGATTGGGCACCTGGCTGAAGCGCTGCTCGAACTGTGTGGGGCGCGGCGGGGTCTCGAACAGCGCCGGGTAGGGGCAGCTGCGCCACAGCGGGCAGGCCTTGCAATCGGGCTGGCCGGTCATGCAGGCGGTGCGGCGCAGGGCCGCGCCGAACGTGCCGCGCAGCAGCGAGCCGGCGTAGTCGGGCAGCTCGAGGTGGGTGTCGAAGCGGGCGGTGAGGCGGTAGCGGGCCAGGGGCAAACCCACACGCATGAAAGACATGGGGGCAGGTGCCGTGCCCGCATCGATCTCGGCATCAGTGGGGTTCGGTCCGGTCATGCAGTCTCGGAAGTTCGGAATCAGAAGGTGACCACGGCAATCTGGCCCTGCGCTGCGCGCTGCAGGCGCAGGTCGTTGAAGCTGTCGGGGTAGACACGCATGGGGATCCCTCACGCCCAGGCATCACGGTCAAGCTCGATCTGTCGATCGATGTCCTCACGTGTGCGGCCGCCGTCCTCCCGCGCAGGGAGCTGGTTCAGCAGATCGAGAAAGCCAGCCAGATCCTGCGCCATGACATCGGAGACGGCACCCGATGGAAGCGGTGTTGATGCCGGAACAGGCACCGACACCGACACCGGCACCGGCACCGGCACCGGCATATGACGCGGTGGCTGCAGGTCGTCCTGATAGAGCACGATCACCTCCGCAGGCCCTGCGGGCACCTCGGGCGGCAGTTGCACGGTCAGGGTGTGTGATTCGGGGATCAACTGGCGAGTCTGGTAGGCACGCATGGTGGTGGTGAAAGGCGGTTGAGCAGCGGTGAAGGCGGGTCCGGAGTGGGGCGGGACTTGTCCCTGACGGAAGGCCAGTGCCAGCGTCAGTGTGAACCCTTTGCGGTTGTCATGGCGCCTCCCCCTTGAGCGCCGCAATCGCCTGCTGCAGCTCCTGCCAGCGCTCCTTCTTCGAGGGCCGGCCCCAGTCCTTGGTGGCGCTGCGCGCCAGCAGGTCGCCGGCGGCGGCGCGGCTGCGCGGCTCGGTCCAGGCCAGCACCTGCTTGAGGAAGGTCAGGACCGCGCTGCAGCGATTCGGCACGTGCCGATGGGCGGTGGTTCGATCACGTAGGGGTTGGGCACCTGGCTGAAGCGCTGCTCGAACTGCGTGGGACGCGGCGGGGTCTCGAACAGCGCCGGGTAGGGGCAGCTGCGCCACAGCGGGCAGGCCTTGCCATCGGGCTGGCCGGTCATGCAGGGCGAGCGCCATCGCCAGCACCGGCGTGGGTGCCATGGGGGCAGCTGGCGGCAGGTTCATAACGGCACACCGTGGCGCGCGATCAGCTCGCGCAGGGTTTCGGGCAACTCGTCGAGCAGGCACAGGTCCACCCGCCAGGGCAGATCGCTGTCGTCCAGGTCGGCGCGCAACAGAGCCAGTGCCAGTGCCAGCGCCAGATCGGCGGGCCGCCCGCACAGGTCGAGGGCGAGGTCGAGGTCGGATTGCGGCTTGATGACGCCGCGGCTACCCGGCCAGCCCGCCACCCGCGATCCGAAGGCCCGCACCGTCGTGCCGGGCAGGTGGCGGGCGAGCAGGCTGCTCACCAGCGCGCGCTGGGCGGGCAGCAGGTGCAAGGCGGCTTCGGTGTTGGTGTCGGCGGCGGTCACGGCGCGGCGACTTCGTCGTTGCCGCCGCGCTGCTGCAGGGCGGCCAGCAGGGCCTGGGCATCGGCGGCAAAGGCCGGCAGCACGGCCGCGACCTCGGCCGCCTTGGCGGCGTCGTAGGTGTGCGAGGTGATGTTGCGCTTGTCGCGGTAGATCCACCAAGGCGCCACGTCGGCCACCAGCCCCTGCTCGGCGCCGGCACGCATCAGGGCTCGGTAACTCATGCCATCCACCTCGGCCGCATTGGGCAGGTCGATCTCGAGCCGGCGCTTGAGCATCTTCCAGCTCAGCTCGAAGGTGAACTCGAAGCGCTGGATGCAGGCATCGCGCAACTCTTCGTCGGCCGGCGTGGCTTGCCAGCGCCGCAGGCCACGCTGCAGGGCGGCCAGGGCACGCTCCAGGGGGGTGAGGTCGAGGTTCATGCGAGCGATCTTTCCACGGTCATGCCAGCAGCTGGGCGATCTGGAGTTTCTTGCGCTCGTCTTTCCAGTCGAGCTGGATGGCCTTGGGCAGTTCCGACTCCAGCATCGCGGCCAGCGCCGTGCGCTCGGTCCGGGCCCAGCCTTCTGCCAGCGCCCTTCTGGCCAGGGCACGCGCCTTGGTGTGCAGGGCAGTGTTGGGCTTGTCACGCCCGCCTCGCAATGCGTCTGCACGGGCGCGCAGAGCTTCGGCCAGCTCCCGGGCCTCGCGCATATTGGGTGTCAATTCACTCATCTCGGCAGCCAGCCTGGCAGCTGCCTGGGCGGCGGCGGCGTCAGCGGCGCGGCGCTGGGCCGCGGCCTGGGCTGCCTGCAAGGCTTCAGCAGCGACCCGGGCGCGTGCTTCCGCGAGCCGGGCCAGCACCGCTGCCAGGTCGGGTTTGGGCTGGAGCTCGCACCACTCGCGCAGCGCTGGCAGCTCGGGCGCATCGGCACTCTCGACCAGCAGCCAGCCGAAGGGCAGCAGACCAGCACGGTCGTTCATTCGTT
>JBJOKY010000101.1:0-12652 GCA_046045865.1 Pseudomonadota bacterium | reverse complement strand
CGCGCGCCCGCGCGGCCGAGGCCGGCGAGTCCGGCGCCACGGCCGGCCCGCGCCCGCCGCTGCTGCCCGGCTTCGCCCTGGCCTTTGCGCTGCTGGTGGCGCTCAGCAGCACGGACTGGCTGCCGGCCGGCGTGGCGCACGCGGGCGGCGAGTTCTCGCGCTGGTGCCTGGTGGCGGCCATCGCTGCCATCGGCATGAAGACGCGGTTGAAGGAGCTGGTCAGCGTGGGCCTCAAGCCCGTGCTGCTGATGCTGGCCGAGACCACCTTCCTGGCCGTGCTGGTGCTCGTGCTGCTGGCCTGGGCGCGTTGAGACCTCGCGCACGAAGCTGCTACAAGGCTGAGCCTTGTGTCCAGGATCTGCTGGACAGGACAGAACGTCACCCGATCCTGGGCAGGATGGAAGCGGGGATGACACTGGCCAGGAAGCTCCAGCAGCGCCGGTCGGATCAGGTGGCCATCGCACGAGGGTCCGTTCCCGGCCTGGGGCTAGTCCGGATCTCGCAGAACCGGGTCCACCCCTACCATCTGCCGGCACTTCTGCGACCAGCCCATGCGACGCATCCTTCTTGCCCTTTCAGGCCTCCTGCTGCTCTGCACGCCATGGGCCCAAGCCGCCTCCGGCGATCTGGCGGGCAGCGCCAGGGCGGTCGGCGTGATGGTCCTGGCCGGGCATGAGCTCGAACTGACCCGGATCGGCCAGATGGTGTTCTGGAACAACCGGTCGGTGGTCGCGGCACCGGACGATGCCTTGATGGAGCTGACCTTCCAGTTGATCAAGAAGCAGATCGAGCTGGAGGGACGTGCAGAGGTCGCTCGTGTGAACGTGCATCCTGCCGACTTGCCCGTTCTGGCCGCCAAGGCCTTTGAAGGAAGCCATGCCTTCTTCGGCCCGAACATCTCCTCGATGGCAGAACAGCTCAAGCCCTATCGTGCCGGCTGCGCATGTGATGTGCTGCTGGTCGTGGCCATGGACCGGAATGAATTGCTGCCCAACATCGGCCCTCAGGTCAAGGGTTTTGCGTGGGTGGGTTACAGCGGCTTCGACGAGGACGTGCGCCGCTCGGCGGCTGGCGTCCATCTGGTGCTGCATCTCGTCGACGCGGCGACGGGGAATGTCCTCGAGTCGGCGAGGAACATCACGGACTACGGCACCTACGATGCACCTCGGGATGCGCATGGTGCGATCTGGGCGCGCGAGATGAATGCCATAGGCCCGGACGCCTGGTCTTCCTTGATCAGCGCCTATGGCGCCGATCTATCCCGGACATTGCGGCGTCCGCTGTTCAAGCTCGGACTCAAGCCCTCGTGCACCAGGCACTACTACGACATCCAGCAGGAGAGGTACGGCGCCACGAGGCCGTACAGCAACGTGCCTGTACCGCCGCTCGTGCTGCCTGAACGCACCGATCCGTCGCGGTGCTGAGCCAGCACTGGTTGCCCGGCCCGGCACGGATGTGCAGGGTGCAGGCCCGCAGGCGCCTTTCTCCGAAGATGCAGGTGTGACCGGACACTAGACCGACCAGCGCCAGCGGCTCAGGTCCGGCGCGGCCGGCTCGTCGGCGATGTCCGGGGTGGAGGAGCAGCCGCCCGTCGGCACGATAGGGACGGCGTCATCGGCCGCCGCGGCGCCTGCGCGGGCCTGCGCCGCAGCCCGCGCCTGCGAGGGGCTGGTGCCGAACTGCTGCTGGTACCAGCGCGAGAAGCCGCTCAGGGCCGAGAAGCCCAGCAGCAGCGCCACGTCGGTGAGCGGCCGGCGGCCCTGGGTGATGTGGCGCTGCGCCAGCTCCATGCGCAGCTCGTTGACCAGGCCCGAGAAGCTGGTGCCGTGCTCCGACAGCCGCCGCTGCACCGTGCGGCACACCAGCCCGAGGTGCGAGGACACCTGCTCGATGGTGCAGCGCCCGCTGGGCAGCAGCAGCAGGATGGTGCGGCGCACGTCGTCGATGGCGCCGGCCTGGGCCGCGGTGCCGGCCGCCGGCGTGGCGTCCAGCAGGCGCTGGGCATAACGAGTCATGAGCGGGTCGGCGCTGGGGTTGGCGGTGTCCAGCTCGCGCGCCAGGCAGACGATGCCGTTGAACTCGTGCCCGAACTCGACGTTGGGGCCGAAGAACTGCACATGGGCGCCCAGCTGACGCGGCGCCGCGTGGGTGAAACACACGCGCCGGGGCTGCCAGCCCGGGCCCAGCACCTGGCGCATCAGGGCCAGCAGCACGCCCAGCGCCAGCTCGATGGACTGGCGCACCGGCTCGGCGCGCATGGCGATCAGCTCCTCGCGGATCAGCACCAGCTCGCCCTGCTCCTCCATCAGCATGGCCAGCGCACCGTTCATGCCGGCGTGGTAGCGGATCAGCACGCCGATCGAGGCCCTGAGCGTGGGCTGGTCGCGCACCAGCAGGCCCACCGGCCCCAGGTTGGAGAGCTGGCGCGACTGCGCCATGCGCAGGCCGAAGCCCTCCACGCCCGAGCGGCTGGCCGAGGCTTCCAGCAGCTGGCGCACACGGCTGGTGGGGATGAGCAGGTCGGGGTCGCGCAGCACGGCCGGGTCCAGGCCGGCGTCGAGCAGCTGACGGGTCGGATCCAGGCCGGCGTGGCGCGCCACGTCGGCGTAGTTGGTCAGGCAGGCGGCACGAACCAGGGTAGACATGGCAGCGAGCTTACCCGCCGCGGCCTACCAGCGTCATTGGGTCTTGTGCAGATAGCCCTGGGTGCCGCCCATGCGGTTGGGGGCAAAGCCGTTGGCGGCCAGGCTCTCGTCCACGCTGTCGTAGAACACGCCGATGCGGCAGATCTCGCGCGCCTGGGCGGCGCTGGCGATGTCGCGGCCGAACTCGTGCGCGATGCGCACCAGCTGCTCGATCTGCCTGACCGTGCCCTGCTTTGCGGTGCGGCGCTGGTTCCACAGGCAGTCCTCGGTGCCGCAGCGCACGTGCAGGCCCATGCTGATGGCCATCATGTTGACCGGCAGCACGTTGCGCACATTGCTTTCCAGCGTGACCACCGCGCCGTCGGGCACGCCGCGCATGAAGTTGCCCAGGGAGTAGACGCTGGGCGTGTCCATGCCGCCGCCGATGGCCACCCAGTTCATCACCAGCGGGCCCTTGTAGAAACCGCGCCGCATCAGGCGTTCGACCGACTCGAAGCTGTTGGTGTTATAGCACTGGAAGGCGCTCTGGATGCCGGCGGCCGACAGGCGCCGCACGTGCTCCTCCACCCACAGCGGGTTGGCCGGCACGATCATGTCCTTGAAGGTATTGAACAGGGCCATGCGTTCACGCGAGGTGCCGGCGAAGTCGGCGTCCTCGGCATGGTCGGTGACGTTCATCTGCGAGGTGTTGACCGTCACCGTCACCTGGTCCGGCTTCGGATCCAGCTCGGCCAGCATGTGGCGGGTGTCGTCGCTGAGCCACCTGGCGGCAGCTCCATCACTTTCAGGTGCGAAGCTGATCGAGCCGCCGACCTGGATGATCATCCGCGGCACGGCACGGCGCACGCCGGCGATCAGCTCGTTGAACTTCGAGAGGCGCTTGCTGCCCCTGCCGTCCAGCTCGCGCACATGCAGGTGCAGCACGGTGGCGCCGGCGTTGTAGCAATCCACCGCCTTCTGCACCTGCTCCTCCATCGTGACCGGAATGTCCTCGGGGAAGTCCGAGGGCATCCAGCCCGGTGCATAGGGCGCGGCGGTGATGACGAGGGGCGGCTGGTTCTCGGGGAACAGGTGGCCGTCGAGGAAGTTCATGGGGATGCTCCGTGCCGTCGGCTCAACAAGGGATGTCGCCGACGATGGCGGCGCGTTCCATCTTGCGCGGCGCAGGCCAGTAGTCCATCACCGCGTAGTGCTGGCTGCTGCGGTTGTCCCAGATGGCCACGCTGTTCGGCCGCCACTTGAAGCGCACCTGGTATTCGGGGATGGTGGCCTGGCTTTGCAGCAACTGCAGCAGCAGGCTGGCGCCGGGCATCTTGTCCAACCCGTAGCGCACGTTGGCCGGCGTGTGGTAGTTCAGGAAATGGGTCGTGAAGCTGCAGACGTTGAGCACCTTCTCGCCCGTCTCCGGGTGGGTGCGCACCACCGGGTGTTCGGCGGGCGGGTGCTGGCGGCCCAGGGCACGACGTTTCTCGGGCTCCATCACGGCGCCGAAGCCATGTTCGATGCTGCTGCTGGCGCGCAGGCCGTCGATCTTCAGCTTGATGTCCTCGGGCAGGTTCCGGTAGGCCTCGACCATGTTGACCCAGATGGTGTCGCCGCCGATGGGCGGGCACTCGATGCAGCGCAGCACACAACCCATGGCGGGATTGGGCCGCCACAGGCCGTCGCTGTGCCAGTTGTTCTCGTAGTTCTCGCGCCTGTCGCTGCGGTAGATCTGCACCAGGCCGGGGTGGTCCGGGTCGCTGCCGGCCACGGGGTGGTCTTCCAGCTCGCCGAAACGGCGCGCGAAGGCCACATGTTCGGCGCGCGTGAGCTCCTGGTCGCGCAGGAAGAGCACGCGGTGCCTGAGCAGCTGCGCCTTGATCCGGGCGAACAGGTCGGCGTCATGCGCCGCGTCGCCCAGGCGGATGCCCGAGAGTTCGGCGCCGATGGCCGGGGTCAGCTGTTCCACGCGCATGGTGATGGATCTCCTCGTCGTGCTCGAAGGGCTTCGCGCCGGCGGCTGCGCCTGCGCTCAGAGCTTGATGGCGAACTGCCTGACGATGGCGGCGTTGCGCTCGGACATCTCCTGCGTCTCCCTGGCCAGGGCGGCGCTGTCGACGTTGACCTCGGGGTCCAGGCCGGCCTCGAAGAGCTTCTGCTGCACGGCGGCTGCGCCGGCGGCCTTCTTCAGCGCGACCTGGATCCTGGCCAGCTCGGCCGCGGGCAGCCTGGCCGAGGCCATCACGCCGATCCAGCCGACGAACTGCATCTGCGGATAGCCCAGCTCGGCCATGGTGGGCACATCGGGCAGGTGGCGCGAACGCACGCTGCCCGAGTAGGCATAGGGGCGCAGCTTGCCGGCCTTGATCATGGGCACCGAGGTCAGCAGGCCGTCGAACATGATGTCCACCTGGCCGCCGAGCAGGTTCTGCAGCGCCGGCGGCGAGCCGGCGAAGGGCACGTGGACCATGTCCAGGCCGAGCTGATCGCTCAGCATGGCGCCGGCATAGTGCGACACCGTGCCGGCGCTGTAGCTGGCATAGGTGGACTTGCCCTTGTTCTGCACGAGCTGGGCCGTCAGGGCGCGGAAGTCGCGCGCCGGGTTGGACGCATTGGCCACCAGCACCACGCCGGAGCGGGCGACGCTGGCCAGCGGCAGCACGTCCCTGAGCGGGTCGAAGGGCTGCTTGATGACATGCGGGATCTCGGCCAGCAGGTTGCTGGCACCCATCAGCAGAGTGTTGCCGTCGGCCGGCGCCTGCAGCATGGCCTGAATGCCGATGCCGCCGCCCGCACCAGGCTTGTTCTCGACCACCACCGGCTGGCCGATGTCGGCCGCGAGCTGCTGGCCGACCAGGCGCGCCACGATGTCCATGGTGCCGCCCGCGGGCGCCGGCACGATCATCCTGACGGGCTTGTCGCCAAAGCCCCAGGCGCTGCACGCCAGGGCCCAACCCAGGAACACGGCGGCACTGCGCCCGATCAGCTTGTTCATCGCTTGGTCTCCAATATTGCCCGGTGTCAACTCTGCCCGGCGTGGGCGCAAGTGTCAGCGGCCCGCCAGGGCCTGCACTTGTCCTGACGGGACAAGGGCTTGCTGCTTCGCGACAGTGCGCGCGCCAGCAGCTCCACCAGCCGGGCGATCCTGCGCCCCTGGCCGTCGATCGACGTCGAGGACAGCTACGCGACCAGCGGCAGCACCACACCGAGCCGCACAGGGTCAGGCGAACTGCATACCGTGCCACGTCCCTGGCGCTTGGCGGCATAACAGGCTGCGTCGGCCTCGGCCAGCCACAGGGCCGCATCCGCATGGCTCGTGGTCAGCGCCGCCACACCGATGCTGGCGCCCACCTGCAATGTGCGGTCGCCCCACTGCAGGGCCGCGCCGGTGATGGCCTTCAGGATCTTGTGAGCGATGGCGCAGGCACGTTCGTGTTCGCATCCCGGCAGCAGCACGGCGAACTCGTCGCCACCCAGCCTTGCCACCGTGTCGGTGGCGCGCACCTGTGCCAGCACGGTCCGGGCCACCAGCTTGAGCATGGCGTCGCCGGCTGCATGGCCTGCGCTGTCGTTGACCGGCTTGAAGTCGTCCAGATCGATCATGAGCAGACAGGCCGCGCCTCGGCCATGGTGCGTCCCGAACACGGCGCCGATGGCACGCTCGAAACCCTTGCGATTCTGCACACCGGTCAGCGGATCATGCGCCGCGGCGTGTTCCAGCCTGGCCTGCGCATCCACCTGTTCGGAGATGTCGTACACGCTCCAGATCGTGCCGGCCGACGGGTCAGCGAGGTCGACGGCTCTTGCATGCAGGCGTGCCCAGAAGACGCTGGCGTCGGCGCGCAGCAGCTGCCAGTCACCCACGTAGGCCGCCCCCGCAGCGAAGGTGGCCCCCACCTGCGGACCAAGCGCGAGATAGTCCTCGTTGGAGGCATAGATGAGCTGGGCCCGCTGGCCGAGCAGATCGGCCTCGCTGCGCCCGAGCAGGCGGCAGAACTCGGCACTCACGAGTTCGAAGCGCTGATGGCGGGTGAACGCCAGGCCGACCGGAGCGGCCGCCATGACTGAGCCGAGCTTTTGCAGCACCTGGGCATTGAATCGCTCCACCTGGGCACGTTCGGCCCACACATGGCGCAAGGTGCGGGCGAGCTTGCCGATCTCGCCGTCCGCCACCGGCCACTCCTCGTTCTCGTCGCCGGCCATCAGGTGCGCCGCACGTTCCTCCAGGCGCTTCAAGGGACGCAACTGCCAGACCAGGAACACGAACAGGCCACTTGCCAGCACGACGGCGTAGCCCAGCGCACCCTTCAAGGCCTGGGCACGCGCCTGGCGCATGGGTTGCAGGATCTCGTCGCGCGACACCACCTGCCAGATCTGCCACCCCGTCAGGGGTTCGATGGCCACGGCCACGACCTCGTGCGGCCCGGTCCAGGCACCTGCCTGCGTGTGCGGGCCGGCGGGCCCGGCAGGATGCGCCGCGAAGTAGTCGGCCAGCCTGGGTTCGTCCTTCACCTCGCCGCGCAAGCGTGTACGCAGGGGATGCGCCAGCAAGTGCCCGGCCGCATCGCTGACCAGCGCCAGTTCGCTGGTGCTGTCGGCCGAGGTGTGCGTCAGATCCTCGATCAGGCCGCGGCTGGCCAGCCTCAGGCTGCCCGCCAGCACGCCTGCCACACCACCATGCTCATCCACCAGAGGCTGGGCAAAGATGAGCACGGGCTCGTTCGCGACGCGCCCCTCGACCGGATCCGAGATGACAGGCTGGCGCGTCGCGACACTGCGGCGGAAGTAGTCACGGTCCGCGATCGAGGTGGACGTGGCACGCATGCCTTGCGCATCCGCCAGAAGATGGACCAGGCCATCACTGCCCGCGGCGAACACGCTCGCATAGAGCGTACGCAGCAGGGGCTGATTGGTGAAGAAGCCCCCCAGACGCCTGGGGTCATGCAGGGTGGTGTGATCCAGCTGATCACCGACGACGCGCAGGGCGCGCTGCATCTCGCTGACGCGGTGGCCGATGATGGCCGCCATGTGCTGCGCTTCGGCGAGTTCGCGTTCCTCGGCACGTGCCAGCAGTTGCTCCTCGGCCACCTGGCCCATGTGCCAGGCCGTCAGCGCCATGCCGGCGACCAGGGCCAGCAGCGCACCGGCCGCCAGGCGACCCTTCAGGGTGGTCAGCCAGGGGCGGGGATGAAGGAGCTCCAGGGCACGCAAGGGCAATACGCCACGAGTTGACGGCGCAGCAGCGGCGGCAAAAAGACTGGTCTGCATGGCGTGTCCTGCGGCCCGCAAGGTTGCACAAGTTTCAGGCTGACGCAGGCAGCAGGAAGCTGGCGACTTCCTCGGCCGGTCGGCGTGGCTGGTCATACAGCGGCGAGCCGGACGGTGCATCAGGAACACATGGATTCTTGCGGGTGGTCGTGCCACGGCATGCCCGCATAAGCCGCCGACAAGCGTCGCATCTCGGCTGCATCGGGACACGAATCACCTGCACATGGCATGGGTATCGATCCGATGCAGGCCCCAGTCGGCCGGTACGGCGTCATGGGTTTGTCCGCGCCGTGGATCCGGAGCCCACAATCGATCAGGGGCCAGGCTGCCGGCCAGCGTGAACCACGATCCACCGCTCCAGTACCAGTAAACACAAGCACCGACCATGGCTAGCTCCGCGCCCGTACCGGACAACGAAACACGACGCCTCGAGACCCTGCGTGCCCTGGTCATCCTGGACAGCGAACCCGAGGCCATCTTCGACCGTCTGGTCAGGCTCGCGTCCGAAGTCTCCGGTGCACCCATCGCCCTGCTGAGCCTGGTCGATGCCGAACGCCAGTGGTTCAAGGCCTCGGTCGGGCTGCCTGGCGTCATGCAGACCCCGCGCGACGTCTCCTTCTGTGCCCACGCGATCTCCTGCGACGAGGTGATGGAGGTGCCCGACGCGGCAGATGACCCGCGCTTCTTCGACAACCCGCTGGTCGTGGGTGAGCCTGGCATCCGGTTCTATGCCGGCGCACCACTGACGCTGCCCGGCGGTGTGCGGGTAGGTGCCCTGTGCGTGGTCGACCGCAAGCCGCGCCGCCTCGGCGCCTCCCAGGTCGTGATGCTGAAATCCCTGGCCGCGATCGCGACGGATGCCCTGCTCATGCGGCGCACCTTGATCGAGAAGTCCCTGTCGGTGCGCACCAGCTACGACCGTGGCCTGGCGGACAGCGAATCGCGCTATCGGGCCATCGTCGAGGACCAGAGCGAGCTGGTGTCGCTGGCCACCTTCGACGGCGAGCTCGCCTATGTCAATCCGGCCTATGCCCGGCATTTCGGGTGCACGCCCGCGCAGATGACCGGGACCAGCCTGTTTGCCTACATCGAGCCGGCCGACCGTGCCGCGGTGCGTGCGCACCTGGACCGGGTGATCCGCGACGGCGGCAGCCTGTCGGACGAGAACCGCATGGTCGGGCCGGATGGCAAGGTGCGGTGGGTCGAGTGGACGAACGCGGTGCAGACCCATGCGGGGCACGAGCCGATGCTCCACTCGGTCGGTCGCGACGTCACGGAGCGTCGGGCCCTCAAGGCGCAACTGGAACGCACGGCGGCCGAGTACCGCGATCTGTACGACAACGCGCCCTGCGGCTACCACTCGCTGGACGCGGCCGGACGGTTCGTGGAGATCAACGCGACCGAACTGCGCTGGCTGGGTTGCAGCCGCTCCGAACTGATAGGCAGGCTCGGCCCCGAGGCATTCCTGACCGAGCAAGGCAAGGCGCGGTTCCGCGAGAATTTCGCCCGCGTGCTGGCGGATGGTCAGGTGGAGAACCTGGCGTTCGACCTCGTCGGTCGCGACGGGACGATGCGGCATGTCGCTGTCAGCGCGAAGGCCCAGAAGGACAACGCGGGCCGTTTCCTGCGGTCCTTGTCCGTCGTGTACGACCTGACCGCCCAGCATCTGGCAGAGCAGCGCAACACGGCCCTGCTGCGCGAGCAGGCCGCCATGGTCGATACCGAGATGGTGGGCATCGTCAAGCTTCGGGCCCGCCGCGCCTACTGGCACAACGCCGGGCTGCGCAGACTGTTCGGCTACACGGCTGCCGAACTCGACGGCCAGTTGTCGAGGATGCTGTATCCCGACGATGCCACCTACGAGCGCCTTGGACGCGATGCCTACCAGATCCTGCGCAGCGGCGGCGTGTATCGCGGTGAAGTGCCCATGCGGCACAAGGACGGCCGCGACATCTGGATCGCTGCCTACGGCGTGATGCTGAATGTGGCTGCGGACGAATCGATGTGGCTGCTTGCCGACCTGACGGCCGTGAAGGACGCCGAGCAGCATCGACTCAAGGCGGCGCGGGTCGAGGCGGAGAACCGCGCGCTGTCCGACTTCGCCAGGTCCAAGAGCCAGTTCCTGTCCGTCATGTCGCATGAACTGCGCACGCCGCTCAACGGCATACTCGGCTACGCACAACTGCTGCAGGGCAGCGCGATCGGGCCGGACTCGCCCAGCTACTCCCGGTACCTGGCACAGATCAGTGCGAGCGGCCGGCAGCTGCTGTCGCTCATCGAGGCCCTGCTGGACGCCGCCCAGCTGCAGGCCGGCAAGCTGCCCTTCACCCCGACGCAGGTCGATCTGGCCGGGCTGGTGGTGGACACCGTCGAGAGCTACCGGGCCGCGGCCACGGCCAGACACATCGAGCTGGGCGCCAGGGTGGACCTGAGCGGCCCCGCCCACCTGGATCCGATGCGTTTCCGCCAGGTGCTGGGCGCGCTGCTGTCCAATGCGATCAAGTTCAGCCCGGGCCGGTCCAGGGCCCTGGTCCAGGCGCAGCACGAGGGCCCGCAGCACATCCGGGTCACGGTCGAGGATCAGGGGCCGGGCATCGCCCTGGCGGACATGCCGCGTCTTTTCGTGCCGTTCAGCCAGCTCAGCGTCGGCAGCACCCGGTCACACGACGGCGCCGGCCTGGGCCTGGCCCTGGTCAAGCAGCTGGTGGAGGCGCAGGGCGGGCGCGTCGGCGTGGCCAGCACACCCGGCAAGGGCAGTGCGTTCCACTTTGTCCTGCCGATCCGGCCACCGGCCTGACCCCTGGATGGATGGGCGCCGCCAGCTGGAACACTCTGCCGGTCAGCCGCAAAGGCCGCCGCCCGGCCGGGCCAGGTCCCGGACCGATGTGCAGGCGCGACGAGGCAGCCCGCAGCACAGGCCGGGCTGGGGGTCAGCACCAAAGGAATTTGCATTTCCGGTTGCTAGCATCGGCTCGGGTTCCCGCCCGGGATCCCGGTCGCATGCCGGTCGCATGCCGGTCGCATGGCGATCGCCGCACACATCCAGGAGGCTCACTTGCATTCTTCATGCACACGCACACGCACACGCACACGCATCCGGCACGGCGGGCTCGCAGGCCTGTTCGGTCTGCTCGGCCTGCTCGGCCTGGTGGCCGGCAGCCTGCCCGGCACCGCCCAGGCCGGCCACCCCGACCCCTTTGCCGCCAACAACGGCCTGTATCCGGCGCCGGGCAACTGGACGGGCGGCTTTCGCCCCAGCAACTACGACTATCCCGCCCAGCCCGCCGAGCCACTGTGGCTGCGCGACAAGGACCGCCCGCGCGGCGCGCTGACGGTGGCCAGCGCACCGGCCTATGTGCAGGCGCTCAAGCGCTACATCGCGCGCGACATCGCCCGCATGGTCAACGAGCCGGTGACCTGGTCACCGCTGGGCACGGGCTGGTACGACATGCCCTGGGGCGGCCAGGGCAGCCCGCTGCCCGGGGGCGCCGGCACCGATGCCGGCTCGGGCCGCGAGGCGCTGCTGGGCTCCTACACCGGGCAGATCCTGCAGCCGCTGTCCTATCCCTCCGACCCGCCGGCGGTGCCCTTCCAGAACCACGCGGTCGTCTACTACAACGACGTGGCGGCGTACCAGCTCGGGCGCATCTGGAAGAACCCCTTCCGGCCCGACCTGGGCGCGGCGCAGTTCCCGGCCGGCTCGATGGTGGTCAAGGTCGAGGCCGCCACGCTGACCGAGAAGCAGTGGCCGGTGCTGACGAACTCCGCCGTGTCGTGGGTCTACCGCCCGCCGGTGCAGTCGCCCGCGGGCGCGTCCGACACGGCACGCAGCGGCGCGGTGCTCACCGAGATGCGCTTCCTGCAGATGGCCATGCGCGTCAAGGACCCCGAGGCCGCGCCCGACACCGGCTGGGTCTTCGTGGCCTTTGCCTACGACACGCGTGCGCCCGGCGCCACGGTGTGGGACCGCACCGTGCCGGTGGGCGCGATGTGGGGCAATGACGCCCAGCTGTCGCGCTACCCCGACGGCCTGGGCCCGAACGGCCGGCTGGCGCAGACCTGGGTGGCCGACGGCCTGCCGGCCTTCGTGCGCGACGGCCTGGGCTGGGGCGGGCGCCTGGCCGGCCCGCTCGACCTGGGACTGCGCCACAACGTCGTGACGGTGTCCGGCAAGCGCTACGGCAGCGGCCAGCCCGGGCGCCCGCCCGCGCTGGCGGCCTCGTCGTGCGTGAGCTGCCACGGCACGGCGCAATACCCCTTCATCGCCAACCTCTACCCTTCGCCCAACCTGCCCTTCCCGCCCGAGGGCGGGCAGTTCCTGCTGTTCGACCCGGGGTCGGCCGAGTGGGCGCAGTGGTTCCAGAGCCGGCCGGGCAGCGTGGCGCAGTCCGCCGCAGCGGCATCGTGGCCACCGACTACGACATGATGCTGACCTTCGCACTGGCCCAGGCCACCGGCTCGGCCGGGACCGCCGCCTTCGTGCGGCAGCGTCCCGCGGGGCACTGAGCGATCAGCGGTCGGGCGTCGGCGCTCGGCGCGCGGCGATGGGCGCTCGGCCAGCCTGCGGCCGCCTCGTCAGCCCGGCGCAGTGCGGCGGCGCAGTTCGATGCGCTCGACCCAGGCGATGGCACCTTGCTCACGCGCCATCGCCAGGGCCCCGTCGAAGGCAGCGGCCGCCGCCCCGCCCCCTGCCCTGGCGATGGCCGCGGCGCGCTCGGCCCGCAGCGGGCCCTCGAACTGGCGCTCGCCATTGCGCG
>JBJOKY010000434.1:0-3901 GCA_046045865.1 Pseudomonadota bacterium | reverse complement strand
GCCGTCAGCACCCCGGCCAGGCCCACGCCCAGCACGACGATCGCCAGCACCAGCTCGATCAGGCTCAGGCCGCGTTGCTGGTGGCGCTGGCGCGTGCGCATGGTGGTGTCATTCGACATGGCCGGTCTCGCCCACCACGCCGATGGTGCTGGCGCCGCTCACGCTGATGGTCCAGATGCCGGCGTTCAGGCCGGCACTGTCGCGGCTGATGCGCCCGGAGGGCTGGAAATACAGCAGGCCGGCCGGCGTGACGCTGCTGGTGCTGCCGCCGCTGCTGAACGCCGCCGCGCCGCCGGCCGCGCCGGTCGCCACCCCGGGCAAGGCCGCGCTGCAGCTGCTGGCCGGGTTGGCCGCGGCGATGGCCAGCGTGACCGTCGTGCTGCCCACCGTGGCGCACACCAGGCGGCGGTGGCTGACGGCGCTGGCGCCGGCCAGGCGCAGCGCCGCGACGATCTGGTCGCGGTAGGTGTCGGCGCGCAGGTTGAGCGCCCCGTCCAGGTGCGGCAGCGCCACCGCGGCCAGCACGCCCGCGATCACCATCACCGCCACCAGCTCGGGCAGGCTGAAGCCGCGTGAGCGTGTGCGCGCTCGTGGCTGGACCGGGGCGCGCATCAGTACACCTCGCGCACGTGCACGCTCTTGCGTGTCTCGGGGCTGGCGATGCCGAAGCTGGCGCGTGCGCTCGGGTCGCTCGCCCAGCCGGTGGCGCAGGCGCCGTTGCGCGCGCGCAGCCAGGGCCGGGCGGCGCCGCTGCTGGCCGGGTGGCTGGCCAGGCAGCTCTGGTCGGCGCTGCCGGCGCCCAGGTTGATGGCGAGGTCGACGCTGCCGGTGCGCCCGGCCGGCGGCGCCGCCACGCTGATCTGCGCCTGGCCGTTCACGACCGTGACCGTGCCCGTGCCGACCGGCCAGGCCGCCGCGGGCGCGCCCCTGTGGTCGATGAACTGCACCGGCGCGATGGCCGGCGCTGGCAGGGTGGTGCAGCTGTCCGCGGCGTTGAGCAGCCAGGCGCTGCCGCTCCAGTACTGCAGCTGCACGGCCAGGGCCAGGGCGGACTTCTCCGGGCCGTAGGCGTTGAACACGCGCAGCCGGCCGCTGCGCAGCGGCATGGCGGGCTCCGCGTAGCCGGCCGAGCTGACCAGGTCGGCGTCCACCACCCGCAGCACGGCGCTGGCCGGTGCGCCGAGCTTGCCGGCCAGGGTGTAGGCCGGCGTGGCGACGCTGGCCACACCGGCGCGGAAGGCCGTGGCCGCCAGCGCGCCGCTGCCGTTGAAGCTGCCGGCGCTGCCCAGCGCCGTGTCGCCGAGCGTGGCTGCCTGGGCGAAGTTGGGGCTGGTCGCGTTGCTGCCGTCGTAGTTGAGCGTGGTGGACGGGCTGGCCAGGCCGTTCCTGGCCGTGACGCGCACGGCGAAGGGCTGGCCGCTGTAGCTGAACACGCCGCAGGCCGGCGTGGCCGTGATGTCGAAGTGGTGCGGCACGAAGCGCCCCACGGCGCCGGCCGTGCCCGTGCTGCCCGCCGCGCCCAGGCCGCTGCCCAGGTAGTCGGCCAGCGTGGCGGTCAGGTCGATGCGGCCGACCTCGCTCCACACCAGGTTGGCGGCGCCGGCCTTGCCGGCGGTGAACGCGCCCAGCGTGCCGGCGCTGAACACGCCGTTGGCCGCGCCGGCGCCACCGGGCTGGGCGCGCACGTGGCCCAGGGTGACGGTGGGGGGCGCGGTCTCGCGGCCGAAGTTGGGCGTGGCCGTGCCCGAGGCGTTGAGCGCCGTGACGCTGGCCGAGAACGGCGTGCCGGCGCGGATGGGCCCGGGCGTGATGGCCGAGAAGGCCAGCGCCGCCGGCGCGGCGATGAAGCTGGCGCTGCCCGTCAGGCTCAGCCCGAGGTCGCCGGTCAGGTTGCTGCCGGTGTAGGCCAGGCCCAGGGCGACCACGCCCGCGTCGGCGTACTGCAGCGTGGTGCTGGCCACGCCGTTCAGGTCGAAGGCCAGCGTCAGGGCCTGGCCGGCGCCCGTGCCGTCGCAGGCGCCGCTGGCGCTGGCCGCGGCGTTCAGGGCGCGGCCCGCCACGCGCACCGGCAGGCTGCCGCTGGCCGGGTTGGCGTAGCCGCAGCCCAGGCGCAGGGTGCGGCTCACGCCGGCGAAGGCGGGCACGCAGGCGCTGCTGCTGTCGGCCTTGCGCACGGCGGCGATGGTGAGGGTCTGGCTGCTGTCGGCCACGTGGTTGGCCACGCTGGCGATCAGTGCGGCGTCCTCGGCCGTGTAGCTGCAGGCCGGGCTGCCGAAGTTGCAGCCGGCCGCCTGCGCGGGCGCCGGCAGCACGCCGCTGGCGCCCAGCGTGGCCGTGCCCGCCACGGGCAGCTGCAGGGCCACCGTGGTGCTGCTGCTGCCGGGGCCGATGAGGAAGCCGGCGCCGGCCGGCCACAGCGTGGCCGCCTGGCTGGAGCCGAGCGTGCCGGCCAGGCCGCCGGTGTAGGGCGTGGTGCAGGCAGCATCCTGGCAGGCCACGACGGTGATGCTGTCGGCGCGGCAGGTCAGGCCGCTGCCGCTGGGGTGGCGCAGCTCGACATGGTGCAGCGGCGGCGCGCATTCGTGCGTCTGCGTCATGTCCAGCGCGATCTCGGCCGGGCTGAGCTCGTAGTTGGACACGCGCAGCTCGTCGAAGCGCCCGTTGGCCGAATTGATGGTGGCGTTGTTGCTGGTGATGTTGGCGCGGCTGTCGCCCACGAACAGCGCGCCCAGGCTGGGGTGCAGCGCGCCCGTGCCGGTGCCGATGCTGGTGCCGGCCAGCACGCCGTTGACATACAGCCGCAGCACGCTCTGGTTGCTGCCGGCGCGCAGCCGCCAGGTGGCGGTGATGTGCACCCACACGCCGGCCAGGAAGGCCTGGTTGGCCGTGTCGACCGTGAGCGTGCTGCCGCCGCTGTCGGTGAGCGCGAAACGCAGCGAGCCGTTGCTGCGCCGCACCAGGTGGAAGGAGCGGTTGGCACTGAGCGTGGCGTCGAACAGCTGGCCGTCGTTGGCGCTGGCCCAGGCCAGGTTGCTGCGGTGCCACAACGAGATGCTGCCGGTGGCGCCCACGGCGTTGGCGATGTCCAGCGTGGTGTCCACGCCCGCGCTGGTGCTGCTGGTGTTGGCCGGCACGTCGAGCGCGCGGCAGACCACGCCGACGCTCACGGAACTGGCCGTGCCCACGCGCACGCCGCCGTGGCCGTTGCCGCTGGCGTCGCCCACCTCGCCGACGGTGCCGCTCCAGGCCGGCTCGTCGAAGCGGTAGTCGGCCACGCGCGTGATGCTGGTGCCGGGCAGCGACCAGCGGATCGCGCTGCCGTTGGCGTTGTAGCCGCTGTTGTAGCTGTACAGGGTGTAGTCGCCGGTGCCGACCTGCACGCCGATGGTGGCCTGCGAGCCGGTGGCGTTGGCGTTGCCGTACTGGTACTTGAATTCGCCGTTCTCGTACAGCACGATCTGGAAGGTGTAGGGCGTGCTGGTGGCGTACTGGTGCACGCCGTTCCACGACACCACGACGTAGCGGTTGGGCGCGCTGCCCTTCTGCTGCCAGCTGACCTGGCCGCTGCCGGCCTGGCTGGGGTTGAGGTCGGTCCAGTAGGCCAGCATCACGTTGGTCGTGGCAGCTGCCTTGCAGCCCGACTGGCTGGCGGCGGCGCCGGCCGGCAGGTTGCTGTTGGTGTAGCTGCGCAGGAAGCCGGTGTCGGCGCCGAACTGCAGGCCGCCATTGGCCAGCACCCGCACCGAGGCGTACTTGACGCCGGCAAACGTGAAGGTGAAGCCGCCGGTGAAGGTGAGCGTGGCCTGGTCGTCGTCGCCGGGGTAGCTGGTGCACAGCTTGTCCCACACGACGGTGGTGGCCGCGCTCTCCCAGCTGTAGCTGTCGCTGCGGTAGGTGTAGG
>JBJOKY010000433.1:0-3906 GCA_046045865.1 Pseudomonadota bacterium | reverse complement strand
GGCCATCCGCAGCCATGTGGACGTGTGCGACGAGCGCCTGCTGGCCGTGCGCGCCCTGCTGGAAGTCAAGCGCCAGGTGGCGCCCTACCTCGACCTGCAGCTGGTCGCCTTTCCGCAGGACGGCGTGCTGCGCGCCCCGGGCGCCCAGGCCAACCTCGTTCGCGCGCTCGACCTGGGCGTGGACGTGGTGGGCGGCATTCCGCACTTCGAACGAACCATGGCCGACGGCGCGGCCTCGGTGCGCTGGCTGTGCGAGCTCGCCGCCGAACGCGGCCTGCGCGTGGACATGCACTGTGACGAGAGCGACGACCCGCACTCGCGCCATGTCGAGACCCTGGCGTATGAAACCCAGCGCCTGGGCCTGCACGGCCGTGTGACCGGCTCGCACCTCACGTCCATGCACTCGATGGACAACTACTACGTCAGCAAGCTCATCCCGATGATGGCCGAGGCCGGGCTGCACGTGGTGGCCAACCCGCTCATCAACATCACGCTGCAGGGGCGCCACGACAGCTACCCTAAGCGCCGCGGCATGACACGCGTGCCCGAGCTGATGGCCGCCGGCGTGAACGTCGCCTTCGGCCACGACTGCGTGCTGGACCCCTGGTACTCGCTGGGCTCGGCCGACATGCTGGAGGTGGCCGGCATGGGCCTGCACGTGGGCCAGATGACCGGCCAGGCGCAGATGCGCGCTTGTTTCGAAGCGGTAAGCAGCCATGCAGCACGTGTCCTGGGCCTGGACGGCTACGGCCTGGCGCCGGGCTGCCGCGCCGATCTGGTGCTGCTGCAGGCACGCGACCCCATCGAGGCAATCCGGCTGCGCGCGCACCGGCTGGCGGTGCTGCGCGGCGGGCGTGTCATCGCTCACAGCCCGGTCCAGTGCAGCCGGCTCGATCTGCCCGGCGGGCGGCGGGCCGCGCCGGTCGATTTCTGCCTGACGCCGCGGCCATGAAGCAGCGTGGCGGCGGCCCGAACGCGCAAAACACGCAGGTCCGGATCCATGGCCTGCCTGCCTGCAAGCCCATGCCCTGAACTAGGGGCAGGCCACTAGAATCGCGCCCAATGCTTTACCCAGGTTCGGCCGCATGCGCTTGAGATTGATCGGCTCGCTCACGAGCCCTTATGTGCGCAAGGTGCGCATCGTGCTGATCGAGAAGAAGCTCGAGCACAGGCTGGAACTCGACGACGTCTGGTCCGAGCAGACACGCATCGCCGAATCCAATCCCCTGGGCAAGGTGCCCTGCCTGCTGATGGAAGGCGGCGAGGCCTTGTACGACTCGCGTGTCATCGTCGAATACGTCGACACCCTGTCGCCGTTGGCGCGCCTGATCCCTGACAAGGGTCGTGAGCGCGCCGAGGTGCGCACCTGGGAGGCGCTGGCCGACGGCCTGCTGGATGCTTCCATCCTCGCCCGCCTGGAAGCCACCTGGCCAGGGCGCGGTGCCGAGCAGCGCAGCCAGGCCTGGATCGACCGCCAGATGGTCAAGATCGACCAGGCCCTGGTGGCGATGTCGCTCGGGCTGGGCGACAAGACCTGGTGCACGCCAGGCACGCATTTCACGCTGGCCGATATCGCCACCGGCTGTGCACTCGGTTACCTGGATTTCCGTTTTCCCGAACTGGCCTGGCGGGCCCGTCACGCCAATCTGGCCAAGCTCTACGACAAGCTGGCGCAACGCCAGAGCTTCGTCGATACCGTGCCGGCCTGAACGCGCATGCCTGCGCCTGCCACCCTTCAGGGCGTGGCGGGCAGGTTCGGCGGGGCTGCACCCGCCAGCGGGTGCAGCGGCAACCTGACGTCGATCAGCCAGCCGTCGGCCTGGCCGATCGCGCTGACCCGTGCCCCCAGCACCCGCGCCTGGCGGCGCAGCTGGCCCCAGTCCGGCTGCGGGCGCAGCGGGCCGGGCATGTCGAGTTCCTGGCCGGTGCCGCCCGCGCCCAGGCTGTTGCGCACCTGCAGCGACAGGACACGCCCGCTCGGGCCTTCGACCACGTCCAGCGTCAGGCCGACGTCGCCGGGAGCGTCCGCGTCGTGCAGCACCTGCCCCAGGGCTTCCTGGCTCATGCGCAGCATCTGCAGCGTCTCGGCCGCGCCGATGCGCAGGCGCGAGGTGCCGACACCCAGCTGGTAGTGCAGCCGCACGCCACGCAGTTGCAGCAGCGGCTGGACGTGGCGCGCCAGGTCGGTCAGCGCCTCGGCCAGCACGGGGTTGCCGCGGTCCAGGGTGTTGAGCACCAGGCGCAGGTCGAGCAGGGCGGTGTCGAGCAGGCCCTGCAGCTGCACGCTGCGCGTGAGCGCGCCGCGGCCGCTGGCGTGCAGGTGCAGCGAGCCGGCGTGGCGTGCGGTGGCGCCGCGCGAGGCCACCGAGCCGTCGGCCTGCAGCAGCGCCGTCGGGTGGGTGAGCTCGATCGCCTTGGCCACGCGCTGGCCGATCTCGTCGTGCAGTTCGCGCAGCAGGCGGTCGCGCTGCAGGCGTTCGGCCTCGCTGCGCTCGCGGGTGTGCAGTTCATCCAACGTGACCTGCAGGCTGCGCTGGGCCTCGCGGGCGCGCTGGCGGGCGTCGTGGTGGCTCCGCTCCAGCCGGCGCATCGAACGCGCCACCTGGTCCATGCGCACGCCGGTCAGCACCGTCAGCAGGGCCAGCACGGCCCAGCGGGTGGCCTCGGCGCTGCCGGCGCCCGGCAGCGTGGCGTTGAGCAGCGCGGCCACACCGAGCAGGCGGCCGAGTTCGTGCACCAGACAGGCCAGTGCGGCCGAGAGCGCCACGGCCACGGCCCAGGCGCCCAGGCGGGCGCGTGGTGACAGGCCGTCCCGGTGAGCGGCGGCGACCACCTGCATCAGCAGCACCAGGCCCATGCCGACCACCATGAGCAGCACCAGCGTCTGGCCGACGGTGTTGTCCATCGCGCCGGCTGCGCCGAGCGCCCAGATCAGCAGCGCCACGGTGGTCAGGCCGAAGGCTGGCAGGGTGGTGCTGCCGCGCTGCAGCGGCACGTCCAGCACACGCAGGGCGTACCAGCCGGTCAGGCCGCAGAAGCCCAGCAGCACGGCCTGCAACATGCCGCGTTGTGCGGCGAAATAAGCCAGCTCGCTCAAGCCCGTGTGGGCCGCCCAAAGGCCGCAGGCGGCGCCCAGCACACCGTCGCCCGGATTGCGCTGTGTGAGCGCCAGCAGCAGCGCGATCAGGCCCAGCGCCAGTGAACCGGCCAGCACGGCGCTGGCCGCGGCGCCCAGGGGGGCACTGTTGGCGCCCATGGTCTGCTGCCAGGCCGAGCGCAGGCTCAGGGTCCGGGTGCCCTGGTCGGTCTGGGGTGCGGCTGGCCATGTGGCGGCTGCCGTCGCTGCGGCGTGGGCCCTGGTCTGGTGATCACCCGGGGCGAAGGTCGGGCCATGCTCTGCCGTCAGACGCGGACTGAGGGTCGGGCCGATCACCCAGCTCGCCAGGATGACCAGCAGGATGGCCATCAGCCAGGCCGTCAAGCGGCTGTGGCGAGTTTTCGGGGACAGGACGGTGCTCATCGGGGCCTCCAGGCAGGGTCAGCTGCCTCAAGGCCTGCACGTCCATGCAGAACCAGACGGGTGCGCAGGCACTCGCCCGGCGCCGACGGGAGCCTGGCGTGGCAGCTGTGTCGGCAAATTCTGGTCACGCAGTGGATGGGAGCCCATCCCACGCTCGGGGGTCGAAAAATCGATCTGGCGCGGCCTGACAACGCCCTGCGGCGCGTGTCGTGGCGGATCTCACGGCATGGCCGTCTGCGCGGGCCCCTGGATCGAGGGGGGGCTTACCCGGGTGGTCGAGCCTGCGCCCTGCCACCGCGCCGGTGTCGGCTTGACCCTGTTGCGCTCACAGGGCGCGGAACGAAGCGCGGGCTGCGTCCAGCGTGGCGGCGATCTCGGTGTCGCCG
>JBJOKY010000432.1:0-3917 GCA_046045865.1 Pseudomonadota bacterium | reverse complement strand
CGCCCCCCGAAGGCGCGGTCGACGACAACGTCGAGACCCTGGTGCTGACCGACGTGTTCGGCGCCACGCCAGCCAACGCGGCCCAGCGCCTGGCCGACGGCGTGAACATCCGCATGTTGTGCGGCATCAACGTGCCCATGCTGTGGCGTGCGCTGAACTACGCCGCCCTGCCGCTGGCCGAACTGGTCGAGCGATCCATCAGTGGTGCATCGTCGGGCGTGGTGTCGATCAACTCGACCAGGCCGCAGAATCAGGCCTACACGCCCAACGCCAACGATGCTCAGCACCATCACCATCAACAATAAGCTCGGCCTGCACGCACGTGCCTCGGCCAAGTTCACCAAGCTGGCGGGCAGTTTTGCCTGCGACGTCTTCGTCTCGCGCAACGGCCGGCGCGTCAACGCCAAGAGCATCATGGGTGTCATGATGCTGGCTGCCGGCATGGGCTCGACCATCGAGATCGAGACCCTGGGCACCGACGAGGACAAGGCCATGGCTGCCTTGCGCGCCCTGGTCGAGGACAAGTTCGGCGAAGGCGAATGAGCCGGCCCGGCGGCACGCGTGCGGCGCGGTCGCGCTGCTAGCATGGGCCCATGAGTCTGCAGGTCTTCGGTTTGCCGGTGTCGCGCGGCGTGGCCATCGGTCGTGCCGTGCTGGTGGCGTCCAGCCGGGTCGACGTGGCGCACTACTTCATCGCCCTCGACGCGGTCGACGCCGAGGTACAGCGCCTGCGTCACGCACGTGACCTCGTCAGCGTCGAGCTCGAGGCGCTCAAGCACGACCTGCCGACCGACGCGCCTCAGGAACTCGCCGCGCTGCTCGACGTGCACCTCATGCTGCTGCACGACGATGCCCTGACCGGCCCGACGCGCCAGTGGATCGAGGAGCGCCACTACAACGCCGAATGGGCGCTGTCGGCCCAGCTCGAGGTGCTGTCGCGCCAGTTCGACGAGATGGAGGACGAGTACCTGCGCGAACGCAAGGCCGACGTCGAGCAGGTCGCCGAGCGTGTGCTGCGGGCCCTGGCGCGCGGCAACGGTGCGCAGCACGACCCCACGGTCGACGCGCGCGACTTTGCCGGCGAGGACCCGCTCGTGCTGGTGGCCGACGACATCTCGCCGGCCGACATGCTGCAGTTCAAGCGCAGCGTGTTCACCGGCTTCATCACCGATGTGGGCGGGCGCACCTCGCACACCGCCATCGTGGCGCGCAGCCTCGATATTCCGGCGGTGGTCGGCGCGCGCGAGGCCAGCCGCCTGATCCGCCAGGACGACTGGGTCATCATCGACGGCGACGCCGGCCTGGTGGTGGTCGACCCCTCGCCCATCGTGCTGGAGGAATACCGCTTCCGCCAGCGCCAGGGCCAGCTCGAACGCGAACGCCTGACGCGGCTGCGCCACAAGGCAGCCATCACGCTCGACGGCCAGCGCGTCGAGCTGCTGGCCAACATCGAGATGCCCGAAGACACCGTCGCGGCACTGGAGGCCGGCGCCGAGGGCGTCGGCCTGTTCCGCAGCGAGTTCCTGTTCATGAACCGCGACGGCCGCCTGCCCGGCGAGGACGAGCAGTTCGCCGCCTACCGCGCCGCCGTGCTGGCCATGCGCGGCCTGCCGGTCACCATCCGCACGGTCGACATCGGCGCCGACAAGCCGCTGGAGCGCAGCGCTGCCAACGAGATGCGGCACGACCACATGCTCAATCCGGCGCTGGGCCGCCGCGCCATACGCTGGAGCCTGTCTGAGCCGGCGATGTTCCGCGCCCAGCTGCGCGCCATCCTGCGCGCGGCTGCTTTCGGGCCGGTCAAGCTGCTCATCCCGATGCTGTCCCACGTCAACGAGATCCGCTCGACCTTCGAGTGCATCGAGCGCGCGCGCGAGCAGCTGCGCCACGCGGGTACACCCTTCGGCGCGGTCGAGGTCGGCGCCATGATCGAGATCCCGGCGGCGGTGCTCATCCTGCCGGTCTTCCTGCGCCACTTCGATTTCGTCTCCATCGGCACCAACGACCTGATCCAGTACGCCCTGGCGATCGACCGCACCGACGAGACCGTCGCCCACCTGTACGACCCCTGGCACCCGGCCGTGCTGCACCTGATCGAGAGCACGATCGAGCAGGCCAACGCCGCCGGCAAGGGTGTGTGCGTGTGCGGCGAGATGGCCGGCGACCCCGAGTTCACCGAGCTGCTGCTGGGCATGGGCCTGCGCAGCTTCTCGATGCATCCGGCGCAGTTCCTGCCCGTCAAGCAGCGTGTGCTGCGCGCCGACACCAGCCGCCTGGCCGCACATGTCGAGGCCGTGATGAGCTCCGACGAGCCGCGCATCGCCGCGCTGGCGCGCTCCACCGCAGCCTTGCGGCGCGACATCTGAGCTGCTGAGCCCCGCCAGCGCGATGCCGCTGGCGGGCCTCGGGCCGCAGTTCAGGCAGCTTCGCCCCAGATCTCCTGCATCGCCACCGCGTAGCGGTGCGCCACTGCGTCGGCCCGCACATGGCGCCCGTGCACCACGCGCTGCCGGCCGGCCACCAGCACCTCGCGCCAGGGCCGGCCCGGGCTGGAGAAGACCAGCGCGTCCAGCGTGTGGCTGGCCGGCAGGCCCAGCAGCGCCGGGTCGGCGGCGTCGGCCACCAGCGCATCGGCGCGGGCGCCCGCCACCAGGCCCCAGCGCGGCAGGCCGGCCGCCGCGGCGCTGCCGGCCAGCACGCTGCGCCAGAGCCGCTCGGCCGTGGCAGGCTGGCCGAGCTGTGGCGCAGCGGCAACGTTGCGCTGGCGCAGCGCCAGTCGCTGGCCGTAGTCCAGCCAGCGCAGCTCCTCTCGCCAGCAGCGTGTCACGTGGCTGTCCGAGCCCAGGGTGAGCGGCACGCCCGCACCCAGCCAGCCGCCGAGGTCGGCCAGGCCGTCGCCTAGGTTGGCCTCGGTGCTGGGGCAGATCACCACGCCGGCACCGCTGGCGGCCACGGCCTCGATCTCGGCCGGCACGCTGTGGGTCGCGTGCACCAGCTGCCAGCGTGTGTCGAGCAGGCCCTCGGCGGCCAGCCAGCCCATGGGGCGCCGGCCGGTGGCGGACAGGCAGTCGTCGACCTCGGCGGTCTGCTCGGCCACGTGGATGTGGATCGGGCCGTCGCAGCCTTCAGCCAGGTGGCGCAGGGCGTGCAGCGAGGCCGGCGCGGCGGCGCGCAGCGAATGCACGGCCAGGCCGGCGCTGACCAGCGGCCGGCCGGCGGCGCGGATGCATCGGGCCGCCTGCCACACGCCCGCGGCACCCAGCCGGAAGCGGCGCTGGTCGTCGCGCAGCGCGGGCTGGGTGAAGCCGGCGCGTTCGTACAGCACGGGCAGCAGCGTCAGGCCCAGGCCGGCTTCGGCGGCGGCGTCGGCCAGCGCCCAGCTCAGCGCCTGCGGGTCGGGGTAGGGCGCGCCGTCGCTGTCGTGCTGCAGGTAGTGGAAGTCGCAGACCTGGGTGTAGCCGCCTTCCAGCAGCTCGACGTAGAGCTGGGCCGCAACGGCCTGCAGCTGCGCCGGCGTGATGCGCAGCGCCACGCCGTACATGCGGTCGCGCCAGCTCCAGAAATCGTCGGCCTCGGTCGTGCGGCGCTCGGCCAGGCCGGCGAAGGCGCGCTGGAAGGCGTGGCTGTGCGCGTTCACCAGACCGGGCAGCAGCGGGCCGGGCAGGACGCGCGCGCCGGCCGGCGGCCGGGCCACGCCGGGCGTCACCTCGGCCCAGTGGCCGTCGGCGCCGATGCGCAGCAGCACCCGGTCGGCCCAGCCGCCGGGCAGCCAGGCGCGTGTGGCCCAGAGCAGCGCCGGGTCGGTGTCAGGCGCCGACGTGGCCGGCCCGGCGGCGCCGGGGTGGTCGGCGGGCCGCCCAGTGGCCAGCTCAGTGCCGAGTTCAGCGCTCATCGGGCCTCCACGCCAGCATGGTGGA
>JBJOKY010000100.1:0-12444 GCA_046045865.1 Pseudomonadota bacterium | reverse complement strand
AGCGAGGCCGGCGAGCAGCTGCAGCCCGGCTTCCGGGTCGCGGTGGGCTGGCGCCACTACCAGCGCATCTTCAGCGACGGCCGCTTCCAGGAACCCTTCGCCAGCGTCTTCCTGTGGACCGTGGCCTTCTCGGCGCTCACCGTGCTGGGCGTCACCGCGCTGGGCCTGCTGCTGGCGGTGCTGCTGAACTGGGAGGCCCTGGAGGGCCGCGCGGCCTACCGCCTGGTGCTGTTCCTGCCCTATGCGGTGCCGGGCTTCATCTCGATCCTGGTGTTCAAGGGCCTGTTCAACCAGAACCTGGGCGAGATCAACCTGATCCTGCACGGCCTGTTCGGCATCCGGCCGGCCTGGTTCTCCGATCCGCTGCTGGCCAAGCTCATGCTGCTGATCGTCAACCTGTGGCTGGGCTTCCCCTACATGATGGTGCTGTGCACGGGGCTCATCAAGTCCATCCCGGCCGACCTGTACGAGGCCTCGGCGGTGGCCGGCGCCGGGCCCTGGACCAACTTCAGCCGCATCACGCTGCCGCTCATCCTCAAGCCGCTCACGCCGCTGCTGATCTCGGCCTTCGCCTTCAACTTCAACAACTTCGTGCTGGTCAGCCTGCTTACCGGCGGGCGGCCCGACGTGATCGACGCCACCCTGCCGGCCGGCACGACCGACATCCTGGTGTCCTACACCTGGCGCATCGCCTTCCAGGACAGCGGCCAGCAGTTCGGCCTGGCCGCGGCGATATCGACCGTCATCTTCCTCATCGTCGCGGCGATCACGCTGATCCAGCTGCGCTTCACCGCCCAGGCCGACAGCGCCAAGGCGCACTGACCGGCCTCCGCCTCATCCATACATGGCCATCGTCCAACCCCGTTCGCAGCGCTGGCGCCTGCTGGCTGCCCACCTCTTCCTGCTGGCACTGTGCGCCACGGTGGTGTTTCCCTTCCTGGTCGTGCTGTCGGTCTCGCTGCGCCCGGGCAACTTCGCCGCCAGCGGCTCGATCTGGCCGCAGACCATCAGCTTCGAGCACTGGCGCTACGTGCTGGGCCTGCCCGTGGCCGGGCCGGACGGCCAGCTCATCGCGCCCGATCTGCCGGTGCTGCTGTGGCTGTGGAACTCGGTCAAGGTGGCGCTGGCCTCGGCGCTGGTGACGCTGCTGCTGTCCACGACCGCGTCGTACGCGCTGGCGCGGCTGCAGTTCCGCGGCCGGCGCCAGCTGCTCACCGGGCTGATGCTGATGCAGATGTTCCCGGCCGTGCTGTCGCTGGTGGCGATCTACGCCATCTTCGACCGTATCGGCTCGGCCTTCCCGGCGCTGGGGCTCAACACCCACGCCTCGCTGGTGCTGGCGTATTCGGGCGGCATCGCCATGCACGTGTGGACGCTCAAGGGTTATTACGACACCCTGCCGCGCGAGATCGAGGAGGCCGCCGTGGTCGACGGCGCCACGCCCTGGCAGGGCTTCTGGCGCGTGCTGCTGCCCATGGCGCTGCCCATCCTGATGGTGGTCTTCCTGCTGGCCTTCATCGGCGCGGTGATCGAGTACCCGGTCGCCTCGGTGCTGCTCACCCAGCAGGACCAGCTCACCCTGGCCGTGGGGTCGAAACTCTTCGTGCACGAGCACAACTTCCACTGGGGCGACTTCGCCGCCGCGGCCATCCTCTCGGGCCTGCCGATCACGGCGGTCTTCCTGCTCGCCCAGCGCTGGATGATCGCCGGCCTGGCCGCCGGGGGGGTCAAAGGATGAGCGGCGGCACCGAATGGTGGCGCCACGCCGTCATCTACGAGATCTACGTCCGCAGCTTCCAGGACAGCAACGGCGACGGCATCGGCGACCTGAAAGGCATCACCCAGCGTCTGGATCACCTGCAGCAGCTCGGCGTCGATGCCCTGTGGCTCACGCCCTTCTTCCCCTCGCCCAACGCCGACTTCGGCTACGACGTGTCGGACTACTGCGACGTGGCGCCCGAATACGGCACCCTGGCCGACTGGGACGAGCTCGTGGCCGAGGCCGGCCGGCGCGGCATGCGCCTGCTGGTCGACTTCGTCATGAACCACAGCTCGGACCAGCATGCCTGGTTCCGCGCCGCACGTTCGTCGCGCGAGCACCCGATGCGCGACTGGTACGTATGGCGCGACGGCCAGCCCGACGGCCGCCCGCCGACCAACTGGGACTCGATCTTCGGCGGCCCCGCGTGGACCTATGACGCGCCCACCGGCCAGTGGTACTACCACGCCTTCCTGCCCGAGCAGCCGGACATCAACTGGCACCACCCGGCGCTGCGCGAGGCCATGTACGACGTGGCGCGCTTCTGGCTCGGCCGCGGTGCGGCGGGTTTCCGCCTGGACGCCACGGCCCACCTGTTCGAGGACCCGGCCTGGCCGCACGACCCCGACCCGGCCGGCGGCGCCGGCGTGGGCCAGAAGGCCTACAACGCCAACCGGCCCGAGAACCACGCGGTGCTGCGCGAGCTGCGCCAGCTCACCGATGGCTACGACGGCGCGCGCGTGCTGCTGGGCGAATCGACCATCGACCACCTGCCCGGCCTGCTCCAGGCCTACGGCGCGGCAGGCGACGAGATGCAGCTGCCCATGAACTTCATGCTCGGGCGGCTCACGCAGCTCGACGCGGCCAGGCTCAAGCACCACCTCGACGCCGCGCACCACGAGATCGCCGGGCGCGGCCACACGCCGGTCTTCTTCTTCGGCAACCACGACCAGCACCGGCCCTGGTCGCGCTTCGGCGCCGCGGCGCGCGATGACGCAGAACGCGACGCCATCGCCCGCCTGACCAGCGCCCTGCTGCTCACCCAGCCCGGCACCGTGCTGCTGTACTACGGCGAGGAGATCGGCCTGGCCGACCTGCCGGACAGCGAACTCGCCGCCGCACCGCTGGGCCCGCAGCGCCCGCGTGCCGACGACCGCGACCGCTGCCGCACACCCATGCCCTGGTCGGCCGGGCCGGGTGCGGGCTTCAGCAGCGGCACGCCCTGGCTGCCGGCCGGCAAACGTGCAGCCACCCGCCATGTCGAGCAGCAGGAAGCCGAGACTGGCTCGCTGCTGCACTGGACACGCCGCCTGCTCGCCCTGCGGCGCAGCCACCCGGTGCTGCGCGCCGGCCGCTACCTGCCGCTCAGCAGCAGCCACCCCAGCGTGCTGGCCTATGCCGTCGCGTTGCCCGACGGCCAGGCCGTGCTGGTGGCGCTGAACTGCAGCGCCGCCGCGGTGTCGACCAGGCTGGACGGCGCCGTTGCCCTGCCTGGCTGCGACGCGCTGCTGCTGGCCAGCGATGACACCGTCGGGCTGCTCACGTCGGCCGGGCTCAAGCTCGGTGCCTGGGGCGTGCTGGTCGCCAGCCTGCGCCAACGCTGATGATGACGATGATGAAGCACCCGGACTGGACCCATCGCACCAACCTGTACTGCGTCAACCTGCGCCAGTACAGCGCCGAAGGCACGCTCGCCGCCTTCGCCCAGCACCTGCCGCGCCTGCGCGCCATGGGCGTGCAGACGCTGTGGTTCATGCCCGTGCAGCCCATCGGCGTGCAGCAGCGCAAGGGCCTGCTCGGCAGCTACTACGCCATCCGCGACTACTGCGCCGTCAACCCCGAGTTCGGCAGCCTGGCGGATTTCAAGGGCGTCGTCGCCCTGGCACAGGCGCTGGGCATGAAGGTGCTGCTCGACTGGGTCGCCAACCACACCGCCTGGGACCATGTCTGGGTCGGCGAGCACCCGGACTGGTACAAGACGAACGAGGCCGGCGAGATCTACCCCGTCACCTTCACCAACGGCCCCGAGCCCGAGTACTGGACCGACGTCGTCGCGCTCGACTACGCCCGGCCCGCCCTGTGGCGCGGCATGATCGACGCCATGGCCTGGTGGCTCACAGAGACCGGCATCGACGGCTTCCGCTGCGATGTGGCCGGCCTGGTGCCGCTGCCCTTCTGGCAGCAGGCGCGGCGCGAGCTGGACGCGATCAAGCCGGTCTTCCTGCTGGCCGAGTGGTCCGAGCCCGAGCTGCACGACCAGGCCTTCGACATGACCTACGGCTGGGACCTGACCGACGTGCTGCGCCAGGTCGCCGCCGGACAGGCGGGTGCCGAGGCCCTGCGCGCCTGGGTGGCCCGGCCCAATCCCAAGGCCTACCCGGCGCACGCCTACCGCCTGCGCTTCACCAGCAACCACGACATCAACTCGTGGCACGGCCACGACGGCGAGCTCTACGGCCCGGCCTTCGCGGCCATGGCCGTGCTGGCCGCCACCCTGCCCGGCCTGCCGCTGATCTACGGCGGGCAGGAAAGCGGCCTGGACAAGCGCCTGGCCTTCTTCGAGAAGGACGCCATCGCCTGGGGCAGCTACCGCCACCAGGCGCTCTACACCGAGCTGCTGGCGTTGAAGCGGGCCCACCCCGCCCTGGGCAACGGCCAGCA
This sequence comes from Pseudomonadota bacterium, assembly GCA_046045865.1. Taxonomy (GTDB): domain Bacteria; phylum Pseudomonadota; class Gammaproteobacteria; order Burkholderiales; family Burkholderiaceae_C; genus Sphaerotilus. Next base: position 8,024 of record JBJOKY010000100.1, on the reverse strand, counting down.
CGGCGCGCCGGCCGAGCTGGTCGAGGTCGGCAACGAGGCGGTGTTCGCGTTTCGCCGCGTGCTCGGCGCCGACCAGTGCGGCGATCCAGGGAGCGACCAGGGCGCCGACCGCGTCACGGTGGTCGTGAACGTCACGCCGCGGCCGCAGACCGTCACCCTGCCCGGCAGCGCCGTGCCGCGCGAGCTGCCGGCCTGGGGCTGGCTGATCGACGCCAGCGACCCGGCGGTGCACGACCATTACCGCCCGGTGCTGCACTTCAGCGCCACGCGCAACTGGCTCAACGACCCGAACGGCCTGGTGTTCTTCGACGGCGAGTACCACCTGTTCTTCCAGTACAACCCCGAGGGCGACACCTGGGGCCACATGAGCTGGGGCCATGCGGTGAGCACCGACCTGCTGCACTGGCGCGAGCTGCCCGTGGCCCTGCCCGAGACGGCCGGACACATGGTGTTCTCGGGCAGCGCCACGGTCGACCCGGTCAACCGCAGCGGCCTGGGCCGCGGCAGCGAACCGCTGCTGCTGGCCGCCTACACCGCCAACGAGCGCCGGCCCATCCAGAGCCAGCACCTGGCCAGCAGCACCGACCGCGGCCGCACCTGGCAGCCCTACGCCGGCAACCCGGTGCTGGACATCGGTGAAAAGGACTTCCGCGACCCCAAGCTGTTCTGGCACGAGCCCACGCAGCGCTGGATCATGCTGGTGTCGCTGGCGCACGAGTACCAGCTCGTCTTCTACGGCTCGACCGACCTGCGGCACTGGACCGAGCTCAGCCGCTTCGGCCCCAGGGGCTGCACCACCGGCATCTGGGAATGCCCGGACATCCTGCCCCTGCCGGTCGAGGACGCCCAGGGCCGACCGACCGGGCGCAGCGCCTGGCTGCTCAAGGTCGACGCCTTCGAGGGCCACCCGGCCGGCGGCTCGGGCGCCCAGGTCTGGGTGGGCGACTTCGACGGCACACGCTTCACGCCCTTGGACCACAGCACCGACGACCCGGCCGCGGTCACCTGGGCCGACTGGGGCTCGGACTTCTATGCCGCGCAGTCGTGGTCCGACGTGCCGGCCGGCCAGGGCCGCCAGCTCTGGCTGGCCTGGATGAGCAGCCACCAGTACGCCAACGTCACGCCCACCGCGCCCTGGCGCTGCGCCATGACGCTGCCGCGCGAGCTGGCGCTGCAGTTGCCGCCCGGCGCCGAACCGGCCGGGGCCGAAGCCGGCGCCGCGCTCGGCGGCCTGCGCCTGATCCAGCGCCCGGTGCGTGAACTCGCCAGCCGGCGCAGTGGCCACCAGCAACTCACCGCACAGGCCTTGGAGGCCGGCAGCACACCGGTCGGGCAGGCACACGGCGCTGCGCACGACATCGAACTCGTGCTGCTGCCGGGCGGCACGGCCACCGACGTCGGCCTGGAGCTGCTGGTCAGCGCAGCCGGCGCCGGCCACGGCCGCGAGGCCACCCGGGTGGGTGTCGACCGCGCCCGCGGCGTGCTCTACATCGACCGCAGCGCCGCCGGCCAGCGCCCGCCCGCGCCCCAGGGCGATCACTGGGCCGGGCGCTGCGAGGCACCGCTGCCGGCCGGTGCGCTCCGCGGCGCCATCGACCTGCGCATCGTCGTCGACAGCTGCTCGGTCGAGGTCTTCGCGCTGGGCGGCACGGTGGTGCTGACCGACCTGGTGTTTCCGCTCGGCCGCGAGCGCGGCCTGGCGCTGGTGGCCGAGGATGGCGACGCCCGGCTTGCGCGCCTGGACTGGTGGACACTTGCCGCCAGTCCGTCACCAGTCTGTATGCAGCCCACTTGTAGCCCACTGCCATGAAACTGCTGCCGGCCACCTTGCTCGGCGCCCTCGGTGCCTTTTTGCTGGCTGCGGCCGCAGCGGCCGACACGGCCACCGCGACCACCGCCGTCGCTGCACCGCCGCCCGTGGAGCACTTCTTCCAGCGCGAACAGGTCACCGGGGCGCAGTTGTCGCCCGACGGACGGCTGGTGGCGTTCAAGATGGCGGCCAAGTCGGGCCATGTGCTGGCGGTGCTCGACCTGGCGACCATGAAGCCCACGGTCGCCGCCTCGTTCAAGGACGGCAGCATCCACGCCTACCGGTGGGTCAACGACACGCGCCTGGTGTTCGACCTCGAGGTGGAACTCACCCGCCCCGGCATGACCAACCGCGGCAGCGGCCTGTTCGCCGCCAATGCCGACGGCACCGGATTCCGCCAGCTGGTCGACACCCTGGGATCGTTCGTCCTGAACGGCGACGCCGACGACAAGAAGCTGCTGCCCTGGAACACCTACCTGCTCCCGGGGGCCCCGCGCGCGGGCGGCGACGACGTCTTCGTCGTCGTGCCCGAGGCCGAGGACTACATCGACCTGGCCCGCGTCGACACCAACCGTGGCCGCCTCAAGCCGCTCGACACACCCCGCAACGCCGTGCACTGGCTGTTCGACGCGGCTGGCGAACCCAGGGTCGTGGTGACGGCCAAGGGCCGGGCCGTCGCGCTGCACGTGCGCCAAGGCGACGGCAGCTGGCGCAAGTTGCGCGAGGCCGAGCGTTTCGTGGGCGCCGACCTGTCGCCCAGCTTCATCGCGCCGGACGGCACGTTGTACGTGTCGGCCGCCGGCCCGCACGGCAAGGAGGCGCTGTACACGCTCGACACCGGCACCAACCGGCTGTCCGAACGCCCGCTGCTCGCGTCAGCCGACTTCTCCATCCACGCCACCCCGGTGATGGACACCAGGCGGCTGCTCGGGCTGCGTTTCGTCGTCGACGGCGAAGTCACCCAGTGGCTGGACAGCGACATGAAGGCCCTGCAGGAGCACGTCGACAAGATCCTGCCGGTCACGACCAACCGCCTGACGCCACCGCAACACGGCGACTCGCCCTGGGTGCTGGTGCAGTCGTTCTCGGACACGCAACCCGAGATCACCTACGTGCTGCAGCGCCAGACCCGCAAGCTGGTCAAGGTCGGCGCCGCCCTGCCGCGTGTCGAGCCCAGGCAGCTCGGCAGCATGGATTTCGTGAAGATCAAGGCGCGCGACGGCCTCACCATCCCCACTTACCTCACCCTGCCCAAGGGCAAGGCGCAGTCCCCCCGCCCGATGGTGGTGCTGGTGCACGGCGGGCCCTGGGTGCGCGGCCAGAGCTGGCGCTGGAATGCCGAAGTGCAGTTCCTGGCCTCGCGCGGCTACGTCGTGCTGCAACCCGAGTTCCGCGGCAGCACGGGCTACGGCCACGACCACTTCAAGGCGGGCTGGAAGCAGTGGGGCCGCGCCATGCAGGACGACGTGACCGACGCCACCCGCTGGGCCATCGAGCAAGGCCATGCCGACCCCAGGCGCATCTGCATCGCCGGCGCCAGCTACGGCGGCTACGCCACCCTGGTCGGGCTGGCGCGCGAGCCCGGGCTGTACAGGTGCGGCGTGGCCTGGGTGGCCGTGAGCGAGATCGACCTGCTCTACTCCAGCGTCTGGAGCGACATGTCGGACACCTACAAGGACTACGGCATGCCGGTGCTCATCGGCGACCGCAAGGCCGATGCGGCGCAGCTGGCGGCCAACTCGCCCGTCAACCTGGCCCCCGGCATCAGGCAACCCGTCCTGCTGGCCTACGGTGCCAACGACGTGCGTGTGCCCATCGTGCACGGCGAGCGCATGCGCGACGCCCTGGCACCGCACAACAAGCAGGTCGAGTGGCTGGTCTACCCCGACGAGGGCCATGGCTGGGCCCATACCGACAACGAGGTCGATTTCTGGACGCGGGTCGAGGCCTTCCTGGCGCGCGAGCTGGCACCCCGCTGAAGTGCGGGCTCAGGCCTGTCGCACCTGCACCTGCACCCGCACCGGCGCAGGGTGACGACGTCGCGGCGACAGCCAGCAGGCCGGGCCTACCTGGCGACGCCGATGCCGTAGACCTCGGCGATGGCCTGCAGCTCGCCGAGCGCCTGGGTCCTGCGCACGAAGCGCTGCTGGCGCACCATGCCGCGACACGCGCCGGCCAGGTCGCCCGGGGTGGCGTTGTCGCGGGACAGGGCAGCGCTGGCCTCGGCCATGAAAGCCTCGGCGCGCGCCAGGCGTTCGGGCGCCAGGCCGGCATGTCTGCCCACGCGGATCGCGACCGACAGTTCCAGCAGCGTGCTCGCGCGATCCAGCATCCGGCCGGCCAGGCGGGCACAGCCCTCGCGGCGATTGACGTCCATCTGCGCCGGGCAGAGCTGGGCGACGCTGCCCAGGCTGGGCGGCAGCTGCAGCGCAGCATCACGGGCCAGGAACTGCAGGTCCTGCGCGCCTTCGACCGGCGCAGGCAGCTGCGCGGCAGCGACCAGGCCTTGCAGCGTATCGCCAGGCGAACGCCAGTCGTCCGCGTGGGCGACGCGCCACATCGCGCTCTCCACCCCAGACAGATCCCCGCGCTGCTGCGCCTGGGCGGCCAGCGCCAGGCAGGCCAGGCCTGGGTCGGCGCGAGCTCGGCCCAGCGCTGCGTCGAGAGCTGGCCGCAGGCGCCGGACGGCTGCGACGGCTGCGCGTCTGCCACCACGGCGCAGGCGTGCAGGGCCCAGGCGTAGACGTCCGCCGAGGCCCCCGAGCGCGCCTGGCTGGCGAGTTCGTGCGCCGCACGCAGGGCCGCGGCTTCGTGGGTGCTGCGCTGCCGGTCGCAATCGGCCGCATCGGGACAGGTCCACAGGCGGAAATTCCACAGCGTCGACACCAGCAAGCCGGCGGCACGCGCCTGCGCATCGGCAGCGGTGGCAAGGCTGTGCGCCACGTCCTGGCGCAGGCGCTGCATGGCCAGGGCCTCGGATCGTTCGGGCTGCTCGTCGGCCACCCCTGCGCGTACCACATCGACCACCTTCGCAGCCGCCAGCGTGGCGGCCTGCAGACAACTGGCGATGGTGGATGGCTCGTCCTCGGCGGTCGTGGCGGCGTTGGCGGCCGGTGTGGCGGTGGGGGTGGTGGCGCTGGCAGGCGACGCAGCCTGGCTGCCAGCGGTCGCCACGGCCGACCCGCTGGCTGCCGACGGGGCCCCATCCGCCAGCTGCCACGGAAACGGCCGTGCTGCCGGTGTCACCTCCGGCTGCAGCTGCGGCGCGGGGGTGAACCAGCCCTGCCACCAGGCCAGCAGCCCGATCAGGGCCAGCAGCGTGGCTGCCAGCCACCAGCGCCGAGCGCGGGGGAGGTACTCGATCATGGTTGAAACGCCCTGCAGGTGATGCCCGGCGGCTGATCCCCGGCGCAGAGGACGCACCGTGCAGCTCGCCGGCAGCACGGCCCTGGCGGCCTCGTGTTCATTGCCCCAGCAGCACCATGCCCGCCATCGCAGGCAGGTCGACGACCAGCAGTCCGTCGGCCGTGGCCTGCAGCGGCTGCCTGCTGGTCGCCTCGACCCAGCGCCGCGGCGCCTCGGCCGGCAGACGCAGGCTCACCTGCCGCGCCTGGTCTGCGTTGTTGGTGGCGGTGTAGGCCCAGGTCTGGCCCAGGCGGCGCGGCAGCACCAGCACGTGCTCGTCGGCATGCACGGGCGCGCCCAGGCCGCCGTGGCGCAGCACGGGGTGGGCGTGGCGCAGGGCGATCAGGCGCTTGAACTCGGCGCGCAGCGCCAGGTCGGGCTGGCCGCCTTCGTCGGGCCAGGGGTAGGTGGCGCGGTTGTAGGGGTCGTCGCCGCCGGTCACGCCGACCTCGTCGCCGTAGTAGACCGCCGGTGCGCCGGGGTAGCCCATCTGGAAGGCCACGGCCAGCAGCATCCGGCGCTTGGCCAGGGCGATCTGGGCCGGCGTGCTGGCCGCGCCGTGATGGCCGAAGACGTGCAGCGAGCGCGCCTGGTCGTGGCTGGACAGCAGGTTCATCAGCGCGGCGAAGGCCGGCGGCGGGTAGGACTCGCGCAGCGCCTCCAGCTGCGTGGCCAGCGCGGTGGCCGTGCCGCCGTTCGCATAGTCGAGCACGGCGTTGCGGAAGATGTAGTTCATCGTCGCGTCGAACATGTCGCCCAGCAGGTGCTTGGCGGCGTCGAACCAGGTCTCGGCGATGGTGATGGCGTCGGGCCTGGTGGCCTTCACGACGCTGCGCCATTCGCGCCAGAAGTCGTCGGGCACCCAGGGTGCGACGTCCATGCGCCAGCCGGCGGCGCCGCGCCCGAGCCAGGTGCGCGTGACGGAATCCGGCGCGCGGTAGGCGAAGTCGCGCCAGGCGGGCGAGTGCTTGTCCAGCTCGGGCAGGTCGCTCACGCCGACCCAGCCCTTGAACTGGCGCTCGGGGTCGGGCTGGCTGGCGTCGAAGCTGTACCAGCTCGCATAGGGCGACTCGGGCCGGATGCGGCCGTTGGCGAAGGCGCCGAGCTGGCCGCCGGGCGGGCCATCCTGGGTGCTGCCGTGGTTGCCCCAGCGGTCGAAGTAGATCGAGTCGGCACCGGTGTGGTTGAACGAGGCGTCGACCACGACGCGGATGCCGCGCTTCGCGGCCGCGCGCGTCAGGCGCTCGAAGTCGGCGTTGCTGCCGAAGGCCGGGTCGATGTGGTGGTAGTCGGCCGTGTCGTACTTGTGGTTGCTGGCAGCCGTGAACACCGGCGTCATGTAGATGGCGTTGGCGCCCAGATCGGCGATGTCGCCCAGCTTGTCGATGATGCCGGACAGGTCGCCGCCGAAGAAGTCGTTGTTGTAGTGCGCGTCCGAGCCGTCGCCGCTGCCGGGCTTGTAGGGCGGCTCGTTCCAGCGCCGGTGCAGCTCGATGCCCTTGTCCTGGTAGCGCCGCACGCCCGGCTTGGGGTCGTTGCTGCGGTCGCCGTTGCGGTAGCGCTCGGGGAAGATGTAGTACCAGACCGTGTCGCGCGCCCAGGCCGGCGTCTGGAAGGCCGGGTCGTACACGCTCAGGCGGTAGCGGCGGATGGCGTCGGGGCGCGCCGGGTGTTCGGCCACACTACCCAGGCCGCCGCTGCCCTTCTCGCGTGTCCAGTGCAGGGCGTCGGTGTTGTTCTGGTAGACAAAGGTCTGGCCGGCGATCTGCGCCTCGAACCAGTAGCCGTGCACGGCGAGCTGGTCGAAGCGCTGGCTGGCGACCCAGGCGACCGAGGCCTCGGGCCGGCCCGCAGCCTGGCCCGTCGATGCAGCGGCGGCCGACGCGGGCCCGGCCGCCTCGCGGCGCATGGGGATGCGCGCCAGCGGCTGGTAGTCCAGCACCTCCTGGTTGCCTTCCAGGCGGCGGCGCTCCACCACCAGGGTGAGCTGCTCGACGCCCGGCGCCGCGGCGATGCGGAAGTTGACGGTCGTGCCGGCCGGCACGGCGCCGTAGGGCGTGCGGTCGGCGCGGCTGTCGTGGCGCAGGCTCAGCGCCAGCGGGTTGGTGACCGTGGTGGCGGCGCGCGGGTCGGCAAAGCTGCGCGGGCCGATGGTGAGTTGAGCCTGGCCGGCATCGACAAAGGCCAGCTTCAGGGTGAACTCGCCGCCGAAGGCAAAGCCCAGGTCCGACAGCGCCTGCGCACCGTTGCCGCGCGCCAGGTCGAGTGCCTGGTCGAGCGAGGGCTCGCGCCGCCCGCCCTGCGCCGCGGCGAAGGTGGTGGCCGGCTGGCCGGCCGCGTCCGCGATGCGGAAGCTGTGGCTGCCGTTGAGCTTCACGTTGAGGTAGTAGGCGTCGCAGCTCCACTGGAAGGCGTCGCTCTCCAGCGCGGTCCAGTTGTTCATGCTGCCGCGCAGGAACAGCCGGGTGTCGCCCAGCGGCGGTGCGCTGGCCGGGCAGGTGCTGATGCTCAGTTCGGGCTCGGCGGCGACCGGGGTGGCAGCGGCCGCCTGTGTCACCGGGTCTGCCGGGTTGGCCGAGTTTGCCGGGGTCGAGGCAGGGGTCATGACGAAACGGTAGATGCCTTTGAAGTCGTGGCTCAGGCCGGCGCCGCGCGGCACCAGGCGCACACGCGCCGGTGGCTCGGCGATCGGGGCGGCAGCCGCAGGTGTGGCGGGCGCGGCGACGCCCAGGTCGGCGTCGGCCGACCAGGCCTCGTCGCCGAGCTTGACGGTGTGGTGGCCGTCCAGCCGGGTGACCAGCTCGTAGCG
>JBJOKY010000431.1:0-3928 GCA_046045865.1 Pseudomonadota bacterium | reverse complement strand
AGTAGGTGTAGCCGTGGAACAGCTCGATCACGTGCTCCGGGCCGTTCATGAAGGCGTCGTGGATGGACTGCTTCGCTATCACCGCGCCCATGGGCACGTTGCCGTTGGTGATGCCCTTGGCCACGGTCATGAGGTCGGGCGTGACGCCGAAGGTCTGGGCGCCGAAGGGGCTGCCGGTGCGGCCGAAGCCGGTGATCACCTCGTCGAAGATGAGCAGGATGCCGTGCCTGTCGCAGATCTCGCGCAGGCGCTGCAGATAGCCCTGCGGCGGCACCAGCACGCCGGTGGATCCGGCCACGGGCTCGACGATCACGGCCGCGATGGTCGAGGCATCGTGCAGCGCGACCAGGCGCTCCAGATCGTCGGCCAGCTCGGCGCCGTGCTGCGGCTGGCCGCGGCTGAAGGCGTTCCTGGCCGGGTCGTGGGTGTGGCGGATGTGGTCCACGCCGGCCAGCATGGTGCCGAACATCTTGCGGTTGCCGACCATGCCGCCCACCGATATGCCGCCGAAGTTGACGCCGTGGTAGCCACGTTCACGCCCGATGAGGCGGGTGCGCGAGGCCTCGCCGCGCATGCGGTGGTAGGCCAGGGCGATCTTGAGCGCGGTCTCCACCGCCTCGGAGCCCGAGTTGGTGAAGAACACGCGGTTCAGCCCGGCCGGGGTGAGGTGGCTGACCGCGTCGGCCAGCTCGAAGGCCTTGGGGTGGCCCATCTGGAAGGGCGGCGCGTAGTCCATCTCGGCCGCCTGGGCCTGGATGGCCTGCACGATCTTCGGCCGCGCATGGCCGGCGTTGACGCACCACAGCCCGGCCACGCCGTCGAGGATCTCGCGACCTTCCGGCGTCCAGTAGTGCATGCCCTGGGCCCTGGCCAGCAGGCGCGGCGCCTTCTTGAACTGGCGGTTGGCGGTGAAGGGCATCCAGTGCGCGTCCATCGCGCTGCCGGTGTCCTGGGCCGCCTGCAGGGCGGCGGAAGTGGCTTGATCCATGGGCGGGCTCCTGGGCTGGCCGCGGCGGCGCGGCGATTCGACATGTGGTCCGGGTGCGCAGGCAGCGCCTGATGCACGGCACCCAGCAGTCTAGGCAGACTGGCGCGCAACAGGGTTGCGGAGTGCGGGCGGCGACATTTGCCGCACGCAATAATCTGCCAACCAAGCATTTAATCGCGCAAGCATATGGCGGCACTGGAGAAAACCCTGCAACTCGATGCGATCGACCGGGCCATTCTCGGCATCCTGCAGGTGGACGCGCGGCTCACCAACGTCGAGCTGGCCCAGCGCGTGCACCTGTCGCCCTCGGCCTGCCTGCGCCGGGTGCGCCAGCTCGAGGAGGCCGGCGTGATCGCCGCCTACGTGGCCCTGCTCGACCCGCGCGCGGTGGGCCAGGCCGGCACCTCGTACACCATCGTCAACGTCGAGCGCACCAGCCTGGATGCGCTCAGCCGCTTCGAGGAGGCCGTGAGGCTGGAACCGGCCATCCTGGACTGCTACTACGTCGCCGGCAGCAACGACTACCTCATCCGCTACACCTACCACGGCGCCGAGGACCTGGAGCGCTTCCACGCCGAGGTGCTGACCCGCCTGCCGGGCGTGGTGCGCTCCAACTCGATGCTGGTGCTGCGCACGGTGAAGAAGACGACGGCGCTGCAGGTCTGAACCTGCAGCGCCGTCGGCGCCCGCGGGCGGGCGTCAGGGGGACGCTGCGCGTGCCGTTCAGGCGCGCAGACGTCTCTGTCCGGCCGCCAGGCGTGCCGCGCCGGCGCTGGCGCGCTCGCTCAGGCTGCGCCGGGCATTGGGGTAGATGAGCGATTCCTCCAGGTCGATGTGGTCCATGTACAGCGCCGTGTACACGCCCACGCCGGCACGCAGCGCGTCGAGGTCGTACCAGCTGTAGCCCCTGGCGATGGCGTCGATCTGCAGCCGCAGCTCGACCCAGTCCTGCTCCAGCCAGCCGTGGTCCTGCTGCAGCCGCCTGACCTTCTCGGCCAGGCCGGCGTCGGTGCCCTCCAGCAGCGGCGGGAAGACCAGCCGCTCCTCCTCGGCATGATGCTCGTGCGCCGTGCCGTCGAAGAAGGTGACGATCTGTTGCGCCGCGGCCTGCGCCTCGGCGTCCACGCCATGTGCTTCCAGCTGCTCGACCAGCAGGCCGAGCACGGCCAGGGTGTCGAGCACCTGCTGATGGCAGGCGTCGAGCGCCTCGAATTCGGCCTGGATGCGCCCCAGTGCTGCCAGGCCGGGCGGGGCCGGCGCGACGGAGGTGTTGGCGACGGCGGCGGAATGCTGGGACATGGGCGTGCTCCTGTGGACGGGCTGACGTGGACCTGCGGTGCTGGCATCGATTCTTCACGCCACCCCCGGACGTCGGTTGTGCCATGTCAAACCGTGGAGAAAGTGCATCGGCACCACGCTTTTGCGCCTGATGGGCAGTCCGCCGGCATGCTGTGGACGGCCCTGCGGGCCGTGCCGCAGGCCGGCCGGGCAGCCGTGTTTACACCGAGGTGGTCACGGCGGCGGCGGTGCGATGCTCGCGGGCCACCGGCGCCAGGCCGGGCCGTCAGGAAGCCGCATCCGCATGAGCCGCAACTCCGAACCCGGCGTGCACAGTCACGTAGCACAGCAGCACGAAGCCCGCCAGCTGGCTGACTGGCGCGGGCGCGCCCTGGCCGTCGAGGCCGCGGTGGCGCAGGCCGTGGTGGGGCAGGGTGCGGCCATCCGGCTCATCAACACGGCGGTTTTCGCGCGTGGCCACGTGCTGCTGCAGGGCGACGTCGGTGTGGGCAAGACCACGCTGCTGCGCGCCTTCGCCCAGGTGCTGGGCGGGCGCTACGGGCGGGTCGAGGGCACGGTCGACCTGATGCCCAACGACCTGCTGTACCACGCCTACATCACGGCCGAGGGCCGCCCGGCGGTCGAGCCCGGCCCGCTCACCGCCGAGGGCGAGGAGCTCGCCATCTTCTTCTTCAACGAGATCAACCGCGCCCGCCCGCAGGTGCATGCGCTGATGCTGCGCGTCATGGCCGAGCGCAGCGTGACGGCCTTCAACCGCGAGATCCGCCTGCCATGGCTGCAGGTGTTCGCCGACCGCAACCGGGTCGAGCGCGAGGAGACCTTCGAGATCGCCCAGGCCGCGCGCGACCGCTTCATGATGGAGGTGACGGTCGAGTCGCCCGAGGACGACGCCACCCGCCTGGCGCTGGCCTTCGACCCGCGCTTCCACGACGTCGATGCGCTCATCGGCGGGCTGCCCGCCGGCCTGGCGCCGCCGGCCGAACTGCCCGCCATCGCCGCGCTGGTGCAGCGCCACATCCACGCCACGCCCACGCTGCAGACCTATGTGCTGCGGCTGTGGCAGGCGAGTGCCCGGCCGCAGGACATCGGCATCACCCTGCCCGACGTGGACATCGACAGCGTCGTGCTGGCCGGCGCCAGCCCGCGTGGCATGAGCCTGCTGCTGCGCGCCGCCCGGGTGGCGGCCTGGCTGGCCGGGCGCGACCATGTGCGCCCCGAGGACGTGCACGAGGTCTACACCGCCTGCATCGCCCATCGCCTGTGCCTGACGCCGGTGCACGAGCTGCGCCGCCACGAGCTGATCGGCCCGCTGATGCAGGCCATCCTGCAGCAGGTGCCGGCGCCGTGAGCGCCACCGCCACGTCGGCGGGCCTGCACCGCGACGCTGCCATCCGCGAGGTGTACTACCGCCTGCGTCACCCCGCGCGCAGCCGCTGGCCCGGCGCGCACCGCAGCCGCGCCGGCGAGACCGGCTTCGAGTTCCGCGCCCACCAGGCGCTCAGCCAGGGCGGCGACGCCCGGCGCATCGACGTGCACGCCAGCCTGCGCGACCCCTACAGCAGCGCCTTCGGCGACTGGCAGGTGCGGCTGTACGCCGAAAGGGTGGCGATCGCGGTGACGGTGGTGGCCGACCTGTCGGCC
>JBJOKY010000099.1:0-12458 GCA_046045865.1 Pseudomonadota bacterium | reverse complement strand
AGGTGGCTTGCTCATCCGCTCAGTGTGGCATCGCCTGGCTGCGCGGGGCTGACGGGGTGGGTTGTGCAACAAAGCCAACGCAATGTGCCGAATATTCATGTGGACTCCGATTTGTGTTTTTATAATTAACAATGCCGCTATGTGTTTCGGCTGTTGTTTTTGCTCCTGCGTCCTGGTACCTCGAATTGTGGTTTGCTGATTACTCAAGACGCGCTTTCAGGTTCCTCGGTTTGTATCTATCCTTGTAATATCGTCGCGGCCGGGCAGTACTGGCGGATGAACTCGGCGTGGCCGGGCATGGCCTCGGCTTCGCGCGCCATGGCCAGACGCTGGCGTTCCAGCATCTGGTCGGCGGCGTCGCCGCCGCGCAGGTCGGCCAGCGGGTCGCAGCGCTCGGGCCAGTTGTGCTGGCCGATGTGCACCGCCAGCCAGCTGGCCGGGCCGAACAGGTCGTTGTTGGCGGCGACCAGGCGGCCAAAGCGGCGGAAGTGGTCGATCTTGTACTGCAGCGTGTCGGGCACCGACATGGCCGAGCAGTAGCGCCACAGCGGCGTGTCGTCACGGGCGGTGAGCTTGTAGTGCAGGATGATGAAGTCGCGGATGCGCTCGAACTCGTTGATGCCGATGCGGTTGTATTCCTCGGTCACCAGCGGGTCGAAGTCGCGGTCGGGGAACAGCGCCAGCAGGCGCGAGATGCCCGATTGCACCAGGTGCAGGCTGGTCGATTCGAGCGGCTCCATGAAGCCGCTGGCCAGGCCGAGCGCGACGACGTTGCGGTTCCAGAACAGCTTGCGCCGCCCGGTGGTGAAGCGCAGCGGGCGCGGCTGGGCCAGGGCCTGGCCGTCCAGGCGCTGCAGCAGCCTGCCGGCAGCCTCGTCGTCGCTGAGGAATTCGCTGCAGTAGACGTAGCCGTTGCCGGTGCGGTGCTGCAGCGGGATGCGCCACTGCCAGCCCGCCTCGCGCGCGGTCGAGCGCGTGTAGGGCGTGAGCTCGCCGGCCGGGGCGCAGGGCACGGCCATGGCGCGGTTGCAGGGCAGCCAGTGGGTCCAGTCCTCGTAGCCGGTGTGCAGCGTCTCCTCGATCAGCAGGCCGCGAAAGCCCGAGCAGTCGATGAACAGGTCGCCCGCAATGTCGCGCCCGTCGGCCAGGCGCACGGATTCGACGAAGCCGGTCTCGCCGTGCAGGTGCACGCCGACGATCTTGCCTTCCAGCCGCGTCACGCCGCGCGCCTCGGACTTCTCGCGCAGGAAGCGTGCGTACAGCCCGGCGTCGAAGTGGTAGGCGTAGTCGAAGGTCGACAGCACCGAACGCGGATCCTGCTGCGGCTTGCCGAAGCGCCCGCGTTGCGCCGCCGCCCAGGCCATCGAGTAGTCGTCGATCGGCGGCAGACCCAGGCGCTGGCGGCTGCGCAGCCAGTACTGGTGCAGTGGCGACATGTCGAACTGGATGCCGTGCGGGCCGAAGGGGTGGAAATAGCGGTGGCCCTGCTGCGCCCAGTCGACGAACTGGATGCCCAGCTTGAAGCTGCCCTGCGTGCGCTTGAGGAACTCCGCCTCGTCCAGCCCCAGCGTCTGGTTGAAGATGCGGATGGGCGGGATGGTGGCCTCGCCCACGCCCACGGTGCCGATCTCGTCGGACTCGATCAGCGTGATGGCGCAGCCGCGCCCGACCGCCACGGACAGCGCCGCGGCGGCCATCCAGCCGGCCGAACCGCCGCCCACGACGACGATGTGGCGCAGGGCGCGCGAGCCCGCGGCGCCCGGGCCGGCTGCGGCGGAAGTGGTGGGCCTGGCGGGGGTGGAGGATGTGGCTTGCATGTCGGGTGGTACTCCGGAGTCGTGCGGTCGGTCAGGCCAGCGTGTCGATCACGACGCCGGCCAGGTGGCAGCGGTTGAGCGGGCCGCTGGCGCCGCCGGCATGGCCGTAGTGCGCGTTGGCGGCCAGGTAGCTCATGTTGAAGTAATCGAGCAGCTCGATGTGGAGCGGCCCGGCCGGCAGCTCGGCGACCAGTTCGGTCGACAGGCGCAGCGGGTGGTGCAGGCTGCCGTCGGCCAGTGCCTCGGGCTGCACGTTGGGCATCTGCACCACGCCGTGGGCCAGCGCGTGGCCCTGGGCGTCGAGCAGGCGCAGGCGCTTGACGGTGGCGGTCACGCCGGTCTGGATGTCCTGATGGTGGGCGTTGTAGTGCAGGCTGATGGCATAGGTGCCGGCGCGCGCCAGCACGAGCGGGCCGACGCGGAAGCTGTCCTGCGGGCCGCCCCAGTCGCGCAGCGTGGCCAGGGCCAGGCCGTCGCCGGGCGCGGCGGGCGGCTGGCTGGCCTGCACGCGGGCGTCGGTGACGGGCACGAACAGGCGCGCGTCGGCGCCGTCGTGCAGCGCCGCGCTGTGGTGCGAGTGCAGGCCCTGGGCCGACACCGCCTGCACCGTGTAGCTGTGCCGCCGCCCGGGCTGGCGCGGCACGGGGTCGACCCAGCGCGCCTCGTGGCCGCGCTGCTGCACCAGCTCGCCGTTGCGCCAGACCTTGTAGTGCGCGCCGGCCGGCAGGGCGCCGTCGGCCAGCTGCAGCGCCAGCGCGTCGCCCGGCGCCTGCCGGGGCAGTGCGGCCATGACGGGCGTGGGCGGCGCGAACACGCGCGGGTCGTCATGGCTCAGGGTGGCGACGTCATCAGGCACGGTGCTCATGCGGTGATCTCCGGGCTGCGGCGGGCCGAAGCCCAGTTCCACCAGGTTGGCGTGCGGGTCCAGGTCGGCCAGGCCGATGGTGGCCGTGGGGGCCAGTGCCCGGCCGTTCAGGCGCAGGCTGACAAATTCATGGATGCCTACGTCAGTGCCCTGTTCGGGCAGCGCGGGCAGGTGCAGGCGCACGTCCAGCGGGTGGCCCAGCACGGTCAGGCCGAGCAGCTCGGCATGGCGGCGGGCCTCGGGGCGGCTGCCGGAGGTCTCGGCGGTGCCGGGCGCGGCATCACCCGCCAGCATCCTGCTTGTCGCCGCGGTCAGGCAGGGCCGCAGCTGCAGGCCGCCGGCCACCAGATGCAGGCCGAACACCAGCTCGGCCACCAGGCCCAGGTAGCCGGCCACCGACCAGAGCTGGCGGCGCGAGTTGATGACCGGCCCGTCGTCGTGACGTGCGGTGGCGGTCAGCCACTCCAGGTTCTCCATGTTCGATAGGTGCAGCGCCGCGCCGCGCATGAGCGAGTCGATGGCGTGCTGCACCAGCACCGGGTTGCCGACCTCGGCCGCGGCGCGTGCCGCGTAGGCGCTCACGAAGGGCCAGATCGCGCGGTTGTGATAGACCGCCACGCCGGGCTGCTGCGGCGCGATCACCGGTGCGCCGAACGGTGCGTGCGGGTAATGCGCCAGCGCCTCGCGCGCCCGCCCGGGCGGCGCGATGCCGCTGAGCACCACCAGCGCCGCGCCCAGCAGGTCGACCTGCTGCAGCGGCATGCCGTCGGCACTGGTCATGCTGGCGTACTGCTGGCGCTCGTCCAGCCAGAACACGCGGTTGATGGCCAGGGCCAGCTCGTCGGCCCAGCCGGCGTAGCGCTCGGCCAGATGTTCGTCGCCGCGTTCGCCGGCCAGGCGGGCGGCCAGGCGCAGGGCCTGGTGGTGGCCGCAGTTGGTCGACAGCGCCTGGCTGGTGGCCATGCGGGTCAGGTCGTGCTCGATCCACGGCGCGTAGCTCTGGGTGCGCCAGTCCAGAAAGCTCTGCTCGCCGCCGTACAGGCCCGAGCGGGCGTTCCACACCGCCTCGCGGTCGGCCTCGACCGTGCCGCGCAGGGCGGCCCAGGCTGCTTCGGCGAAGGCGGTGCGTTCGGCGGGCGGCAGGGCGTCCAGTACCGCCTCGGCCGCCCAGGCCCAGCTCACGCGGTCGCTGCTGACCGGCCAGCTGCCGCCCGAGCCGGTGTCCTGCACGATCTGGCAGGCGCCGGCGGGCAGGCTGGCCGGCGGGCTGACGCCGTCGCGCCAGCCGCTGGTCTTGAACAGCAGGGCGCTCGCCACACGTTCCGGATCGAAGGTGGCCAGGCCCAGGTGGGCGGCGTAGGCCAGGTCGCGCGTCCAGACCCAGGTCCAGAACTCGCCGGTCTGGAACACGCGCGCCGCGACCGGCTGGCCCTCGTTGTAGGCCGCGTCGCTGATCTCGTCCACCGCCAGCAGCCGGGCGTCGTCCACCGCCTGGGCGTACAGGGCGTCGAACAGCAGGCTGGCGCTGCGCACACGCGGGCGGTCGGCCGATTCGTCGACCACGCGCTTGCGCGGCTGGTCGGGCTCGCGCTGGGGCTGGCTGGTGTGCAGGGTGTAGCGGCGCAGGCCGCCGGGGACCGGGGCGGTGCCGGGCGGGGCGCCCTCCAGCGGCGTGGCGCTGACGGACACGCGCTCGGTGCGTCCGCCGGCCTGGCCGCCGTAGGGTGGGTAGTGGTGGACGACGGCCATGAGCGGGCGTGGGCTGGGACGCAATCGATTGTAGGGACACGTTCCAGCCCGCCTCGGGCGCTTTTCTAGGGGTTTGCCGGGGCTGCTCCAGGCGCGGCCGGGCGCTGGCTTGATGGTGATCCGGACCGGCCCCCGAGGTCGGCAGCCCGGGCCCGCCCGGGCCCGCTCAGGCCGGCGTGGCCACGGTGCGCGGATAGGCGTCGCCGGCCGCGTCGAACAGGTGGCACCGACCGGCCGGCAGGGTGAGCGCCAGGGCCTCGCCGCGGCCCTGGGGCGCGTGGCCGTCCACCCGCAGCGTCAGGCCGGGCAGGCCGGCGCCGACGTCCAGATAGAGCATGGTCACGTCGCCCAGGCGCTCGAACTGGTCCACGCGCGTGGCCAGCACGCCGTGCGCGCCGTGCGCGCCCGCACCCTCAGCCGCACCAGGGCTGGCGGCGCCGGCCTGCAGGTGTTCGGGGCGGATGCCCAGGCTGACCGGCGCGCCGATCTGGCCGGCACGCGCGTCCACCGCCACGGCGATGGTCGTGCCGGCCACGTCGACCAGCGCCTGCCCGGCGCTGGCAGCCAGCAGCCTGCCGGGCAGGATGTTCATGCGCGGGCTGCCGATGAACTCGGCCACGAAGCGGTTGGCCGGGCGGTGGTACAGGTCCATGGGTGTGCCAACCTGGGCCACGCTGCCGCGCGTCTGCACCTCGGGGCCGGCGCGCAGCAGCACGATCTGGTCGGCCAGCGTCATGGCCTCGACCTGATCGTGCGTCACGTAGATCATGCTGGCCGTGCCGATGCCCTGGTGCAGCCGGGCGATCTCCAGCCGGGTCTGCACGCGCAGCGCGGCGTCCAGGTTGGACAGCGGTTCGTCGAACAGGAAGACATCGGGCTGCTTGACGATGGCGCGGCCGATCGCCACGCGCTGGCGCTGGCCGCCCGAGAGCTGGCGCGGCCGGCGCTCCAGCAGCGGCGTGAGCTGCAGGATCTCGGCCGCATGGGCGATCTTGCGGGCGATCTCGGCCTGAGGCAGGCCTTGCACCTCCAGCCCGAAGGCCATGTTCTGCGCCACGGTCATGTGCGGGTACAGCGCATAGCTCTGGAACACCATGGCGATGCCGCGCTGCGCCGGCGGCAGCTCGTTGACGCGCCGCCCGGCGATGCTCAGTTCGCCCGCACTGATCGATTCCAGCCCTGCCACCATGCGCAGCAGCGTGGACTTGCCGCAGCCCGAGGGGCCGACGAAGACGCAGAACCGGCCGTCCTCGATCACCAGGTCGACCTGGTTGATGGTGAGCGGCAGGCCGGAGCCGTAGGACTTGCTGATCTGCTTGAACTCGATGCGTGCCATGGCGCTTGCTGGGGAATCTGGGTGGACGCGCTCAGGGGCGCAGCAGGGCGTTGGCCCGGGTGTTGGCGCCGGCCAGGGCCTCGGCGGCCGGGGCGCGGCCGAGCAGGGCCTGCTCGATCGCACCGGCGATCAGGTCGTTGATCTGCGCCGAGCGGTCGACGACGGGCGGCGCGAAGGTGGCGCCGCGCGCGGCGTCGAGGAAGGCGCCGGGCTCGGCGCCCTGGGCGCGCTGCGCCTGCGCCGCCACCTCGCCCAGGCCGCGCACCGCCGGGTAGACCACGCCGTGCGTGGCGACCTGGGCCTGGCACTCGGCCGAGCCCAGGTAGCGCAGCCAGGCCCAGGCCTGCTCGCGCCGCGGGCTGCCCGACCAGATGGAGTGTGCCAGGCCGTTGCGCATGGACCAGCGCCGGCCGTCCGGCCCGACGGGCAGGGGCACGAAGGTGTGGGCGAAGCGCACGCTGCGCGTGGTGTGGCCGACCATCCACGAGCCGGTCGGCACCATGGCCACGCGGCCGGCGGCGAACAGGGCGTCGGCACCCATGCTGCCCAGCGCCTCGGGCGCGGCCGACCAGCCCTTGGCCGGCAAGCCGGCCAGCCAGGTGACGGTCTGCGCCAGCGCGGGCGCGTCGTAGTGCAGCGGCACGGCCCAGGGTGCGTCCTGGAAGCGGAAGCCATTGCCCCAGGCGTAGTGGCTCCATTCCGACTGGCCGAACATGCCGCCCAGGCCCGGGTTCTGGTAGCCCCACACGGCCACGTGCTGGCGGTCGAAGCCCGCATCGAGCGCACTGCGGCCGGCCTGGTCGCGCGTCAGGCGGGCGATGACCTGGGCGTAACTGCCGCCGTCCGCCGGGTTCCAGTGCATCTGGCGCAGCTCGTCCAGGCTCACACCGGCGCGCATTGCGTGGTCGAGGTTGACGACCAGCGCGATGGTGTCCCAGTCGGCCGGCAGGCCGTACTGCTCGGCGCCGCGGGCCCAGTTGGCGGCCAGGCCGGGCTCGTAGAGGGTGGCGGCGTCGACGCCGTCGCGCTGCATCAGCGGCGCGATGTCGAGCAGCACGCCGTTCACCACCTGCTCGGCGAACTTGGTCAGGTGGTTGGTGAACACGTCGGGCGCGGTGCCGGCAACGAAGCCGGTGGACAGCGTGCTCCAGTAGTCGTCCCAGCCCTGCTGCACGATGCGGATGCGCACGTCCGGATGCTGGCGCTCGAACGCGCTGGCGCACTGCTGGTAGGCGGGGCGCTGGGCCGAATCCCACAACAGGTGGCGCACGACCACCGGGCCGGCGGGCGCATCGCCGCCGCGCTGGCAGGCGCTCAGGCCGAGGGTGAGCGTGATGGCCAGCAGGCCGACGCTGCAGGCACGGTCGAGCAGGTGCTTGGTCAGGCGGCGCATCACTTGCCCCCGCTGTGCTGCACCGACTCGACCAGCCGGCGCCCCAGCGCCGCCAGCAGCAGCAGCGTGGGCGCGGCGGTGATGGTGGCGGCGGCCATCAGGCCGGTCCAGTCGATCTGGCCCTGCGGTGTCTGCGACTTGAAGGCCTGCAGCGCCACGGGCAGCACCTGGTGCTCGTCCTGCGGCGAGACGATGAAGGGCCAGAAGAATTCGTTCCACATGCCGATGCCGGTGAGCGTGGCGACAGTCGCCAGCGGCGCGGCCGACAGCGGCAGCACGATGCGGCGGAAGATCATGAAGTGGCTGGCGCCGTCGATCAGCGCGGCCTCCTCCAGCTCGCGCGGCAGCGAGAGAAAGGCCTGGCGCAGGAAGAAGATCGACGAGCCCGACATCAGCGCGAAGGGCGCCACCATGCCGGCCATGCTGTTGAGCCAGCCCAGCTCCTTCACGAGGATGAAGTTGGGGATGAAGAGCACCACCGAGGGCAGCATCATCGAGCCCACGAAGAGCCCGAACAGCGCCTGGCGGCCGCGGAACTGCAGCCGCGCGAAGGCGTAGGCGGCCATGGCCGAGTTGGCGGTCTGCAGCACCACCACCAGGCCGGTGAAGACCAGCGAGTTGCCCAGCGCGCGCAGGATGTTCACCTCGGCGCCCGAGCCGCCCAGGCGCAGGCTCTCGTCGGCGCTCAGGCCGCCCAGCACGCGGCGGAAGTTGACCAGCGTGCCCTCGCCACCCGGCACCAGATGGACGAGCCCGCGCAGGCCGCCCTGCTGCACCAGCTGATCGCCCGGCGTGAGCGCGGTGGCCAGCATCACCGCCAGCGGCGCCAGCGTCACGCCCAGCAGCAGCAGCAGCGCCGCCCAGGCCAGTAGGCGACCGCTGGTCCAGGCCTGGGCGAACTGGCCGGGGATGCGCACGGGCGCCAGCGAGGGTGCGGCGGCGGTGGTGGCGACGGTGGGGGAGGGCAGGGGCTCGCTCATGGGCTCGCTCAGGGCATCACGCGGGGAAGGGGGGCTCAGCCCAGGTCGCTCTGGTCGGCGCGCATCACGCGCATCTGCACCAGGGTGTAGGCCACCAGCAGGCCGCACAGCACAATGGACATGGCCGAGGCATAACCCATGCGCAGGTAGCCGAAGGCGTTCTGCACGATGTACTGCACCACCACGCGGGTGCTGTCGGCCGGCCCGCCCTTGGTGGTGACGGCCACGGTGTCGAACACCTGCAGCGCGCCGGTCACGCTGGTGACGAGCACGAAGACCATCACCGGGCGCAGCAGCGGCAGGGTGATGCGGCGAAAGACCTGCCACTCGCTCGCGCCTTCCAGTGCCGCGGCCTCGTACAACGGGCGCGGGATGTTCTGCAGCCCGGCCAGGAAGAGCAGCGCCACCAGCCCGGTGTGGCGCCAGGTGTTGACCGCCGCGATGCTGAGCAGCGCCTGGTCGACACCGGCAAAGAAGGGCTGGCGCGTACCACCGGCCAGGTCGATGACGCCGTTCACCGCGCCCAGCAGCGGGTCGAGCATCCACAGCCAGATCAGCGCCACCAGCACGTTGCTCAGCAGATAGGGCAGCAGCACGACGGCGCGCACGAACAGCGAACGCGTCAGTCGGTCCATGGCCACGGCCAGGAACAGGCCGACGGCCGTCTGCAACGGGATGTTGAGCAGGGCGTAGACCAGCGACAGGGACAGGCCGTGCCAGAACTGGCCGTCGTGCCAGAGCTGCACGTAGTTGTCCCAGCCGACGAAACGCGCGGGGCGCAGCAGGTTCCAGTCGGTCAGGCTGATCTGCACTGCGCGCAGCGCCGGCAGCGCATAGAACAGCGCGAAGCCGAGGATGGCCGGCGCGAGCATCGGCCAGGCCGTGGCGGCCTCGCCCAGGCGCAGGCGGGGCGGTGGCAGGGTGGAGGGTTGCTGATGAAGATTCGGCTTCATTTGCTAATAGTTTTGCATGTTGCGACGTGGCCGTCATCCGGGTTAGCCCGGGACGCCTGCTCGCCTACCATGGCGCCACCCGCCGGTCCGCCCCGTTCATCGCCATGCCTGCATCGTCACCGCCCTCCGACCCGAACCCGCCGCGCGCCGCCACGCCCCGGTCCCCCGGCCGCAAGGGCGCGCCCGGCGAAGGCCGCCGCCCGACCATGACCGACGTGGCCAAGGCCGCGGGCGTGTCGCAGTCGACCGTGTCCATGGTGCTCAACAACATGGAGGGCGCGCGCCTGTCGGCGACCACGCGGGCCAAGGTCATGAGCGTGGCGCTGGAACTGGGCTACCGCCTGCCGCGCCGCGCTGCCCAGCCCGCCGCCGCCCTGGGCGCCGAGGCCGCCGTGCCGCGCAACCTGATCGGCTACCTGGTCGACGAGATCTCGACCAGCCCGCACCCGGTGGTGAGCGTGGACGGCGCGCGCGACTCGGCCTGGGAACACGGCTGCATCGTCAGCGTGGCGGTGACGCGCGGCAATGCCGAGCAGGAGGCCGCGGCCATCGCCGCGCTCAAGGCGCACCCGGCGCTGCTGGGCGTCGTGTACTCGACCATCTTCACGCGCGAGGCGCATCTGCCCGCGGCGCTGCAGGGCGTGCCCGTCGTGCTGCTGAACTGCCACGACGACCAGCACAAGCTGCCCACCATCGTGCCGGGCGAGGTGGCCGGCGGCCATGCGGCGACCGAACACCTGATCGCCGCCGGCCACGAGCGCATCGGCTTCATCAACGGCGAGCGCTGGATGGAGGCGGCGCAGGACCGCTTCAAGGGCTACCGCCGGGCCCTGGCCACGGCCGACCTGCCCTTCGACGCCACGCTGGTGCGCGAAGGCGACTGGATGGCCGGCAGCGGCTATGCCGCCACGCTGGAGCTGATGGCGCTGGCGCGCCCGCCCAGTGCCATCTTCGCGGCCAACGACCTGATGGCCCTGGGCGTGCTGGAGGCGCTGCGCCAGCTCGGCAAGGCCGTGCCCGACGACGTGGCCGTGATCGGCTACGACGACCAGGAGATCTCGCGCCACACCCGCCCGCCGCTCACCACCATGGTGCTGCCCAACTACGAGATGGGCCGCGCGGCGGTCGAGGCCCTGCTCGGCCTGGTGGCCGGCGACGCCGATGCGCGGGTGCGCCGCCCGCTCATCAAGATCGACTGCCCGCTGGTCGAGCGCGAGACGGTGGGCCGCACGCGGCGTTGAGCCACGGGCCCGGTGCTGCGGGTTATCACCAGGATTCGCTAATAATATTGGCGAGACAATTTGCAGCCACCCCGGGCGGCCGGGCGCGCCGCGGCGTGCCGGGTCGTCGACAGCCTCACTGCCGCCGCCATGAGTTACGCCCCTCTGCCAGCCTCGCCCGCCGAGTTCATCACCCTGCACGGCCGCCACACCAGCGTCGTGATCGAGTGCCACGCCGACGAGGCGCCGCTGTGGCGCTACTGGGGTCCGCGCCTGCCCGCCGGCGCCGAGCCGCCCGCGCCGCTGCGTCAGCTGCGCCCCATGCCCTCGTTCATGCTCGACCACGACCATCCGCTCACCCTGGCGCCCGGCTTCGGCGTGGGCTGGTTCGGCCAGAGCGCGCTGCTGGCGCACCGCGAGGGGCGCGACTTCGCCCAGGCGTTCACGCGCTGCGAAGTCGTCTGGACGGTGCCCGGCCAGGCCCTGGTGCTGCACCTGCACGACGACGTGGCGCGGCTGCGCCTGGACCTGCACCTGCAGCTCGACGCCGCCAGCGACGTGCTGACCCTGCGCAGCGAGCTGACCAACCTGGGCGACGCCGTGCTCGACGTCCAATGGCTCGCCGCCGGCACCCTGGCGCTGCCCGGCCACTGCGAGCGGGTGCACAGCTACGGCGGCCAGCACATGGCCGAGTTCCTGCAGCACACCGACCGCCTGGGCCGCAGCCTGTGGCGGCGCGAGTCGCGCCGCGGCCGCACGACGCAGGACAACTTTCCCGGCGCCGTGGTGGCCACCGCAGGCGCCGACGAGCACCAGGGCCTGGTGTATGGCGCCCACCTGGCCTGGTCGGGCAACCACCAGCAGACCATCGAGTGGCTGGCCGACGCACAGTACCAGTGGCAGCTGGGCGAGTGGCTGGCGCCCGGCGAGGGCCGGCTCGCACCCGGCGCCACGCTGGCCACGCCCGAGCTGGTGGCGAGCTGCTCGACCGGAGGCTGCAACGGCCTGGCCGCCAACTTCCACGCCGAATTGCGGGCGCGCCTGCCCTGGCAGGGCGGAGTGATGCACCCGCGGCCCGTCCACCTCAACACCTGGGAAGGCTTCTACTTCGACCTCGACCCCGCCAAGGTGATGGACCTGGCGACCGAGGCCGCGGCCGTGGGCGTGGAGCGTTTCGTGGTCGATGACGGCTGGTTCCACGGCCGCCACCACGACCGCGCCGCGCTGGGCGACTGGTGGCCCGACGAGGGCAAGTTCCCGCTCGGCCTGGGCCCGCTGGTGCAGCATGTGCGCGGCCTGGGCATGGAGTTCGGCCTGTGGGTCGAACCCGAGATGGTCAACCCGGACAGCGAGCTGCACCGCGCCCACCCCGACTGGGCGCTGCAGCTGCACGGCCGGCCCATGCTGACCGCGCGCAACCAGCTGGTGCTCGACATCTCGCGCCCCGAGGTGGCCGACTATCTCTACGACAAGATCGCCGCCCAGGTCGGCGAACACCAGATCGACTACCTGAAGTGGGACCACAACCGTGACCTGACCTGCGCCGGCCTGGGTGCCGCGGGCGTGGCCGGTCAGCCGGGCTACCGCGCCCAGGTGCTGGCGGCCTATGCGCTGATGGACCGGCTGCGTGCCGCCTTCCCGTGGCTGGAGATCGAGAGCTGCTCGGGCGGCGGCGGGCGCATCGACTTCGGCGTGCTGCGCCACGCACACCGCGTGTGGACCAGCGACTGCATCGATGCGCGCTCGCGCATGGACATCCAGCGCGGCTTCCTGCAGTTCTTCCCGCCCGAGGTGATGGGCTCGCACGTCGGCACCGCGCCGGCGCACACCACCGGGCGCAGCCAGGCCATGGCCTTCCGCGGCGCGGTGGCGCTGCCCGGCCACCTGGGCATCGAGTTCGACCTGCGCCTGCTCGACGCCGCGTCCAAGGCCGAACTGGCCGACTGGATGGCGCTGTACAAGCAGTGGCGCAGCCACCTGCACCAGGGTCGCGTCTGGCAGGGCCAGGCGGCCGACGGCCTGGTGTGGCAGGCCCACGGCGTGGCTGACGCCGCCGGCCAGGCGCACGACCTGCTGCTGCTGGTGTACCGCATCGAGCCGACCAATCACCGCTACATGCCGCTGCTGCGCCTGCCCATGCTCGAC
>JBJOKY010000430.1:0-3936 GCA_046045865.1 Pseudomonadota bacterium | reverse complement strand
ATCCGCGCCGTCATCGCCACCACCGACATGCTGCCGGCGGCCGGCCAGGGCGCCCTGGGCATCGAGATCCGCCAGGACCAGACCGCGCTGCTCGAAGCCTTTGCCGCGCTCACCGACCGCGCCACCTGGCTGGCCGTGCATGCCGAACGCGCCGTGTCGCGCGCCCTGGGCGGCAGCTGCAGCATGCCGCTGGCCGCGTTTGCGCAGTGGCAGGGCGACACCCTGGAGCTGCGCGCCTTGCTGGGCCATCCGCAGGACGCCACTCAGCCGCTGCTGCGCGCCAGCCTGAGCGGCCGGCCGGCCGACGCTGCCGCCGCCGAGGCCCTGGGCATCGCGGCCGCCGACGCCTTGCGCGCCCAGGGCGGCACGGCGCTGCTGGCAGCGCTGGAACCGGCGGCCTGAACCAGGCCGAGCGGTCGCGCGCCTTGCGGCAGATCGTGTCGGCATGAGTCGCGCCGACCCGGGCTCGCGCAGCCCCACGGGCGCGCCCCTGCAGCTGCCCACGCTTGTCGTCACCCGCCCCGAGCCGCAGGCGACCGAGTGGGTTGCGCGTCTGCAGGCCCTGGGCGCACCCGCCGTGGCGCTGCCGCTGCTGCGCATCGCGGCCGTGCCCGAGGCGGCGCCGGCCATCGCGCGGGCCTGGCGCGAGCTGGCCGGCCACCGGCTGCTGATGTTCGTCAGCCCCAACGCGGTCGCTCATTTCTTTGCCGCCCGTCCGGCCGGGGCGCACTGGCCGGCCGCGCTGCTGGCCGGCGCCACCGGGCCGGGCACCGTGGCGGCGCTCAAGGCGAACGGCGTGCCCGACGCCTGCATTGCCGCGCCGCGCGCCGATTCATCCAGCTTCGATGCCGAGGCCCTGTGGCACGACGCCCTGGCGCCGCTGGACTGGGCCGGCCAGCGCGTGCTGGTCGTGCGCGGCGACGGCGGTCGCGAGTGGCTGGCCGACACCCTGGGCGCACGCGGCGCCGTGGTGGCCATGCTGTGCGCCTACCGCCAGCTCGGCCCGGCCTGGAGCGAGACCGAACTGGCCCGGCTGGCCGGGGTGCTGGCGCGGCCGGGCGGCCATGTGTGGCTGTTCAGCAGCTCTCAGGCCGTGCGCCATCTGCGCCGGCAGCTCGACCGCATGGACGACGCGGCACGCGCCGCACCGGGTCGCATGGCCGCCATCGCCACCCATGAGCGCATCGCCGCTGCGGCGCAGGCTGCCGGCCTGGCGCGGGTCGAGCCCTGCGCGCCGCGACCGGCGGCGGTGGTCGAGGCCCTGCAGATCGTGGCGGGTGTCACGATAAGCCGTCGATAGAATGCCCCGCAGCGATAGCCTGCGCCCTCGCCAGCACCCGTGAACGAAGCATCACCGAACACCAACACGATGGGTACCACGGGTTCCGCCCGCACCGACGCTCCGGTCGACCGCCCTGCAGTGCCAGCGGCAGCTGCCGCTGCCGCTGACGCGGCCGTCGACACTGCGCCTGCCAGCGCCGCACCGCCTGCCCAGCCCGCCGCGACGGCGCCGGCCGCGGCGCGTGTCACCCCGCCGCCTGCAACGCTGCCCCCGCCACTGCCGCCACCGCCACCGCCACCACCACCACCACCGGCTGCGGTCGCCAGCCTGGCCTCGGCGCCCTACGCCTGGCTGCTGCCCGCCCTGGTGCTGCTGGCCCTGCTGGCCATCGCCGGCATCTGGCTGGGCTGGAGCAACCGCGAGCAGGCGCGCGGCCTGGAGCGCGAGATCGTGCGCCGCGTGCAGTCCAGCAACGAACACGCCGACGAGGCCCGTCTGCTGGCCAAGGCAGCGGCCGACGGCGCGCGCGACACGGCTGCCAAGCTGGCACTGCTCGACGCCCGCCTGGCCGAGGTGGCGCTGCAGCGCAGCCAGCTCGAGGACCTGATCCAGTCGCTGTCGCGCTCGCGCGACGAGAACGCCGTGGCCGACATCGACTCGGCCATCCGTGTGGCCGTGCAGCAGAGCAGCATCACCGGCAGCGCCGAGCCGCTGGTGGCCGCGCTGCGCAGCGCCGACGAACGCCTGAGCCGCATCAACCAGCCGCGCCTGCAGGGTGTGCGCCGCGCCCTGGCGCGCGACATCGACCGCGTGCGCGCGGTGAGCGCGCCCGAACTGGGCTCGCTGCTGCTCAAGTTCGACGAGGCCGTGCGCCTGCTCGACGAGCTGCCGCTGCACAGCAACGCCCTGGCCGTGGCGCGTGCCGCCAACGGCGCTGCGGCCGGCGCGCCAGCCCGCGCGGGCGCTTCGGCCGCCGCAGGCGCGGCATCAAGCGCCACGGCCGCCCAGGGCTGGCAGCACTGGCTGGCCCGGCTGGGTGTGCCGCTGGGCCATGTCTGGCAGGGGGTGAGCGACCTGGTGCGCGTGCGCCGCATCGACCAGCCCGAGGCCATGCTGCTGGCGCCCGAGCAGGCCTACTTCCTGCGCGAGAACATCAAGCTGCGCCTGCTCAATGCGCGGCTGGCATTGCTGTCGCGCCAGTCCGAGGCTGCGCGCGGCGACCTGCAGGCGGTGCAGTCTGCGCTGCAGACCTATTTCGACAGCTCGGCGCGGCGCACCCAGGTGGCCGCCGAGCTGCTGCAGCAGATCCAGGCGCAGACCCGCCTGGCCAGCCTGCCCCGGCCGGACGAGACGCTCGCTGCGATCGCTGCCGCGCTGGCCGGGCGCTGAGGGCGGAATTCCACGATGCGCGCTGTCGTCTGGCTGCTGCTGATCTTCGTGCTCGCCGTGCTCGGGGCCTCGACCCTGGGCGCCAACGACGCAATCGTTTCCATCTTCCTGCCGCCCTGGCGGGTCGACCTGTCGCTCAACCTGTTCGTGCTGATCGTCATCGCGGTGGCGCTGGCGGTGCAGGGCCTCACGCGCGGCGTGAGCAGCCTGCTGGGCATGCCCGAACGCGCCCGCCTGTGGCGCGAGCGCCGGCGCGAGCAGGCAGCGCAGCAGGCGCTGCGCGACAGCCTGATCTTCTTCTTCGCCGGGCGCTACAGCCGTGCACACAAGGCGGCGCAGCGCGCGCTCGACGTGCTGGCGCGCAGCCAGGCGCTGGCCGGCGACGCCCAGTTCGCCGCCCTGCTGCACATGCTGGCCGCCGCCAGCCTGCATCGCCTGCAGGACAAGCCGCGCCGCGACGCCCAGCTGGCCGAGGTCTCGACCTGGCTGGCCGGCCAGACCGGCGGCGGCCCGCTGGCCGAAGGCGCGGCCCTGCTGGCGGCCGAGTGGGCCATCGACGACCGCGAGGGTGAACGTGCGCTGGAGCAGCTCGTGGGCCTGCCGGCCGGTGTGGCACGCCGCACCCTGGCGCTGCGCCTGCGCCTGCAGGCCGCCCGGCTGGCACGCCAGCCGCTGGAGGCGCTGCGCGCCGCGCGGCTGCTGGCCAACCACGGCGGCATCCCGGCGCTGGCGGCCGACGGGCTGATGCGCTCGCTCGCCGGCGAGGCGCTGTCCAGCGCGCGCGACGCCGACCAGCTGCGCCGCATCTGGCAGCAGCTCGATCCGGCCGAGCGGCGCAATCCCTATGTCTGTGCACACGCCGCGACCTGCGCCGCGGCGCTCGACGCTGCGGCCGATGCGCGCCTGTGGCTCAAGCCGCAGTGGGAGGCGCTGGCCCGCCTGGGCGTGCGCGAGCGCGAGGTGGTGGCCCAGGCGCTGGTCGCCGCCCTGGACGGCCTGCCGGCCGACTGGCTGCCGCTGCTGGAAGCCGCGCTTGCCGCCCTGCCGCAGGACGCCGCAGTGGCCTGCACCGTCGGGCGCGCGCTGGCGCAGCGTCAGCTGTGGGGGCGGGCGCGCCGGCTGCTCGAAGGCGTGACTCGCATGAGCGACGTGGCGCCCGAGCTGCGCCGCCAGGCGTGGACGTCGCTGGCAGCCATCGCCGAGGAAGAAGGCGACGACAGCCGCGCCGCGGCCTGCTACCGCGCCGCGGCTGTCGGCGGCTGAGC
>JBJOKY010000429.1:0-3936 GCA_046045865.1 Pseudomonadota bacterium | reverse complement strand
CGGGTCCAGGCCGGGCACGAAGCCGTCGATGCCGATCTCGCCCACCGCCACCAGGCGCGAGTCGGCACGCCGGGCGTCGAGGCGGGCGTCGAGTTGCGCGACGGCGTCGGGCGCTTGCCGGTGCAGGTACAGCGGGTGCAGGCCCAGCGCGTAGGCCAGGCCATGCTGCTCGGCCAGGGCGGCGACGGCCTCGCCGCTGGCCAGCGTGACCGCGGGCAGCACCAGCATGGTCACGCCCGCCGCCCGTGCGCGCTCGACCACGGCGGCGCGGTCGGCGTCGAACTCCGCAGCGTCGAGATGGCAGTGGCTGTCTATCCAGCGAGCGGGTGGCGGGGGCGGCATGGCCGGCATGATGCCAGCGCGGCCGGTGCGGGTCGGGCGTGGGCATGTGGCGATCCCTCGGTGACGATGCGCAGCCCGATGCTAGAGTCGTCCGACGCCGCCTCAGGCCCGGCCTGCCCGGCGCGCCGCCGGCCCGGTTCCCCACTCCTTGCCCACTCCTCGATGGCCGCTTCCGGCGACGCACCTCCGCCCATCACGACGCCGCCGGCCACCGGCCGCGAGCTGCCCGATGCGCTCAAGCCGCTGGGCTCGCCGGTCTTCCGCATGTTGTGGCTGGCCTGGGCGGCGGCCAACCTGACGCTGTGGATGAACGACGTCGCTGCAGCCTGGCTGATGACCCAGCTGAGCGACAGCGCGGTGCTGGTGGCGCTGGTGTCGGCAGCGTCGACCCTGCCGACCTTCCTGCTCGGCCTGCCCAGTGGCGCGCTGGCCGACATCGTCGACCGGCGGCGCTATTTCGCCGCGACGCAGATCTGGGTCGCGGGTGTGGCCGTGGTGCTGGCCGTGCTGGCTGCGCTCGACAGCCTGGGGCCCTACAGCCTGCTGGCGCTGACCTTCGCCAACGGCGTGGGCCTGGCCATGCGCTGGCCGGTGTTCGCCGCCATCGTGCCGGGGCTGGTGCCGCGCGAGCAGCTCTCCGCCGCGCTGGGCCTGAACGCCATCGCCATGAACGTGTCGCGCATCGTCGGCCCCATGCTGGCGGGCGCGCTGCTGGCCGGGCTGGGCAACGCGGCGGTGTTCGCGCTCAACGCGCTGCTGGCGACCGGGGCCTTCATCCTCATCCTGCGCTGGCCCGGCCAGCCGCACACCAGCACGCTGCCGGGCGAACGCTTCGTGGGGGCCATGCGGGTGGGTTTCCAGCATGTCCGGCAGTCGCCGCGGCTGCGCGCCATCCTGCTGCGCGTGTTTCTCTTCTTCTTCCAGGCCATCGCGCTGCAGGCCCTGCTGCCGCTGCTGGCGCGCCGGCTGGGCAGCGGTGCGGGCGGCTACACGCTGCTGCTGGCCTCGCTGGGCATGGGGGCGGTGGTGGCGGCTTTGGGTGTCGGAATGTTGCGTAAACGCTACACGCGCGACCAGATCGTGCGTGGCGGCACCGTGATCCAGGCGCTGATGACGGTGCTGGCCGCACTGGCGCCCGGCATCGCCTGGGCCATGCCGGCGCTGGTGCTGGCCGGCATGGCCTGGATCGCCACCGCCAACACGCTCACCATGTCGGCGCAGCTGGCCGTGCCCAACTGGGTGCGCGCGCGCGGCATGGCCGTGTACCAGATGGCGCTGATGGGCGGCAACGCGGTGGGCGCGGCCTTCTGGGGCCAGATTGCCAGCATGAGCGACGTGCCCACCAGCCTGATGGCCGCCGCCGGCGCGGGCGTGCTGCTGCTGGCGCTGACCTGGCACAAGACGGTGCAGGGCGCGGTGGAGGACGACCTCAGCCCCGTGCCGCACCTGCACCAGCCGGTGCCTGCCATCGACGTGGCACCCGACGACGGCCCGGTGATGGTGACGCTCGAATACCTGATCGACACCACCCGTGCGGCCGAGTTCGGCGCAGTGATGGAGCAGACCCGCCAGGCGCGGCTGCGCCAGGGGTCGCTCTCGTGGGGGTTGTTCCGCGACACGGCGGTGCCGGGGCGCTACATCGAGTATTTCGTCGACGAGAGCTGGGTCGAGCACTTGCGCCGGCTGGAGCGTTTCACCGCCTCCGACGTGCAACTGCGCGCGCAGCGCATGGCCTTCCACATCGGCGCCGAGCCGCCGCTGGTGCGGCGCTATGTGGCCGACCAGCCGCTGGGCTGAGCGGGCCAGCATGAAGATACTGCCCCTGCCCTGTCCATCCCCACTGCCTAGATAGCCCGCCGAGCCGCCATGGTCGAACCCGTGTCCGTGATCCCTGAACCCGGCCCCGAGCCCGGCCTGGAGCCCGTGGGCGACGAGGAGCCGCTGGGTCCGCACACGCGCGAGGCGGGCGCGCCGGTGCGCCCGGTGGTGCAGGCACTGCGGTATGCCCATCCGCTGCGGGTGTCGCTGCACAACGAGGTGCATGCGCGGCCCTACGAAAGCATGGCCGCGCCGCTGTCCATCACCCACGTGGGCCTGGTGGAAGGTGACAGCGTGCTGGTGCGCGCCCACCTCGATGCCCTGCTGGCGCTGCACGGCCAGCCGCCCGCGGCCATCGACGCCAAGCACCTGAGCACCGAACTGCACGTACGCCCCGGCGAGCTGAGGCTGCGCTGGGAGCAGCACACCGAGTTCCAGACCCTGACCTTCTGGCGCGCCCTGGACCGGCAACCCGCCGCCTGCGACGCCGCCCACCTGCCCGAGATGCCGGCCGAGTGGCTCACCGCCATGCCGGGCCAGTGGCTGATCGGCCTGCATGTGCTGGTGGTATCGCGCGCCGCCAGCACACCCGAGGCCACCGCGGCCCTGGTGCGGCGCTGCCTGGACGAGTCCACCCTGGTGTGCTCCAGCGTGATGGACGGCCACGCCACGATGTACACCGACTTCCGCCTGCACGAGGACGGCTGCGGGCGCTGGATCATCGAGGTGGGCGACATGAACCGTCGCCGCCTGGGCCGCGCCGTGCAGCGCGCGCTGGAGATCGAGACCTACCGCATGATGTCCCTGCTCGGCCTGCCGGCGGCGCGCGAGGTGGGCAGCGCCCTGGCCCATGCCGAACGCGACCTGGCCGAGATCGCCGCGGCCATCCGCAGCACCGATCCGCAGCGCGAACCCGAGCTGCTGCGCCAGCTCACCAACCTGGCCGCCAGCGTGGAAAGCCTGTACGCCCGCACCCATGCGCGCTTCTCGGCCAGCGCGGCGTATTTCGAGCTGGTGCAGCGGCGCATTGCCGAGCTGCGCGAGCAGCGCATCCACGGCCTGCAGACCCTGGGCGAGTTCATGGAGCGCCGCCTGGCCCCGGCCATGCAGACCTGCGCCTGGGCCGAGCGGCGTCAGCAGGCGCTGTCGCAACGCATCTCGCGCGCCAGCAACCTGCTGCGCACCCGGGTGGAGATCGAGCAGCAGCAGTCCAGCCGCGACCTGCTGGACGCCATGAACCGCCGCCAGGAGGCCCAGCTGCTGCTGCAAAGCGCGGTGGAGGGGCTGTCGGTGGCGGCCATCACCTATTACGGCTCGGGCCTGGTGGGCTACCTCGCCAAGGGCGCCAAGAGCCAGGGCCTGCCGGTGTCGCCGGACCTGATGATCGCGCTGTCCATCCCCCTCATCGCACTGAGCGTGTGGTGGGGCGGCAGGCAGCTGCACCACCGCGTCATGCACCGGCTCAAGGGCCGCAGCAACGCGGTCTCGGACGAGGCCGGGCATTGAGGCCCGGGCGCATCGACCCGTCCCCCGTTTTCCCTGTTCGCAGTGCCACGTTGACCTTCCAACCCACGCCACCATGACCACCGCCTTCGACTACCAGACCCCCTACACCAGCCAGCGCCTGCCGGTGTTCGCCCGCAACATCGTCTCCACCTCGCATCCGCTGGCAGCCCAGGCCGGGCTGCGCATCCTGGGCCAGGGCGGCAACGCGGTGGACGCTGCCGTGGCTGCCGCCGCCGTGATGACCATCGTCGAGCCCTGCAGCAACGGCCT
>JBJOKY010000098.1:0-12465 GCA_046045865.1 Pseudomonadota bacterium | reverse complement strand
CGCCGATTTCGAGATCCTGGCGCGCCAGTGCGGCCTGCGCATCCTCGAATCCTTCGGCCTGCACGAAGGCCGCATCGTGCGCTGGCAACCCAACGTGCTGGCCAGCACGGCGGTGTTCAAGTTCGAACGGGCCTGAGTTGAGGCCTTGAATGATCAGGGCCGACCGGATATGCAGCCCGGTCGGCCCTGTTTGTTTCGGCTGAAGCAGCAAACCTGATTCAGGCGGCCTTCTTGCTGTTGTTGCGGCGGCGGCCCATCATGCCCACCACACCGAGGCCGGCCAGCAGCATGGCGTAGGACTCGGGTTCCGGGACTGGCGCACTTACGGAGACAAGGCTTGTTGAAACCGTGAAACTCTCTTGTAATATGCCATGTAAGCCGCTTGGACTGAGTGGGTCAAAGGATGATGTATACGAGTGGTAAATTGTGCCTTTTGCAGGAGTTAAATATGAGTTCCATGTATTTGTTTGGTAATTATAGGTGCCGAAATTTGTCAAATAGGTTCTGCAATCCCCGTTAGAGACATTGCTGGGAAGTAAAGTGGTGTGGCAGTTGTTGTTGAGTTGCCAAGAAAATGACGTCAATTCATTGAATTGAATGTTTCCGTCATTGTTGGCGTCGATGCCTGAAAATGATCCGTCGCCGACAATTTCTGAATTCACTGCTGTTTGAAAAGTCGCTGTTGCAGTGACTGCTGCATTTGCGTTCACGGCGGTCAGAGTTAATGCAATAGATGCTAGAAGAAGGTGCGATATTTTCATGAAAATTCCTTGAATGAAATTAATAGGGTCTGCCTGAACTGTTATCCAGTCTTGTTGCAGGCTCATCCTGTCTAAAACAGAAGAGGACAGGGACATAATTCGAACATGTCCCCCAGTGCAGGGGGCACCCCACGAACAAAGGGTTGCATTCCGGAATTCGCGCCATAGCGCGTTGAACTGTGAAAATGTCTCGCAACGCTGGTGGTATCGCGCAACAGACATCTTGAAATGCCCAAAGGTGAAACATGACCGAGGTTAAGCAGGGCTCAGTGCCAGGTCCTGAGACATTGCCTGCTGGGTCTGCCGCCCCAGCCGTGCGGCGCCCGGCCCTCGGCCGCCGGCTCGCCTGGCTGCTGGGGGTACCGGTCGTGCTCGTCGGCCTGATCCTCGCCGCCCTGGCCTGGGCGCTGCCGCCCTGGCTCAAGCCGCGGCTGGAGGCCGAAGGCACGGCCTGGCTGGGCACGCCGGTGGTGATCCAGCAGCTGGCGGTGCGGCCGCTGGCGCTGGAGGTCGAGCTGACCGGCCTGCGCATCGGCACGGCCGAGGCACCGCTGTTCACCCTGGGCGGCCTGCTGGTCGACGTGTCGGGCAGCAGCCTGTGGCGGCTCACGCCGGTGGTCAGCCAGCTGCGCGTGCGCGAGCCGCAGCTGCATGTCAGCCGCGCCAAGGCGCCGCCGCCACCGGCTGCCGGAGCGTCCGCGCCGGCCGACCCGGGCTACAACTTCAGCCCGGTGCTGGCGCACCTGCGCGCGCGCCTGGCTGCGCTGCCGCCCAGGCCGCCCGAGCCGGCGGACCGCCACGCCGCGCCGCCGCCCTTCGAGCTGCACCAGATCCACCTCAGCGGCGGCCTGCTCAGCTACGACGACGAACGCCTGGGCCAGCATCACCGCATCGAGCAGCTGGAGATCGCGCTGCCGCTCCTCTCCAGCCTGCCGGCCGACGTGGCGCGGCCGGTGCTGCCGCGCCTGTCGGCCCGCATCGACGGCAGCCGCTTCGAGCTGGACGCCCAGGCGCGCCCCTTCGCGCCCGGCCGGCCGGCCGAGCTGACGCTGCAGTGGCAGGGCTACCCGCTCGCACCCTGGGCCGACCTGCTGCGCGCCGTGCTGCCGTCGGCGCTGGCGCCCAGCGGGCTTGCGGGCAGCCTGGACGCGAAGCTGGCACTGAGTTTTGCCCCCGCACCGGCGCCTGGCCCGTCAGCCGCCGCGGCGTCGGCCGTTGCTGCATCCGGCGCCGCGTCTGCCACGGCTGGCGCTGCGTCGCCGGCCCCCGCCATGCAGCTGGCCATCACCGGCGAGCTGGGCCTGAGCGGCTTCAAGCTCGTGCTGCCCGCCCAGGGCGCCGACGTCGCCTGGCGGGCGCTCAGGCTCGAGGGCCTGGAGCTGGCGCCGCTGCAGGGGCGTTATGCGCTCAAGCGTGCACTGTTCGACCAGCTGGACGCCAGCCTGACCCGCCAGCCCGCCGCCACCAGGGTGCGGCCCGGCGCAGCCGAGAGCGCGGCAAGCGCGCCGCCGGTCGCGCCACCAGCCGCATCGATGGCCTCTGCCGGCGCCGCCGGTCCGGCGGGCGCACCGGCCGCCGCGGCGCCCGTGCTCGAACTCGCCAAGCTGGCCTGCCAGGCCTGCCGCATCGTGTGGATCGACGCCCAGGGCGCGGCGCCGGTGCGCTTCGAGCTCGCGCCGCTCGACCTCGCCCTGACGGGGCTGACGGCCGACCTGTCCCGCCCGGTGGGCCTGCACCTGGACACCGGCATCGCTGCCGTTGCCGCCGCAGGGGCGGCGGCGCGCGCCCAGGCCGACGCGCCCGGACGGCTGAAGCTGGACGGCCAGCTTGCCGTGCAGGACAGCCGCGGCGCGCCCGCGCGTTTCGGCCAGCCCGGCGCGCGCCTGGCGCTGAACGGCCAGCTCGACCTCGCCGCACTCGACCTGCGCCTGGCCCAGCCCTATCTCACGCCGGTGCTCAACCTCGACCTGCAGGCCGGCCGGCTGGCCACGGCGGGTGAACTGGCGCTGCTGCTGGCGCTGGACGGCGCAGCGGCGGCGCCGCCGCCGTCACCCACCTCGGTCGGCGCCTCCGCTGCTGCAGGCACGCCGGCCACAGCGGCCGTCCCGATGGCCGCCCCGTCGCCAACATCGACCGCGACGTCGGCGGCGCCCGCCAGCCTGCCGCGTGTCAGCTACCGCGGCCGGCTGGCGGTCGACGGCCTGCGCAGCTTCATCGGCGTGGCGGGCGACGAGCTGCTGGCATGGCGGCGCTTCGGCTTCGACGGGCTGGACCTGGCCTGGCAGCCTGACGCGCTGCAGGCCGGCCTGGGCCGCATCGCGCTGGACGGCCTGCGCGCCCGCCTCATCATCCTGCCCGACGGCCACCTGAACCTGGCCGACATCGTGCGGCGCGACCCGGCAGCGGCCGGGGCTGGGGCCGCGCCGGCCGGCGCAGCGTCCGCCCCCGTGACGGCGGCGGCCAGTGCACCGGCACAGCCGCCGGCCGCCGCCGCCGGGCGCCCGCCGGTGCTGTCCTGGCAGCAGATCACGCTCAGCGACGGCGCGGTGTATTTCACCGACCGGCACATGCGGCCCGGCTTCTCGGCGCACCTTGGCCAGCTGGCGGGCACGCTGTCGGCCGTCAGCTCGGCGCGGCCCGAGCCGGCGCGCATCGAGCTGGCCGGTGCGGTGGATGACGTCGCGCCGCTGCGCATCGCCGGGCGGGTGCATCCGCTGGGCGTGCGTGCCTACACCGACATCGACGCCAGCGCGCGCGGCATCCCCCTCACCCGGCTGTCGGGCTATGCGGAGCGTTACGCCGGCTACGCGATCGAGCGCGGCAGCCTGTCGGTCAAGCTGAACTACAAGATAGAGGACGGCCGGCTGCAGGCCGACAACCAGCTCTTCCTCGACCAGCTCACCTTCGGCGCCGAGGTGGCCAGCCCGGACGCGGTCAAGCTGCCGGTGCGCCTGGCGGTGGCGTTGCTGAAGAACAGCCGCGGCGAGATCGACATCCGCCTGCCCGTGGCCGGCACGCTGGACGACCCGCAGTTCTCCATCGGCGGCGTGATCTGGCGCGTGCTGGTCAACCTGGTCGGCAAGGCCATCACCGCGCCCTTCAGCCTGCTGTTCGGTGGCGGTGGTGAGCAGGCCGACGCCGGCCAGATCGACTTCGCGCCGGGCTCGGCCGAACTTGACACCACCGGCCGCGTCCGCCTGGACCAGCTGGCCGAACGCCTGCTCGACCGCCCCGGCCTGAAGCTGGAGGCGACCGGCCTGGCCGACCCGGCGCGCGACAGCGCCGAGCTGCAGCGGCTGGCGCAGGCACAGGTGCGTGCTGCCGCGCCCGCTGCATCCGCTGCGTCTGCCGCCGGCGTGGCGGTGGCGGCCTCGGCGCCTGCCCCTGCCCCTGCCCCGGCGCTGGAGGGTGCCGCCCTGCAGCAGGCCTTGCGCGAGCTGGCCGACCGCCGTGCCGAACGGGTGCTGGCGCACCTGGGCGCAAGCCTGCCTATCGAGCGGGTCGGCCTGGTGCGTTCGCAGGTCAGCCCGGCCGACCAGGCCGGCGCCCAGGGCGACGCACCGTCGCCCCTGACCCCGAGCGTGCGCCTGCGGGTGTTCTGAACCGGCCCCGGCTGATCAGGCCTGATGCACCACACCGACACCTGGCCGCGTCCGGCAGGTGCCGGCAGGTGTCAGCATTGCACGTTGCGCACGCTTTCCTGCGGCGATGTGCCGGCCTGGCGACCGTAGTCGGGGCTGGGTCCTAAACTCGTTGCGCGCGTTCGCCGGCGTAGGCGCGGTGGCTGCATCGCGCTCCCGGTGCGTCCCCGGGTCACGGGGCGCGCCGCCACTCCTGACCAGCCATGGCTTTCGAGCAGCCCTCCGCCGCACCCTTGCCGCCCCCTGCCGTGCCCGCTCCGGCCATGTCCGCGGGCACGTCCGCAACTGTCCTGCCTGCACCCGTGGTGCCGCGCCCGCGTGCGCCCCGGCGCGGTCTCGGCCTGGTCGTGTGGTCGGTCGTGGCTGCCGGTGTGCTGGTGTGTGCGGTCACCGCGCTGACCTTGTGGCGTGCGCAGGAACGTGCTGCCCTGGCCGAGGCCGAGGCGGCGCTGCGGTCCAGCCTGGCCGACGTGGCGGCCCGGCTGGACCGCAACCTCTTCGAGCTCGACACCCTGCTGGCGGGCCTGCAGACCCTGCCGCAGGCTGCTGCCGCCACGCCGGCGGTTGCCCCGGTGGTGGTCGGCGCGCCGCAGCAGCGCAGCGCCGAGCTGCTGCGTGTGCGGCTGGACCAGCATCCGCTGCTGAGCGACCTGTTCGTGCTCGACAGCGGCGGGCGGGTGCTGGCCAGCGCCCGCCCGGATCGCCTGGCCCGTGCCGATCAGCCTGACCAGGCGGCACCCGGCCTGGTCGCGACGACGCTGGCCCTGCCGGTGGCCGCGCTCAACGTGGCCGTGTTCCGCGACGGGCACGGCCAGGCCGTGCTGCAGCTGGCCCGCCCGCTGCTGCTGGACGGACAGCGCCTGGTGGCGGTGGCCGAGCTGCCTCAGACCCAGCTCGCCGCGCTGCTGGCCAGCGGCGGCGCCAGCCAGTTCACCCTGGAGCGCGAGGATGGCCTGCTGCTCGGCGTCGGCCAGGCCGGGCGTGGCGGTTCGCCGCCCGAGACCGACCCGGCCGGTGCCGCCTCGGCGGGCGCGGTGCCGGCCATGGCGGCCGTCGCCGCATCCGGCCGGATCGGCCAGCGCCTGCCCGCAGCGCTGGCCCACAGCGCCCAGCACGTGCTGCGGCCGCACCGGCTGGATGGCCGGCCCGCCCTGGTGGTGGCCCGGCCGGCGTTGCAGCGCAGCGTCTGGCTGGCCGCCAGCCTGCCGGTGGACGACGCGCTGGCCGTGCTGGCGCCGCAGCGCCGGCGCATCCTGGCCGGCCTGCTCCTGGTGGTGCTGGTGCTGCTGGGCGGCGGGGCGCTGACGCGCCAGCAGCTTGGCCGCCTGGCGCAGGCACGCGTGCAGGCGCAGCACACGCGCGACATGCTCGAACGCGCGCTGGCCTCGATGGCCGACGGATTCCTGCTGTGCGACCGCAACGACGCCGTGCTGGCCTGGAACGAGCGCTACCTCGACATGTTCCCCTGGCTGCGCGACGTGATCGGCGTGGGCGTGCACTTCGAGACCTTTGCCGAGGTGGCGGCGCGCGCGCTCTACCCGGCGCCCGAGGCCGATGCCGAACGCACGGCCTGGCGCACCATGCGGCTGAACGTGCACCGCAGCGGCAACGGCACCTATGAGCAGGAACTGGGTGACGGCCGCGTCATCCATGTGATCGAGCGCGGCACGGCCGACGGCGGCGTGGTCAGCGTGTTCCGCGACGTCACCCGCGCCGAGCGTGAACTGGCCCGGGCGCGTGACGCGGCCGAGGCGGCCAACCGGGCCAAGACCCAGTTCCTGGCGGCCATGAGCCACGAGATCCGCACCCCGCTCAACGGCGTGCTGGGCATGAACAAGCTGCTGCTGGCCACGCCGCTGAACACGCAGCAGCGCATGTACGCCGAGACCATGCGCGCTTCCGGCCGCGCGCTGCTGGCGGTCATCAACGACGTGCTCGACCTCACCCGCATCGAGGCCGGCCGCATGGAGCTGGAACACCAGCCTTTCGATCCGGCGCGCGTGCTGCGCGAGGTGATGGCGGCGATGGCCGCCCGCGCCGGCGAGAAGCAGCTGCAGTGCCACCTGCGCATCGCGTCCGACCTGCCCGAACTGGTGATGGGCGACGCTGCCCGGCTGGCCCAGGTGCTCTACAACCTGGTGGGCAATGCGGTGAAGTTCACCGAGCGCGGCAGCATCAGCATCAGCCTGTCGCGCCGACGTCTGGCGGGCACGCGCGCCGAGCTCGAGTTCGTGGTGCAGGACACCGGCATCGGCATCGCGCCCGAGGTGCTGCCGCGCCTGTTCGAGCGCTTCACCCAGGCTGACAGCAGCACGGCGCGGCGTTACGGCGGCAGCGGGCTGGGACTGTCGATCAGCCACGACATCGTCACGCTGATGGGCGGCAGCATCAGCGTCACCAGCCACCTCGGTCGCGGCAGCCGCTTCTGTGTGCAGCTGGCCCTGCCGCTGCCGCCGCCAGATCTGGTGGTGGCGGCGCCGCCGGCCGTGACCGTGCCGCCCGGGGACTGCGACGACCCGCCCGCCTGGCGCCTGGCACCGCGCCCGGCACCGCCGCCGCCCGAGCCAGCGTCGGCGCCGCCCGCGCCCGCGCCGCTGGCGCAGCGGCGTGAATCACGTCTGCCGGTCTGGTCGACCACGGGCCGCCGCCCGCCGCCGGGTGACACGCACGACGGCGACACCGTGCCGGGTGAAGGCCCGAGCTATGTCGACGATGTCGGCCACGACCTGCCGCCGCGTCACGAGCCCGAGCCCTCCGCGCCCTTGCCCCTGCTGACCCGGCTGAGCGGGCTGCTGCATCCGCTGGGCGCCGGTGGCCTGCCCGCGCAGGCGCCGGCACCCGAGGAAGACGCGCTGGTCGACACGCGCAGCGGCATGCCGCTGGACCTGGCGATCGGCCTGAAAGTGCTGGTGGCCGAGGACGACATGGTCAACCAGATGGTGGTGCGGGCCGTGCTCGAACAGCTCGGCCACAGCTGCGACGTGGTCGGCGACGGTGCCGAGGTCGTCAGCCAGGTGCAGCGCCGCGCCTACGACCTGGTGCTGATGGACATCCAGATGCCCGGCATGGACGGCGTGGCCGCGGCGCGCGCCATCCGCGCCCTGCCCGAGCCGCTCGGGCGCATTCCCATCGTGGCCCTCACGGCCAACGCCATGATCGAGGATCGGGCCAGCTACCTTTCGGCCGGCATGAACGACTATGTCTCCAAGCCGGTGAGCGCCAAGCGCCTGGCCCAGGCCCTGACACGCGCGGTCACCACGGCCTGACGGGCGCCGTGCACGCGCTCAGGCCTGCGCAGCGACCTGCGTGCGTTCCTTGTTCAGCATCTGCGCCGGGCGGCGCAGCAGGCCGTACGGCGCGCTGACCCAGGGGTTGATCTCCTCGTGCGCCAGCTCGCCCACGACCTCCAGCACCTGGGCGCGCAGCTCGTGCAGGGGCTGGGTCTTGGACACGCACAGGTCGGCGCGCACGCCGGTCTTGCGCAGGAAGCGCAGGTCTTCCGGGCGGTCGACCAGCAGCACCAGGCGGGCGTCGCCCATGAGCGGGCGCAGCTCGGCGACCACGCCGGCCAGCAGGGCCAGGCCGCACCAGGGTACGTCGATGAACAGGGCGACGACCTGGGGGTCGCGCTCCAGGAAGTACTGCGCCTGCGGCATGAGCTGCGTGCGCCAGACCTCGACATGGCGGTTCAAGGAGGCGTCATCGTCCCAGCCCTGGCCGGCCTGGAAGCGCTCGCCGTCACGGCCTTCGAGCGCACGTTCCAGGCCGATCTGAAGGGCACTTTGGTCACTGAGCAGCAAGGTCTTCATGGTCGGCTCCCGGTTCTGTTTCGCAATGGCTTCATGGTAGGGAAGAGGCGGCAAAACCCGACACCCCCAAAAGGCGGAGAACGACCGTTATTTGTAACCTGGGGTACCTGCAGGGGGCCCTCGTTCCGGGGGTTTTGGGGTCGAGGCGAATCGGCAAGCCGATCGGCGGCCGTGCTGCACTGCACGATGCGGTGGCTGCAGCGCTGTCACCGATGCGTCAGGGCGTGTCCGGGCAGACGGAATTTCGCGCCGTCCGTGCCGCTGTCGCCGCCGCAGGTGAAAAGCCGTCAGCACCCGGCCCGGTGGCGCTCAGCAGGCCAGCGATTCGGTGAACTGCGGATCGCCGTCGAAGCCGAGCCGGGCGGCGTGTGCGCGCAGCGTCAGCGTCGATCGGTTGGCGAAGTCCAGGTCCAGCAGCAGCTCGCCGCTGAACTCGCCCGGCACCGCGAGCTGGCGCCAGCGCCGCCCGTCGATGCCGAGCCCGCCGGCCGCGATGCGACCGTACAGGTCGGGCGGCAGCGCCGCGCCGGGCGCACCCGCCATCGTGGCCAGATGCAGCACAAGGTGCCGAACGTAGCCCTGCGGCCGGTCGCCAGGCGTGCCCTCCGGCGGCGCCGGGTCGAGTTGCTGCACGTGGGCGGCCGCGAAACACACGATCACCTCGCCGGGCCCGGCCTGCACGGTGGCCACCTCGGAGTCGTCGAAAGTCAGCAGGTAGGACGGCATGGTCGGTCGCCGGGGCGGGCGGCAGGGGCGCGGGCTCGCCAGTGTGCCTGCACGCCGGCCCTGCCTGGCGCTCCGGCCGCCGCGCGACAATCGTGTCGATGAGCCTGCTGCCCCCCGCCCTGGACGCCCGCCTGACCGAGCTGGAGGTCAAGGCCAGCTATGCCGACGACCTGCTCGACACCCTGAACCAGATCGTGGCGCGCCAGCAGCAGCAGATCGACCGTCTTGCCCGCGAGGTGGCGCAGCTGCGCCAGCAGGCCGCCGAGGGCCAGCAGGCCGGCACGCCGCGCAGCCTGCGCGACGAGCTGCCGCCGCACTACTGAGGGCTGGCGGCTGGCGGCCGGCGCCGGCTGGCCGTCGCTCAGCCTGCGCGCGGGCGCCGCATCATGACCAGCGCCAGGGCGGCCGAGGCCAGCATCAGGAACACGCTCACCGCGTTGAGCACCGGCGTGGCGCCTTCGCGCATGCGGCCGTACATCAGGATGGTGAGCGGTGCATCGGAACCCACCAGCATCAGCGTGGTGTTG
This sequence comes from Pseudomonadota bacterium, assembly GCA_046045865.1. Classification (GTDB taxonomy): domain Bacteria; phylum Pseudomonadota; class Gammaproteobacteria; order Burkholderiales; family Burkholderiaceae_C; genus Sphaerotilus. The sequence continues at coordinate 3,001 of JBJOKY010000098.1, read as the reverse complement.
AAGTTCTCGAAGCTCATGAGGAAGGCGATCGCGCCCGAGCCGAGCAGGGCCGGGCGCAGATACGGCAGGGTGATGGTCCACAGCACGGCCGGCCGGCTGGCGCCCAGGTTGTAGGCGGCTTCTTCCAGCGTGTGATCGAAGCGTTTCAGCCGGGCGGCGATGGTGAGCGTGGCGATCGACACGATGTAGGCGAACTGCCCCGCCACCACCAGCGGCAGGCCGGGGCGCATCCAGTCCAGCTCCAGGCCCCAGAGGTCGTCGGCCAGGTTGGCGATGCGGCTGGCAAACGCCAGGATGGAGATGCCCAGGATGACGCCCGGCACCACCAGCGGCGCCAGCATCAGCAGGCCCAGGGCGCCCTTGCCGCGGAACTGCGCCCGCTCCAGCACGAAGGCGTTGGCCGTGCCCACGAGCACGCTGAGCAGCGTCACCCAGCTGGCGACGATCACGCTGGTCCAGATGCTGCGCAGCAGCGCCGCATCGCCGAACAGGCCGACGCGCTGGATGGCCGCGTCGCCCGTGAACCAGGCCAGGGTGAAGCCGCGCCAGGGCGGCGCCGGGTAGGGCGCGTCGTTGAAGGCGAACACCGCCACCACCACCAGCGGCAGGAAGAGGAAGACGAAGAAGGCCGCGGCGTACAGCCACACGCCCGCCCGCGCTGCACGGCTCAGGGGCAGGCTGGCGATCATGGGCGCAGCTTCCTCATCCGCGGCGGCATCGGCATCGGCATCGGCATCGGCATCGGCATCGATCAGGCCCTCCGCATCACGTCGTCAAACCGCTGGCCGCTCAGGCGCAGGGCGGCCCAGACGATGGCCGTCGACAGCCCCAGCAGCAGAAAGCCGAAGGCCGCGCCCTGCTCCCAGTTGAAGCGGGTGATGAACTGGGTGTAGATCTGCTCGGTGAACCACAGCGAGTTCTTGCCGCCCAGCAGCGTGGGCGTCAGGTAGTTGCCCAGCGTGAGCATGAACACCACGATGCAGCCCGCGGCGATGCCCGGTGCGGCGTGCGGGATGACGATGTCGCGCAGGATGCTGCCGGCACCCGCGCCCAGGTTGGTGGCCGCCTCGACCCAGGCGTCGTCCAGGCTGTCCAGCGCCGCGGTGAGCGGCACCACCATGAACAGCAGCGAGCTGTAGACCAGGCCGAGCAGGATGGTGGCGTCGTGGTACAGCAGCTCCACCGGCGCGGGCGTCCAGCCTAGGCCGACCATGAGCTGGGGCAGCACGCCCGATTCGTGCAGCAGCAGCGTCCAGCCCAGGGTGCGCACCGTCTCGCTGATCCAGAAGGGGATGAGGCAGGCGACGAAGAGCAGCGCCTGCGCCCGCCCGCGCGTGAGCTTGACGATGGTCCAGGCGATCGGGAACGCGATCAGCAGCGTGGCGACGGTGGCGATGATGGACATGAGCGCCGTGCGCACGAAGGTGTGCCAGTACAGCGGCTCCTCGATGAAGGTGCGGTACTGCGCCAGGCCGGGCTCGTAGACCCGCGGCGCCACGCGTACGCGCAGCGAGAGCACGGCCAGATCGAGCTGCGGCAGCACGATGAGGCCCAGCAGCCACAGCAGGCCGGGGGCCAGCAGCAGCATCAGCAGCAGGCGCGTGCCGGGGTGCTTCATGAGGCGCGCCGTTTCATGCCGAGGCGTGGTGAAAGGCCAGGGCGCGGTCCGCATCGAAGCGGCAGGCCACCGTCTCGCCCGCCTGCAGGTCGGCGAACTGACCGGTCTGCGGCAGGGCGACGCGCAGTTCCACCGCGGCGTCCGGCGCCGCCTCGCCGCGGCCGGCGCTGCCTGCCGCCGCGCCCGGGCGCAGCCGCACCAGCACGGCCGAGTTGGCGCCGTCGAACAGCAGGCTGGCGACCTGGCCGACCAGCACGTTGGCGCCGGCCTCGGCCACCGGTGCGGGCACGGCGGTGGTGTTGACGCGCTGCAGCGTCATGGCCTCGGGGCGCACGTAGACGCTGACGGGGTCGCCCGCGCGCAAGCCGCCGCCAGCACCGTCGTCCGCCAGCGCCGCCCCGCCCGGCCGCGCGTGCAGGCGCAGGCCCTGGGCCGTGGTGATCTCCAGCACATCGCTGCCCGCCACGCGTTCCACCCGTCCGGCCAGGGCGTTGTTGGCGCCGACAAAACCGGCGACAAAGGCCGTGGCCGGCTGGTAATAAAGCTGCTGCGGCGTGCCGACCTGCTCGAAGCGCCCGGCGTTCATCACCGCCACGTGGTCGGACAGCACCAGGGCCTCGGACTGGTCGTGCGTGATGTAGACGAAGGTGGTGCCGAAGTCGGCCTGCAGCTGCTTGAGCTCGATCTTCATGTGCTCGCGCAGCTTGAGGTCGAGCGCACCGAGCGGCTCGTCGAGCAGCAGCAGCGCCGGCTCCAGCACCAGGGCGCGGGCGATGGCCACGCGCTGCTTCTGCCCGCCGCTGAGCTGGTCGGGGCGCTTGCTGCCGGCGCCGGCCAGGCCCACGCGGGCCAGCATGGCCTCGACCTTGGCCTTGATGTCCGCCGCCTTCAGCCCGCGCCGCGCCAGGCCGTAGCCGATGTTGTCGGCCACGTTCATCATGGGGAAGAGGGCCAGGTGCTGGAACACCATGTTGACCGGCCGGCGGTTCGGCGCGACGGGTTGCGGCGTTCCCGCGTGCGAAGGCTGTGTCGAGGGGATCGGTTTGGCGAGTGCCGAATCGGCTGCCCAGGAGGCCAGCTCGTCAGATCTGCCGTGGGAGGCGATTGTCGCGATCTCCGGGCAGTCGACGCCCGAAGCGTTCACGGCGTGGATGGATGGCTTGTCAACGCAAGAGCGGGTCGCATTCGTGACTGCGCTCTCCGCACTTTGCAACGGAGGAGGGAACCAATGAACCGACTATGCAAGAGTCTGAGACCGTGGTGGAAGGGATGTGTCCTCGTTGCGTGCGCCATCGGTGCGGCCAACGCCGCGCAAGGATCCGTCGTCTACTTCAGCAACAACCAGACAGGCTGGACTTCTTCGGCGGGTGCCTACAGCACTTG
>JBJOKY010000097.1:0-15875 GCA_046045865.1 Pseudomonadota bacterium | reverse complement strand
TTCGCCGCGGCAGCCGTCGGGCAGCTGCTCGCCGGCCTCGTCCAGCACGGCGATGTCGCAGCCCGGCAGCGGCCGGCCCAGGGCGACGCAGTCGCGCCCCGGCGTGAGCGGCGGTGCGGCGCCGACCGGCTGGCGCAGGCAGGCCACCGTGGCCTCGGTCGGGCCGTAGTGGTTCTCGACGGTCGAATTGGGCGCGGCCGCACGCCAGGCCGCGGCCAGGCCGACCGGCAGCGGCTCGCCGCCGAACATGCTGCGACGCAGGTCGGGCAGGCTGCCCGGCTCGATCGCCCTGACCTGGCGCAGCAGCGCCACCAGCGAGGGCACCGAGGCCCACACCGTCAGCCGCTGCTCGCGCGCCATGCGCGCGGCATTCATCACCTGGGTCGCTGGCAGGAGGTGCAGCGAGGCGCCGGCCTGCCAGGTGCAGAACATGTCCTGGATCGACACGTCGAAGGTCGACTCGAAGGTGCCCAGGACACGGTCCTGCGGCCCCAGGCCCAGCACCCCGGCCATGGCGCCGAGGAAGGCGGCCATCGCCCCGGCCGGGATCACGACGCCCTTGGGCACGCCGGTCGTGCCCGAGGTGAAGATGATGTAGGCGGTGTCGCCCGCCACCATGGCAGCGGGTGGATCTACGGGTGGAGCGACAGGTGCGGCAGCCGGCATGGCGGACAAGGCGTCCACGCTGACCAGTTCCACCTCCACCGCGCTGCCCGCAGGCAGCACCAGGCCGGCCGGATCGGGCACGCACACGCACGGCGGGCCGGCCGCCAGCACCGCCCGGCCTGCTGCCGCATCGCCAAGGATGCTCGCGCCCTGCGCGTCGGCCACCAGGGCCGACAGCTCGCATTGCGCCAGCAGCTGCACCAGCCGCTGCGCCGGCGCCTTGTTGCCCAGCGGCACGTACACGGCGCCCGCCCAGAAGGCCGCGAGTGCGGCCACGCAGGCGTCGATGCTGCGCGAGGCCAGCACGCCCACGCGCGGGCGCGGTGCGCCGGCGCGCGGCCAGGTGCGGGCCTGGCGCAGGCGTGCGGCCAGGCCGGCAGCGCGCTGTACCAGCTCGGCATAGGTCAGTGCGTGGCCGTCACCGGCCAGCGCCAGCGCCTGCGGCGCGAGCAGGCTGTGGCGGTAGATCGGCAGGGCGGGGTTGAGGTCGGGTACCGTCAGGTCGGGTGCGGCCGGGTCGGTTGCGGCCGGGTCGGGCCGTGCCGCTTCAGTCGGGTGTCCACGCATGGTTCGCTCCTGGGGGCTGCGGGGTGCAGGGCGCGCAGACGGCGCGGGCGGGCTCGCGCTGCTGCTGCGGCGGCGGGGCCGGGTGCAGCATGGCCAGCCGGACCTGCTCGTACCAGGCGTGCAGGTCGGCCTCGACCCGGCGCCGCAGCGCGGGCGGGGTGGCCGCGGCCAGGTCGACGCGTTCGCCCGGGTCGGCCTCGATGTCGTAGACCTCCATGGGCGCGCGGCCGAAGTGGTGGATGTACTTGAACCGGCCGTCGCGCAGGGCCAGCGCGACGTCCTCGATGTTGCTGGAGTAGTGCAGCCGCCGCCCGGGTGGCACCGGCTGCAGCAGCGAGGTGCCAGGCAGCGGCCGCCCGGCGCTGCGCAGGCCCAGCAGCTCGGCGATGGTGGGCAGCACGTCGATCTGCTGGCGCAGGCCGCCGATGCGCCCGCCCGCGCCGGCCAGGCCGGGTGCATGGATGAGTGCCGGCACGTGCAGCGCCTCCTCGTGCAGCGACAGGCCGTGCAGGCGCAGGCCGTGTTCACCGAAGGATTCGCCGTGATCGCCCAGCACGACGACGACGGTCGAGTCCAGCAGGTGCCGCTCGGCCAGGCCCTGCAGCAGGTCGCGCAGGTAGGCGTCGACGTAGGCCACGCAGTTGAGGTAGTTGTTCAGATCCGGGTCGCTGCTCTCGGCGTGGCGCTGCACCGGCCAGCCGGGCGGCAGCTCGTAGCGGTGGTGGCCGACGTTGGTCATCACCACCAGCAGGAAGGGCGCGCCGGGCACGCTGCCGTCGTTGCCCTGGCTGCCCTCGTCCACCCACTGCAGCACAGGCGCCAGCAGCGCGCGGTCGGCCACGCCGAAGTAGTTCAGGCGCGGCTCGCCGGCGAGCTGGTCGAGCGTGACCAGGCGGTCGTAGCCCATGTTGCGGATGACCTGGATCTCGTTCTCGTAGTCCAGGTGCGTGGGCACCGCGAACAGCGAGCGGTAGCCCAGCGGGCGCAGCAGGCGCGGCAGGCTGGGTGCCTGCGGCTGGCGTGCCTCGCGCGCGGCCCACGACATCAGCGCCGCATTGGTGCCGGGCACCTGGCCCTGCAGCGTCGCCACCCAGGCCGCCGAGGTGCGCGGCATGGTCGCGTACATGTGGTCGACGACCAGCGAGCGTGCGGCCAGCTGCTGCAGGAAGGGCGTGGTGCGCAGCGCCGGGTCGGCCAGGCCGGTGGCGCTGGCGCGCACCGACTCCAGCATGACGACGACGACGTTGTGGCGCCGCGTGTGTGCGGTGGGCAGCCAGTGTGTGGGACCGGCGGACGCGTCCAGGTCGGCCCGTGCCGGTGCCGGGGCCTCGGGCAGCAGCGGCCGGACCACCACGTCGAAGCCCAGTGTGGCCAGCGGGCTGGCGGCCAGGCGGGCGAACTGCGCCTGGTGCACCGGCGGCAGCCACCAGGCGCACAGCAGCAGCGGCCACACGACACAGCCGGTGCCGGGCGCCGGCCGGCCCGCGGCAGGCTGGCTGGCGGCAGGCTGGCCACGCCAGGTGCCACGGCCCGGCCCGAGCAGCAGCAGCAGCACGCCGGCCGCCCACACCGCGGGCGGCATGACGCAGGCCACGACCAGACGGGCGTCGAACTCGCTGCGCACGAAGCCGCCGATGTCGCCGACGTGGCGCAGCGCATAGGCCAGCAGCGGGCCCGAGCCGTTCAGGCCGGTCATCTCGTAGTGCGCCAGTTCGGCCGCCGCGATCAGCACCAGCACCAGGCTGGCGGCCTGCAGGCCGGCACGCACCAGGCGGGCCGCGAGCGCGCCACCGGCCCGCCGCGCGGCGCGCAGGCAGGTGCAGGCGAACAAGGCGCAGGACAGCACGACGAGGGCGTCCTGGCGCACCAGGGCGGCGGCCAGGCCGGCGCCGTCGAGCAGCAGCTCGATCGGCGCTGGCGGCAGCAGCTCGGCCAGCGGCACACCCGCTGCCAGCAGGCGCACGGCCTTGGCCAGCAGCGCCAGACCGACCAGCAGCACCAGGCCCAGGGCCGGGCGCTGCAGGGCCGGTGCGGCGCGCCGGCCCGTCCTCGTCAGGCACAGCAGCAGCGCGAGCAGCGCCAGCAGCACGGCCGCCGGCGAAGTCAGCGCCTGGCCCAGTGCGTACACCGGCGTCGGCCGGGTCCACCCCATGGTGTAGCCGGTGACCGGCACGCCCCGTCCAGGCGGGTGCGTGTCGTTGCCATCACGGCGATGTCGCCCCTGATCCAGCTCATCGTTCATCCCCTGGCAGCCTGATGGCCACCGGGGACGATCTTGCGCAGCGGCTGATGCATCCGCAGCCTGGGCGCGCAGGGCCGGCCTGAGCCGGTCGGACCACGACCCGTGCCAGCCCGGCCGGCGCACCACACAACGGGTGACCTGACCCAGCTGCGGGGGTGGATATGCCCCACCCCGGCCGTGCCATGCCGTGCGCAGCTGCCGCAAGTGCTTGATTTGCCGGCCTGCCGGGTTGGCACGCGGCATGCATATGGGAAATAGTCCCACATGGGAATCAATCCCATGAAGACAACCCGATCAGGACGGTCCTGACGGCATGCCTCACACCATCAAGGAAGACATCATGAAAGCACACATCATCGCGCTGGCCATCACCACCGTGTTCGCCATGAGCAGCCACAACGCGGCGGCCCGCCAGGGAGCGGACGACCTCGTGCCGCACCAGGCCGGCGTCGAGGACAACCCGCTGCGCCAGGCCGGCGCGGAAGACAACCCGGCACGTCATGCCGGCATCACCGGCTCGAACCGCGGCGGCCGCGCCGAGCGCAGCGAGGTGAGCAAGACGGAAAAGGCCGAGAAGGTCGAGGTGCACAAGCCCGAGAAGGCGGAAAAGGCCGAGAAGGCCGCGAAAGTGGAGAAGGTTGAAAAGGTGCAGAAGGTCGAGAAACCCGAGAAGGTGGAGAAGGTGGAGAAGGTGGAGAAGGTGGAGAAGGTGGAGAAAGTCGAGAAGGTCGAGAAGCCGCAGAAGCCCGAGAAGGTCGAGAAGGTCGGCGCGCTGGTCACGTCGACCAGCCTGGCCTGAGCCTGGCCACACGCGCAGGCCCGCCGCACGGCGGGCTGCACCCCCTGCCCCCAGGATCAAGCCACCACCCACCACGCCGCACCGGCGTGTGCCCCCTGCAGGAGCCCCCATGCTGCCCATCCGACCCACCCGCCCTGTTGCACCGGACCAGTCCACCCGCCCGGCACCGGCCGGCGGTTTCGTGCCCACCGTCGTCGCCGCTGCCTGCGTGGTGCTCGCGCTGCTCCCGCTGCTGGCGCAGGCAGACACCGGCAACGCGACACGGGCGCGCATCGACATGCAGTACGGCGTGGAGCACGGCAGCTACCAGGACCGCATCGACGGCCGCACCGCACTGACGCAGTTGCCCTGGCTGCTGCGCTACCAGCAAGGCCGCATGACGCTGCAGGCCCAGCTCGCCTGGGTGAGCTGGCGGCGCCGCGACACCACCGACGCTGCGGCCGCGGCCAGCGGCGAGCTCAACGCCGCCAGCGGCTGGGGCGACGCCTGGTACAAGGCCAGCTGGGAGCTGCAGGAGGTGGACATCGACCGCACCGGCTACGACCTCACGCTCAAGGTCAAGGGTGCGAACGGCGATGCCGGCCGCAGCCTGGGCTCGGGCCGGCGCGACGTTGCCCTGCAGGTCGAGGCCATGCGCGGCTGGGGCCGCACCACCGTGTTCGGCCACGCCGGGCTGCGCGGCGCGGGCAGCGCCAGCCGCGTCGGCGCCAGCAGCAGTGCCGCCGCGGCCGACACCGGCACGGCGCAGGGCACGCGCCGGCGCGCCTACGGCGAGATCGGCCTGCAGCACCCCGGCCCGGCCGGCTGGGTCAGCGGCGCGTTCTACGACTACCAGCAGCCTGCCGGCTCGCTCGGCCCGCTCAGCGAGCTCACCGCCTTCACCGCCCTGACGACCGGCGCCACGCGCTGGGAGCTGCACGCCGCACGCGGCTTCAACCAGGCCAGCGCACGCTTCCAGGTCGGCCTGAGCGTGCGCAACCGGTTCTGACCACGGCGGCCGGCCGTGCACGGAATGCTTGTTGCTTCACTGCAGGCGCGCCCGCCCCGGGGCAGGCGCCGCAGCGGCAGCCTGGCCCCGTGTCCACTCTCCTCACCCCGTCCCTTGCCATGCCGCCCGACCTGACTGCCGCCGCCGATGACGCCGCTGATGACGCCACCCTCGTGGCGCGCTGCCGCCAGGGCGATGGCGCGGCCTGGGGCGTGCTGGTGCGGCGTTACCAGCGCCTGGTCCACGCCATCGTGCGACGCATGGGCCTGGACGAGCACACTGCCGCCGACGTCTTCCAGACCGTGTTCACCCGCCTGATGGAACACCTGCCGCGCATCGCCGAGCCGCACCGGCTGCAGGCCTGGATCGTCACCACCGCGCGGCGCGAGGCGCTGCTGGTGCTGCGCCACGGCCAGCGCCTGGTGTCCATGAGCCAGGGCGACGACGACGACACACACGGTGACGGCGCCGCCCGCCCCGACTGGGATCTGGCCGACGACAGCCCCTCGGCCGAGGAGCAGCTGGGCGAGTTGCAGCAGCTCCACCAGGTGCGGCTGGCCTTCGAGCGCCTGGACGAACGCTGTCGCACGCTGCTGGGCCTGATCTTCCGCGACAGCGACGAGGCCCTGGGCTACGACGAGGTGGCGCGCCGCCTGGGCACGCCCGTGGGCAGCATCGGCCCGACCCGCGCACGCTGCCTGGACAAGCTGCGCCGGCTGGTCGGCTGAAGGCCGGCTGGCAGGTGGCCTGCCGCCGCTCGCAGGCCGGTTATCAATTTTTCGCGACGTGATGTATTTGGCGGCGTGCCGGCCGCTCTGTTGCGCATGCGAGAACCTCCTCCCGACGATGTGCCGCCCCTGCACGGCCTGAACGACGATGACTGGGCCCGCCTGGTGCAGCGTGCGGTCGCGCTGGACGACGCCCCGCCGCACTGTGTGCAGGCCGCCCTGGCGCTGTGGCAGGCGCGCGCACCTGCTGCGCAGCCGCGGTCCACCGCGACGGCGGCGCCAGCAACGGGAGCCCGGGTCGGTCTGGCCGACGTGGTCACGGCCGCCGTGCGCGTCGTGCAGGCGGTGCTCGGTTTCGACAGCTGGCGCCAGCCGGCCATGGCAGCAGGCCTGCGCTCGGCCGGCGGCGACACGCGTCACCTGCTGTTCAATGCCGGGGGGCGCGACATCGACCTGCGCATCCGCGCCGGGCTGGGCGGCCATGTGCTGACAGGGCAGATCCTCGGGCCCGACGAATCGGGTGAGCTTGAACTGCAGACCTGCCCGACCGGCGCCGAAGGTGGCGGTCCAGCCGGCTCTGCACTGCCGGCCACGCGGCGCGCGGTGCTGGACGAGCTCGGCGAGTTCCGCATCGACGGCGTGCCGGCAGGCAGCTACCAGCTCACCCTGAGCCTGGGACGCGACCGCATCGTCCTGCCGGCGCTCGAGATCGGCGAGCCCAACGGCTGACGCCCGGCAGGCGCGGGCCGGGCCTGCCTGCCCCCGGGTCCGGCGCTCATGCGCCGGTGCCGCCGTGCTCGCGCAGCACGGCGCGGATCTCGGCCAGCAGCAGCTGCGAGTCCATCGGGCGGCGCAGGTAGCGCACCGCGCCCAGCGCCAGCCCGCGCGAGCGCGACTGCGCGTCCCAGTGGGTGGACGACAGGAAAAGCACGGGGATGGCCCGCAGCGCCGCGTCGGCCTTGAGCGTGGCGATGAACTCGAAGCCGTCGCCGGAGCACATGCCGACGTCGGAAATGATCAGGTCCGGCCGCCGTGCACGGGCCAGCGCCAGCGCCTCGGCCATGGTCTGCGTGGTCAGCACCTCGTAGCCATGCGGTTCGAGCAGACTGCGCTTGAGCGCCAGGTTGTAGCGTGTGTCGTCCAGCGCCAGGATGGTGGCCTGCCGCACGGGCCGCGGGCGCAGCCCGGCCGCCGCGGGCTCGGTGGGTGGACCGGTCGGCACCGGCGCGGCACCCGGCAGGTAGCGGCCCAGCTGCACGGCGAAGCGCTGCGGGTCGATGGGCTTGGAGATGTAGCCGTCGAAGCCGTGACGCAGGATGCGTTCGTCGTCGCCGATCATGGCCAGCGCGGTCAGCGCCACCAGCGGCAGGCCGGCCAGCGCATCGGCCAGGCGCAGCTGGCGCGCAACCTCGAATCCGTCGATGCCGGGCAGCTGGATGTCGCACAGCACCAGGTCAGGGCGCTCGTGCAGCGCCATGGCCACGCCGGTCTCGCCGTCGAAGGCGACCTGGGTGAGCCAGCCGAAGGAGCGCAGCAGGTAGTCCATCAGCTGCGCGTTGGCGGGGTTGTCCTCGATCACGAGCACGCGCGCAGGCATGGCGGGCCTCACGCCGCGGGCCGGCGCCGCAGCACCAGCGTGAAACGGCTGCCTTGGCCGTGGCGGCTCTCGAACTCGATGCGCCCGCCCAGCATCTCGGCCAGCCGGCTGCACAGGTACAGGCCCAGTCCGGTGCCCTCGACCCGGCTGCGGCCGGCGGGCGGTCCCAGCTGGGTGAAGGCCTCGAACAGCCGGCCCTGGTCCTGGGCGCGGATGCCCACGCCGGTGTCGATCACCGACAGGCGGACCTCGCTGGCCGCGGCGCTGTCGCCGGCCGTCTCCTCCAGCACCATCGTCACGCCACCCTGGTCGGTGAACTTGATGGCGTTGTTCGTCAGGTTGATCAGGATCTGCTGCAACGCGCGCCGGTCGCTCCAGACCACCAGCTCCGTATCGGGCAGGGCGAGCTCCAGGCTCAGGCCCTTGTCGCGGGCGGCCAGGCGCAGCGTCGCCGCCACGCCCTCGACCAGTGGCTGCAGCGCCAGCGGCGCGAGCTGCAGCTCGACCTTGCCGGACTCGATCTTGGCCAGGTCGAGCAGGTCGTTGATGAGCGACAGCAGGTGCTTGCCGCTGGACTGCACCATGCCGAGCTGGTTTTCCTGCTCGGCAGTGAGCGGACCGGGCAGCTTCATCAGCAGCACGCCGGTGAAGCCGATGATGGCGTTGAGCGGCGTGCGCAGCTCGTGGCTCATGGTGGCCAGGAAGCTGTCCTTGGCACGGTTGGCGCGTTCGATCTCGAGGTTCTTGTCGTGCAGCGCACGCTCGACGCGGCGCCGCTCGGTGATGTCGCGGATGGAGCTGCTCACCAGCGTGCCCTCCTCGGTGCGCAGCGGGCTCAGGCTGATCTCGACCGGGAACTCCGTGCCGTCCTTGCGCAGGCCCTGCAGCTCCAGCCCCGCGCCCATGGGCCGCACCCGGGGGTCGCCGAAATAGTGGGCGCGGTGACCGGGGTGGCGCTCGCGGAAGCGCCCCGGCACCAGCATCTCGATGGGCTGCTGCAGCAGCTCGCTGCGCGCGTAGCCGAACAGCCGCTCGGTCTGGCCGTTGACCAGCACGATGCGCCCGCCGGCGTCGACGATGACCATGGCGTCCGGCGCCGACTCGAGCAGGCTGCGGAACTTCTCCTCGGCGCGGCGGCGCTCGGTGATGTCGCGCACCGCCGACATCACCAGCGGGCCGACCTCGCTGTGCAGCGGGCACAGGCTGATCTCGACCGGGAACTCGTGCCCGTCGCGGTGCAGGCCCTGCAGCGCCAGCCCGTTCGTCATGGGCCGGATGTGCGGCCGGGCGACATAGCTCTGGCGGTACGCCACATGGCCCGGGCGCGCCGCCACCGGCAGCAGCAGCTCCACCGGCGCGGCCAGCAGCTCGTCGCGGCCGTAGCCGAACAGCAGCTCGGTCTGGTGGTTCACCAGCACGATGCGGCCGGTGTGGTTCACGATCACGACGGCGTCGGGCGTGGGCTCGAGTAGCTCGCTGTAGCGCGCGGCGAGCAGGCGCGAGTCGCGCTGCATCTTGAAGTGCGTGACCTCGGTCAGGCTGATCGCCACGCGCGGGCGGCCGTCGGGGCCGGGTCCAAGCGCGCGGCTGGCCATGTTGACGTAGATGAGCGCGCCGTCCTGGCGACGGCGTATCACCTCGTGGCTGAACAGGCTGCCGTCGTCGTCGCTGCGCCGCGGCGGTGCTTCGCTCTCGTGGCTGCCGGGCGCACCGATCAGCTCGTCCAGCCGGCGCCCGATCGCTTCCTGCGGCGCATGGCCGAAGGTGGCCTGGGCGCCCAGGCTCCAGCCCAGCACCTCGCCGCCGCCGCCGCTACCGTCGCCAGCCACGACGATGAACACGCCGGGCGCCTCGTCCAGGTTCAGGCCGAAGGTTGCCTGGCTCATGGTGCAGGGCCGGCATCGCGCGGGCGGTCGGCGGGTGGCGGGCGACGCATGACGGACAATCAGTTCAGCCGCCTGTGCTGGCCCAGCAGGCTGGTGCACTGGTCGGCCGGCAGCGGGTGGCTGAACAGGTAGCCCTGGATCTCGCAGCCCGGGTCGGCGCCCAGGCAATGTTCGCGCAGGAAGCTGACCTGCTCCTCGGTCTCGACGCCTTCGGCCAGCACCGGGATGCCCAGGTCGCGCGACAGCGCCACCACCGCCGCGGCGATGGCGCGGTTGGTCGGGTCGCTGCCGATGTCGCGCATGAAGGACCGGTCGACCTTGATGCGGTCGAACTGGAAGCTCTTGAGAAAGCTCAGGCTCGAGTAGCCGGTGCCGAAGTCGTCGATCGAGATGCTCACGCCCAGGCCCTTGATCTGGCGCAACCGGCGCAGGCAGTCCTCGTCGTCGAGCACGGCTGAGGATTCGGTGATCTCGAGTTCGAGCCGCGCCGGCGCCAGCCCGGCCTGGTCCAGCGCAGCCTGCACCGTGGCCACGATGGTGTCGTGCCCGAGCTGGCGCGGCGACACGTTCACGGCCATGACCTGGCAGTCGAGCCCGCTGTCCAGCCAGTCCTGCGCCTGGCGGCAGGCGGTGGCCAGCACCCAGGCGCCGATGGGCACGATCAGGCCGGTGTCCTCGGCCAGCGCGATGAATTCGCCCGGCCCGACCAGTCCGAGCTGCGGGCTGCGCCAGCGCAGCAGCGCCTCGAAGCCGCACAGGCCGCAGTCGGGCAGCACCACGCGCGGCTGGTAGTGCAGCACGAACTCGTCGCTCTGCAGCGCATGGCGCAGGCCGTGCTCGAGCGCGAAGCGGCGCTGGCTGCGCGCGGCCAGCTCGTGGGTGCAGAAGCACCAGCCGCTGCCGGCCTCGGCCTGCACCTGGCCCAGGGCGATGTTGGCGGCCTGGAGCAGGCTGGCGGCGTCGCGACCGTCGTGCGGCGAGGCCGCGATGCCTATCCTGGCCGTGACGGACACCTCCTGCCCGGCCAGCACGAAGGGCGGCGCCAGTGCCGCCAGCGCCGCGCCCACGGCGCTGAGCGCGTCGGCTGCCTCGACCAGGTCGACCAGCAGCAGGGCGAACTCGTCGCCCTCGAACCGTGCCACCAGGTCGGCGGCGCGTGCCACGCGGCGCAGCCGGGTGGCTGCCTCGCGCAGCAGGCTGTCGCCCGCGGCGTGGTCCAGCGTGTCGATCACGCCGCGAATGCCCTGCAGGTGGACCATGGCCACCGCCACGCTGCGCCCGCGCGGCTGGGCGCCGGCCAGGGCCTCGGCCAGGTGCTGCTCCAGCGCCGTGCGGTTGGGCAGGCCGGTGAGCAGGTCGTGGCGCGTCAGGTGGGCCAGCTGTTCGGCCAGCTCGGCCTGCACCTGCAGGTCAGCCGCGAGCTGGCGGTTGGCGGCTTCCATCGCCGCGTTGTGCGCGCGCAGTTCGGCATTGCGGAAAAGGGCGACGAAGACCTCGACCTTGCTGCGCAGCACGGTGGGGTCGACCGGCTTGTAGAGGTAGTCCACCGCGCCACACTCGTAGCCCTTGAGCAGCATGGCGCTGTCGGGCGCATGCGCGGTGACGAAGACGATGGGCGTGCGGCTGGAGCGCTCGCGCCGGCGGATCAGCTCGGCGGTCTCGAAGCCGTCCATGCCCGGCATCTGCACGTCCAGCAGGATGAGCGCGAAATCGCGCTGCAACACCTGGCGCAAGGCCTCGGCGCCCGAGCCGGCCCGCACCAGCTCGACGCCGGTATGGTCGAGCATGGCCTTGAGCAGGTAGAGGTTGGTGGGGTTGTCATCCACCATCAGGATGGCCGGCAGTTCGGTCATGACATCGACGTCCTCCATGACCCTGCACCGCTCCGCGGCATTGTCCCGGTGGGTCGGCCGGTGCAACCCGGGCGTTGTACACGCCGGCTCGCTGCACTGCAGCAGACCTCTGCGGTGCTTGAGACCGCGGCATGGGCATCAAGCGCCGATGACTGCCAGCGCGATCCTGCCCAGGTGCAGGTCGGCCTGCATGCGCGGGTGGGCAGGACCAGATCCAGCGCAGGCAGCTGCAGGCGGGCGAGCCGGTCACCGGCTGCCGCGCGCCGGCCTGCCTGCAGCCCTGCGGCACCTGCCTGTCGCCGACGACCGGCAAGGTCAGGCAAGTGTCAACACTTGGCCACCTATCGCAAACACTTAGTGCCGCAATTCCGGCATCGGCTGCGCTAGCATGACGTCACCATGACTGCCTCCGCACCACACAGGCTCCGCCCACCGGCGGCCGGCCCGGACCGCACCGAGCGGGCCGGGCCGGGCCTGGCGCAGGGCATCTGCGAGCAACTGCAGCAGCTCATCCACAGCGGCAAGGTGGCGCCGGGCGAGCGACTCAACGAGGCCGGGCTGGCGCTGCGCATGGGCACCAGCCGCGGTCCGATCCGCGAGGCTATACGCATGCTTACCGGCATCGGCCTGGTGGTGGCCGTGCCCAACCGCGGCGTGTTCGTGCGCGAGATCTCGGTGCGCGAGATGCTGGAGATCTACGAGCTGCGCGCCCTGCTGCTGGGCTTTGCCGCGCAGCAGGCGGCCGACCACGTCAGCGAGGCCGACCGTGCCGAGTTCGGCCAGCTGCTGGCCGGCATGGACGCCGCCTGCGAGGCCGGCGACGCGCAGCGCTACTACCAGCTCAACCTGCGCTTCCACGCCCTGCTGATGACGCAGTGCCACAACCAGCGCGCCCGGCAGGCCTATGACGACCATGTGAAGGAGCTGCACCTGTACCGGCGCAGCTACTTCAACGCGCCCACCAACATGCGCCGCTCGAACAAGGAGCACCGCGCCATCTTCGAGGCCATCACCTCGGGCGCCAGGGGCGCGGCCGAACGCGCCAACAAGCTGGCCCAGGCCCACGTGCTGCAGGGGCGCCAGCGCCTGCTGGCCACGCTGGACCAGCCAGCCACCGTACCCGAACGGAGACCAGCACCATGATCAGAAGACGCACCCTGCTGCAGGCCGCCGCGCCTGCGCTGCTGGGCCTGCCGGCCCGGGCCCAGGCGCCCTACCCCGGCAAGCCGATCCGCTACATCGTGCCGGTGGCGGCCGGGGGCGGCAGCGACTTCGTCGGCCGCACGGTCACCGAACGCTGGGGCCAGGCGCTCAGGCAGACCTTCGTGGTCGACAACCAGAGCGGCGGCGGCGGCACCATCGCCTGCCAGGCCACGGCGCGCGCCGCGCCCGACGGCTACACGTTGATGCAGGGCTACGTCGCCACCCACGGCACCAGCCCGGCCACGCGCAAGCTGCCCTATGACGCCGTGAAGGACTTCACGCCCGTGGGCATGATCGGCGGCACGCCCAACGTGCTGGTGGTGAACACCGAGCTGCCGGTGGCGACGCTGGCCGAATTCGTCGCCTACCTGAAGAGGAACCCCGGCAGGGTCAGCTACGGCTCGGCCGGGCCGGGCTCGCTGACCCACCTGACGATGGAGCTGTTCAAGCAGCAGCTCGGCTCCTTCATGGTGCACATCCCCTACCGCGGCATCGCGCCGGCCTTCACCGACCTCATCGGCGGGCAGACCCAGGCCATGTTCCCCGGCCTGGCTGCGGCCGTGCCGCACATCCGCTCGGGCCGGGTGCGGCCGCTGGCGGTGACGGGTACGGCCCGCCATGCACAGTTCAAGGACATCCCGACGCTGGACGAATCCGGCTACAAGGGCTTCGACGCCCAGCAGTGGTACGGCGTGGTCGGCCCGGCCGGCATGCCGCCCGGCATGGTGCAGCAGCTCAACGACACGCTCAATGCGGTGCTGGCCGCACCCGAGCTGCGCGAGCGGCTGTCGGTCGAGGCGGTCGAGCCCAACCCCATGAGCCCCGCGAAGTTCGCCGAATTCATCCGCGCCGACATCACCCGCTGGACGGAGCTGGCCAAGGCCCGCAACATCCAGCTCGACAGCTAGACCGCCCGACCCAGCACAAGGACAAGCGCCCCATGGCCCGCAACACCCAGGTCGCCGCCGACCACCACGCCCCGCCCGTCACGCAGCTGCTGGCCGAACACGTCGCCCGCCACCCCGCCCGGGGCTGGAGCGACGCGGTCGACCACGAGGCGCACCGCACCTTCATGAACTGGGTGGGCTGCGCCGTGGGCGCTGCCCACCACGAGACCGCCCGCGCCGCGCTGGCCGCCGTGCAGGTGCTGCAGCCCGCCGCGCAGGCCAGCCTGCTGGGGCGGCGCGAACGGGTCGACGTGGCCAGCGCGGCGCTCGTCAACGGCATCAGCTCGCACACCTTCGACTTCGACGACACCCACCTCAAGACCATCATCCACCCCGCCGGCCCGGTGGCCAGCGCGGCGCTGGCGCTGGCCGAACACACCGGCGCGAGCGGCCGGGCGCTGATCGACGCGCTGGTGCTGGGCATCGACGTGAGCTGCCGCGTCGGCAACGCCATGTACCCCGACCACTACGACCGTGGCTGGCACATCACCGGCAGCACCGGCACGCTGGGCGCCGCCGCGGCCTGCGCGCGCCTGCTCGGGCTGGACGTGTCGCGCACCGCCATGGCGCTGGGCATCGCCGCCTCGCAGCCCGTCGGCATGCGCGAGCAGTTCGGCACCATGACCAAGCCCTTCCACCCCGGCGGCGCGGCCCGTGCCGGCCTGATGGCCGCGCTGATGGCACAGCACGGCTACACCGCCAGCCCCAGGGCGCTGGAAGCCCCGCGCGGCATGATGCAGACCATCTCGACGAAGAACGACTGGAGCGAGATCACGTCCGGGCTGGGACAGCGCTTCGAGATCAGCTTCAACACCTACAAGCCCTTCGCCTGCGGCATCGTCATCCACCCCAGCATCGACGCCTGCGCCCGGCTGCGTGCCCAGGGCGTGACGCCCGCGCAGATCGAGCGCATCGAGCTCAAGGTGCATTCACTGGTGCTCGAGCTGACCGGCAAGAAGGAACCGGCCGACGGCCTGCAGGCCAAGTTCAGCGTCTACCACGGCTGCGCCGCCGGGCTGAGCTTCGGCCGCGCCGCCGAGGAGGAGTTCGACGACGCCATCGTCAACCGCCCCGACATGGTGGCGCTGCGCCGCAAGGTGGTGGCCACGGTGGACGACGCCATCGACGAGGCCAGCGCCGACGTCACCGCCGTGCTCACCGACGGCCGGCGTGTGCACGTGTTCGTCGAGCACGCCATCGGCTCGCTCGCCAACCCCATGAGCGACGTGCAGCTGCAGGCCAAGTTCCACGGCATGGCCGACGCCGTGCTGGGCGCCGGGCGCTGCAGCGCGCTGATCGCTGCCTGCTGGGACATCGGCGCAGCTGCCGACGTGTCGGCCCTGGTGCGCCACGGCGTGCCCGGCGCCGATGCCTGACGCGGCCGGCTGCCCTGCCCCACCCTGCCGCCCGGGCCGACCGGCCCCGCTGCCCCGGCTGGCCTGCGCCGCCCATCGTTCCCCCCAGGCCGGCGCTGCCCAGGCGGCGTCGGCGTACGTCCTGCAACCCGCCGAGGAGATCGCATGAACCCCACCCGCTGGATGATGGCCGCGGCCGCCCTGTACGCCGCCCTGTACGCCGCGCTGGCCGGCCCCGTGCACGCCCAGACCGCCGCTGCGCCGCAGACCGTGAAGGTCACGCCGCTGGGCGGCATCGAGGGCGAGTTCTGCCCGCAGGACCGTGCCCTGGTGTTCGAGGACCCGAACGGCACGCGCGTGCTCTACGACCCGGGTCGCACCGTGGCCGGCGCCACCGACCCGCGCCTGGGCCGGATCGACATCATCCTGGTCAGCCACATGCACGGCGACCACGTCGGCAACGCGCACAACAAGGCACCCAACTCGGGCGCATGCGACAAGCCCGACGTCTCGGTCTCGGCGTTGCCCAACACCAGCGCGGTCAACATCGCGCTGGCCAAGAAATCCAAGATCGTCACGGGCAGCGAGATGCCGCCCTTCTTCGCCGCCAAGCTGCGCGCCAACGGCGGCGATCCGGCCAACTCCATCCTGGCGCGCTTCGGCGGCAGCGTGACCATAGGTGGCGTGCGCATCGCCACCGTGGCGGCGCTGCACAGCAACGGCGTGGACCCCGACTACATCGGCGGCGATCTGGGCAAGGCGATGAAGGAGGTCGGCATCGCAGGCGACGTGGGCCTGGCGACCGGCTACGTGCTCAGGTTCAGCAACGGGCTGGTAGCCTACCTGTCGGGCGACACCGGCATCACGGCCGACCAGGACCTGGTGGTGCGCCAGCACTACGGCGCCAAGCTCGCGGTGATGAACATCGGCGACGGCTTCACCACCGGCCCGGCCGAGGCCGCCTACGTGATCAACGACCTGGTCCGGCCCGCGTCGGTGATCGCCTCGCACGCCAACGAGGTGGGCACCGTGGGTGGCAAGGTG
>JBJOKY010000428.1:0-3947 GCA_046045865.1 Pseudomonadota bacterium | reverse complement strand
GTGCAGTTCGCAAGGCAGGTGGGGGCTTGTGTGTAATGGGATGAGCTAATGCCGGTATGTCTGGTTGCAGACTCGTCTATTTGGGGGTGTAGATGAGCATTTATTCCAAGCACCACCGAATGCGGAGCCACCCCTTTGCGGATGTTGACGGGCACTCGGACACTGCTGAATGAGGCGGCAGGCCGCGGATTGACTGGCAAGTGAACCGCGCAGATTTGTCAGTTCATGACGCCACGTTGTCAGCTGCTTCTTCAGCATTGCAAGCTCACAACGCCACGTTGTCAGCTGATTCTTGGGCATTGCAAGCTCACAACGCCGCGTTGTCAGCTGCTTCTTCGGCATTGCAAGCTCACAATGCCGCGTTGTCAGCTGCTTTTTCGGCATTGCAAGCTCACAACGCCGCGTTGTCAGCTGCTTCTTCGGCATTGCAAGCTCACAAGGCCGCGTTGTCAGCTGCTTTTTCTGCCTTGCCTGAACGATGCACACCACGGATCTTGCACCGCCAACCCTCAGCTCCAGCGCCAGCTCCAGCTCGCCCCCCGCCGACTGGGATCTCTACCGCGCCCTGCGCGAGCAGTGGACGCATGAGGACAACCTGGTCAACCACCGGCTCATGTGGCTGATCCTGTCGCAAGGGCTGCTGTTCACGGCCTACGGCACCTTGTCGACCGCCAAGCTGCACTGGCTGGTGTTCGGCTTTCCCTTCTTCGGCATGACGGTGGCGGGGGTGATCGGCGTGAGCATCTATGCCGCGCTGGAGGCCACGGCCGAGATCACGCGCCAGTACCACGCCTCGGGCCTGGACCGCCTGTGCCCGCTCACGCCCAGCCCGCACACCGGCTTGCGCGGCGCGCTGGCGGCGCGGGCCGTGCCTTTCGTGTTCGGCGGCCTGTGGGTGCTGGCCATGCTGGGGGCCTTCGGTGCTTGATCGACGGCCCGGGTGCCCGCATAATCCCGCCCCATTGCTGAAGGCGCTAACGACGGCGCCCGCATGACGGAGATCCCTGCCATGTCCTCCTTGTTCAACTCGATGATCGACTGAACACGGTTCCCGAGCCCCGGCTGAACCGTGTCTGTTCACACCACAGATACGGCCTCAGACCGCGCGGCGTGCAAGAGCAAAGCCCCGCTGCCTTCGAGCCGGGGCTTTTGCTTTTCGGAAACCGCCATGAGTTCACATCTCCGATCCCGCGCCCTCGAGGAGGGGCGGGTCAAGGCCTTGCGCCGCATGAAGCAGCCGATGACGCTGGTGCTGGAAGCGGCACCCGGTGCACGCGACCCCGTGGCGCGTGCGCTCGGCCAGCGTGGCATGCGCGGCGCGGGCAAGCACATCCAGAGCCGCGGCGCACAGCGCCGGGCCGACCGTGTGGCGCTGCAGCAGCTGCTGCGCCGTGAGGGGGACAAAAGTGATGCATGAAGCGCCGCAGCCATTGCGCGAGCAGCTGGCGCAGAGGAACCTGCAGCTGCAGCAGATCGCCGCCCAGCTCAAGACCGAGCTGTTCGGCATCGACGCCATCATCGACCGCGTGATCGATGCCGTGCGTGCCTGGTACATGCTGCCCGAGCTGGTGACGCGCCCGGTCATCGTGTGCCTGTGGGGCCTGACGGGCACGGGCAAGACACAGCTGGTGCGCCGGCTGGCCCAGCTGCTGGGCTGTTACGACCGCTACCTCGAGGTGCAGATGGACGGCTTCTCGAACGGTGCCGCGGGTTCGGCGCGCAGCGCGCACAGCATCTCGGCCATGCTGGCGCGCTCGGGTGTGCGCGAGGGCGAGCCGGGCATCCTGGCGCTGGACGAGTTCCAGCGCTTCCGCACCATCGACACCAAGCGCGGCGAGCTGCGGGTGGAGCGTTTCCAGGACGTCTGGGCCCTGCTGTCCGACGGCCGGCTGCCGCCGGCGCTGTCGCTGCTGGCCGACATCGAGGCCGCCATCGCCGACACCGCCTACTGCGCCGAACGTGCCGACGCGGGCGCGGCGCAGCTGCGCTTCAAGCTCGCCAGCTGGGAGGCGCAGGAGCTCAAGCGCAACCTCAAGCTCGACACGCCGCTGCTGGAGATCATGGCCTGGACGCCCGAGCAGGTGCAGGAGCGCCTGCACGCCTTCCGCGCCAGCACCCGGCAGCGGCAGTGGGAGACCGACTACAGCCGGCTGCTGGTGTTCGTGTGCGGCAACCTCGACGAGCTGTACGAGGAGCTGGCCACCAGCGTGGACGACTGCGACAGCGATGCCGACGCCTTCCACGCCGCGACGTCCAGCCTGAGCGTGATCGACGTCAAGCAGGCGCTCAACCGGCGTTTCAAGCCCGAGCAGGTGGCGCGGCTGGGCAATGTGCATGTGGTCTACCCCTCGCTGCCGCGGCACGCCTACGAGCAGCTGATCGCCCAGGGCTGCGCCCGCCACGCCCGCGAGACCGAGGCGCGCAGCGGCCTGCGCTTCGAGCTGGCACCGTGTGTGCACGAGCAGATCTACGCCAACGCGGTGTTCCCGGCCCAGGGCACGCGGCCGCTGTTCTCGTCGCTGCACGCCATCCTGGGCGCCGGGCTGGCCAAGGCCGCCTTGTGGGCGCTCGAGCACGGCGCGGCGGCGGGCGATACCGTGCACATCACGGCCGACGGCCGCAGCCTGATCGCGCACAGCGGCGGGCAGCAGCAGGCCATCGCCGCGCCGTTCGAGATCAGCCGCCTGCGCCAGCGCAGCAACGCCGATTTGCGCGCCCTGCTGGCGGTGCACGAGGCCGGCCACGGGCTGGTGCACGCGCTGCTGTTCGGCCGCGCGCCGCAGGAGATCAAGATCCAGGTGGCGAGCTTCGAGGGTGGCTACAACGTCTACGCCGCGCGCAAGGTCTGGTCGCGCCGCAACCTGCTCGACGCCATCTGCACCGGCCTGGCCGGGCGTGCCGCCGAGCTGCTGGTGTTCGGCGCCGAGCTGTGCTCCAGCGGCGCCGAGGGCGACCTGCGCAAGGCCACCGAGACGGCGGCGCGCATGGTACGCCACCTGGGCCAGGGCGCACGCATCGGCCGCAGCGACGTGTGCCAGGGCAACGACGAACACCTGTGCACCGACGTGGACGCCAGCAACGCGCCGATCGAGGCACTGCTACAGGCCGAACACGCCCGCGCGACCAGGCTGATCGACACCCATCGCGACGCCCTGCTGGCGGTGGTGGACGAGCTGATGGCGCAGGGCCAGGTGGGCCCGGCGCGGTTTGCCGCCCTGGTGGACCTGCCGCTGGACCGGCCCGAGGACGAGCTGGACCCGTATGCACAGCGCCTCGCGGCGTTCCGGGTGCCGGCGCGGCAGCTGCAGGCGGCGTAGCGCCACGAGGAGGAGCGGCTAGGCTGGCGAGCGGGCAGGCAGGCGGGCGGGCGGGCAAGCCGGCGCGCGCAGCTTCGCGCCGCTGCCCCGCACAGCCTGACACGGCAAGAATCGCAAACTGCTGGCAAGCTAGCCGGGCCATGAAGAAAACACTCAAAGTTGCTCTCCTCACCCTGGGTGGCCTGCTCGCGCTGGTCGCCGCAGGCATCGCCTACCTGCTGTTCGGCTTCGACCCGAACGACTACAAGGCGCTGGCCATCGAGCGGGTGCAGCAGGACTACCACCGCACGCTGGCCATCCCCGGGCGCATCGAGCTGTCGATCTGGCCGGTGCTGGGCGTCAAGCTCGGTGCGGTGTCGCTGTCCGAGCGCGACAACGCCCAGGCCGAGTTCGCGTCCATCCAGGGCGCGCAGGTGGGCCTGGCGCTGTGGCCGCTGCTCAGCCAGCGCCAGCTGCATGTGAACCGTGTCGTGCTCGACGGCCTGCACGCCCAGGTGGTGCGCGGCGCCGACGGCAAGCTGTCGATCGCCGATCTGCTGGCCAAGCCGCAGGCGGCGGGTGGCGCGCCCAAGCCGGCCAACACATCGGCCAACACATCGGCCAACACATCGGCCAACACACCGGCCAGTA
>JBJOKY010000427.1:0-3962 GCA_046045865.1 Pseudomonadota bacterium | reverse complement strand
AAGGTCGACTGTGCATCCATCTCGAGCCCCGACCAGTCAGGAGTTCTCGAGGACGATGCCCTCGATCAGGTTGGCCACGTCCTCGCAGCGGTCGGAGATCGATTCGAGCTGCTCGTAGATGGCCTTGAGCTTGATCAGCTCGCGCACGTCCTCCTGCTCGCGGAAGAGCTTGGACATGGCCGCGCGCATGACGCGGTCGGCGTCGGATTCGAGGCGGTCGATCTCCTCGCAGGTCTTGAGCGCCGCCTCGTGGGCACTGGGCTTGGACAGCTGCGACAGCAGCGACACGGCGTGCTGCACGCGCTCGCAGCACTTGGCCGAGATGTCGCCCAGGCGCAGCACCTCCTCGGTGACGGCGCGCACGTCGTACAGCTGCATGGTCTCGGTGGCGTCCTGCAGCAGGTCGACCACGTCGTCCATGGCGTTGATGAGCGAGTGGATCTGCTCGCGGTCGATCGGCGTGATGAAGGTCTTGTGCAGCAGGCGGTTGACCTCGGCGGTGACCTTGTCGGCGGCACGCTCGGCGTTGAACACCTCCTCGGCGTATTTCTCGCGCAAGGTGAGGTCGTTGTAGTTCTGGATCATGGCGACGAAGGCGCGTGCACCTTCGACGATGCGGTTGCCATGGGCGTCGAACAGCTCGAAGAAATTACCTTCGCGCGGCAGCAGCTTGCCGAACATGTGGGATGTGCTCCTGGGCCTGACGCTCGGCGCCAGTGGTGAGGGGCGGCCGTTGCCAAGCCGGCAACGCTCCGTGACAAATTTGTGACGGGCGCGAGTGTAGCCGTGGCCTATGGCGGCTTTCATGACGGTTCCGTGACAGTCCGTCCGGACGCGGACGCCCGCAGATCCGGCGTCTGGCCCGGGGTATCGGCGCGTGGCTCCTCAGCTGCGAAAGATGAAATACACCGCGCCGAGCAGGCACAGGCCGGCCCAGAGGTAGTCGAGCTTGAGCGGCTCGTTGAGGTAGAGCACCGAGAAGGGCACGAACACGCACAGGGTGATCACCTCCTGGGTGATCTTGAGCTGGCCGACGGTGTATTCCTGCACCCCGATGCGGTTGGCCGGCACCTGCAGCAGGTACTCGATCAGGGCGATGCCCCAGCTCACCAGCGCGGCCACGTACCAGGGCCGGTCGGCCAGGTTCTTGAGGTGGCCGTACCAGGCCAGGGTCATGAACACGTTGGCCAGCGACAACAGCACCACGGTCTGCAGGCCCACGGGCCACTGGAGAGGCGACAGCCAGTTCATGTCACAGTAAGGCGAAGCATCGCGCGGGTTCGGCTCTACGCTGGCAGGCGCCGGATGGGCTGGTCAGTGATGGCGTCCAGCAGCGCCGCAACCGGCCCCTGCGCCAGCTGCAGCGCCGGCTCCAGCTCCACCAGCGGCGCCAGCACGAAGGCGCGCTGGTGCAGCCGCGGGTGGGGCAGTTGCAGCCGTGGCTGATCGAGCGGCGCAGCGCCGTACAGCAGCAGGTCCAGGTCGAGCGTGCGCGGCGCGTTGCGGTAGGGGCGCTCGCGGCCGTGCGCCAGCTCGATGGCCTGCAGGGCGTCCAGCAAGGCCAGCGGCTCCAGGCCCGAGTCGAGCACCGCCACGGCATTCAGGAAGGTCGGCCCGGTGGCGTCGACCGGCGCGCTTCCATACCACGACGAGCGCGCCACCCAGCGCGACTGCGGCAGCATGGCCAGGGCGGCGCAGGCAGCCTCCAGCGTGGCGCGGGCGTCACCCAGGTTGGCACCCAGGCCTATCCAGGCGCGCCGCCAGCCGGTGGGCAGCTCGGCCGCTGCCGCCCCCGTCGGCAAGGCAGCGGCAGCCATCCACGAACGGGACGGATCACTCACGGCTGCGCGGGGCCGCCGGCCTCGCCGCTACCGCCCGCCGGCTTGCGGCGCCGCCGCCTGCGCTTGCGCGACGGCGAGTCGGCGTTGGGCGCGCTGGGGTCGTCCTCGGCTTCGTCGCCGTCCTCGGCGCCAGCCGGCACGGCCTGGCGCACGACAGCGGTGTCAGCCTCGACGGGTGCCGTACCGTCGCCCGCCGCGGTGCGCGGGCTGCGCGGGGCCGTGCCACCGCCACCGCCACCACGCACGCGCCTGGGCGCACCGGCGCTGCTGCGCCGCACCTCTTCCAGCATCTCGGCGCGGCGCTCGTCGTCGGCGCCGGCGTAGGCCGCCCACCAGTCGGCCAGGGCGACCTCGACCTCGCCGGCGTCGGCGCGCAGGCGCAGGAAGTCGTAGCCGGCGCGGTAGCGTGCCTGCTCCAGCAGGCTGGCGCACGAGGCCGGCGTGCGGCGCTCGAAGCGTGTCTGCATCATCCAGACCTCGCGCATGTCGGCGGCCAGCTTGCCGCGCCCCGAGATGTCGCCGATGCGCGCGTCGAACACCGCGTCGATGGCCTCCTGCAGGGCCGGCGTGGCGGGCTGGTCCTCGCGCAGGCGTTTCCAGCGCGACTGCACCTCGTGCCACAACATGCACGCCAGCATGAAGCTGGGCGCCACCGGCAGGCCTTCGGTGACGCGCCGGTCGGTGTCGGCCAGGGCGCGCCGGATGAACTGCTCCTGGCCGTCGTGGCGGTGGGCGTCCTCCAGGACCGCGTCGAGCAGGGGGAAGATGCCGCGGTGCAGACCCTGCTTTTCCAGCTCCTCCAGGCTGGCCAGGGCATGGCCGGTCTGCAGCAGCTTGATCATCTCGTCGAACATGCGCGACACCGGCACGTTGGCCAGCAACTCGGCGCACTGCCTCATGGGCTGGCGCGTGCCGGGTTCGACCTCGAAGCCCAGCTTGGCAGCGAAGCGCACGGCGCGGATGAGGCGCACCGGGTCCTCGCGATAGCGCGTGGCCGGGTCGCCGATCATGCGCAGCAGGCGTTTCCTGGCGTCGGCGATGCCGTGGTGGTAGTCGACCACCACCGCGCGCACCGGGTCGTAGTACAGGGCGTTGACGGTGAAGTCGCGCCGCGCGGCGTCCTCGTCCTGCGGTCCCCAGACGTTGTCGCGCAGCACCCGCCCGGCGGCGTCGACCACGTGGCTCTTGCCGGCCAGGGCGGACTTGCTGGTCTTCTCGTTGCCCTCCACCTGCTCTGCGGCGGCGTTGTCCATCATGGCGCGGAAGGTCGAGACCTCGATCTTCTCGTGCTCGCGCCCGCGGCCGTAGACCACGTGCACCAGGCGGAAGCGCCGGCCGATGATGAAGGCGCGCCGGAACAGGCTCTTGACCTGTTCAGGTGTGGCATTGGTGGCGACGTCGAAGTCCTTGGGCCGATGCCCCAGCAGCAGGTCGCGCACCGCGCCGCCGACGATGTAGGCCTCGTAACCGGCCTGCTGCAGCGTGCGCACGACCTTGTCGGCCTGGTGGTCGATGAGCCTGTCGTCGATGCGGTGAACCTCGCGGCCGACCTCGACGCGCTGGCCCAGCGGCGCGGGCAGCGGCACAGCAGGTGCGGCAGGCTCGGCAGGCACGGCCGGAGGGGCGTCGGCAGCGTCGCCGCGGCCGAGCAGCTTGCGGATGAACTTCTTGATCATGCGAACAGCTTCAGGATGCGCCAGCCGCGTTCGCGGGCCACGGCTTCGAGGGCCGGCGTGGGATTGGTGGCCACCGGATGGCTCGCGAGTTCGAGCAGCGGCAGGTCGTTGGGCGAATCGCTGTAGACGGTGACGGAGGCGAAGTCGGCGCGCGTGTGGCCCAGCGCGGCCAGCCAGGCGTCGACGCGCGTGACCTTGCCGGCCTGGAAGGTGGGTGTGCCGGCGATGCGGCCGGTCCAGGGCGCGAGTTCGGCGGCCTGACCGGCGGGCACGGCGCCGCGCTCGATGTTGACCGCCAGCAGGTGCGGTACGCCGAACTCCGCCGCGATGGGCGTGGTGACGAACTCGTTGGTGGCGGTGACGATGGCGACCAGGTCGCCGCGCCGCTGGTGGAACTGCACCAGCTCGCGCGCGGCGGCGCCGATCTGCGGGCGCATCACCTCGG